>NZ_JBFUKC010000026.1:0-31848 GCF_056401045.1 Rhizorhabdus sp. P4_G6 | reverse complement strand
GCGAGACGCGGCCCGCCGGCGATGCGCCCCGTGATGGCGGACGCGCGCGCGGTGGCGGTGGCGGTGGCGGTGGCTTCGGCGGGCGCGGCGGCGGTCAGGGCGGGCGCATCCAGCTGTCGGTCTTCCACACCTGGCATTTCAAGGACGAGGTGCTGATCCGCCAGGGTTTGCCTGTGCTCGATCTGCTCAACGGCGACACGATCGGCTCGGGCGGCGGCACCGCGCGGCACGAGCTCGAGGCGCAGGCCACCTATTCGAACAACGGCCTCGGCGCGCGGCTGACCGCCAACTGGCAAAGCGGAACCACCGTCACGGGTGCGGCAGGCGTACCGACCGGCAACCTGCGCTTCTCGCCGCGCGCATCGGTAAACGCGCGGCTGTTCGTGAACCTCGGGCAGATCCCGTCGCTGATCGAACAGGGCTGGGCGCAGGGCGCCCGGATATCGCTGCGCATCGACAATCTGTTCGATTCGCATCTGAAGGTGCGCGATGCGACCGGCGCGACGCCGCTGCGCTACCAGCCCGGCTATCTCGATCCGGCCGGGCGGACGATCCGGCTGCAGATCCGGAAGCTGATCTTCTGACCGATCACCGCGCCGGCAGCACCATCGCCCGGCATTCGCCGAAACCGATCGGGATATAGCCGTCCGAGCGGGCGGTCGCGGTCAGAATCACCTCGTCGCCGTCGGCGAGGAAGCTGCGCTCTTCGCCATTCGGCAGCAGCACCGGCTGCGCGCCGCCGCGCGAAAGCTCCAGCATGCTGCCGAAGCCGTCTTCGCTGGGTGCGGAAAGCGTGCCGGTGCCCAGCAGGTCACCCGGGTTGAGGTTGCAGCCGTTCGAGGCGTGGTGTGTGACGAGCTGCGCGACGGTCCAGTACATGTTCGACGCCGGGCCCCGGCTCAAGCGGTGGGGCGGCAGGCCGGCTTCGCGCATCTTCGCGGTGAGCAGATAGGCCGCCAGGTCGATGGCCAGCGCACCACCTGACTGATCTGCTTCGTCCCACAAATAGGCAAGCGGCGCGGGATCGCCGTCCGGCCGCGGCGGCTGGGCGATGCGGAACGGTGCCAGCGCCTCGGCGGTGATGACCCAGGGCGACACCGTCGAGTGGAAATTCTTGGCCAGGAAGGGGCCGAGCGGCTGGGATTCCCACGCCTGGAATTCCCGCGCCGACCAGTCGTTCAGCAGGCAGAAGCCGGCGATATGATCTGCGGCCTCGGCGATCGGTATCGGATCGCCCAGGTGATTGCCTCGGCCGACCCACACCCCCAGCTCCAGCTCAAAATCAAGCCGTGCGGTCGGCCCGAACACCGGCGTATCGGCATTGGGCGGTTTTCGCTGGCCACGCGGCCGCACCACCGGCACGCCCGATGGCCGGATCGACGAGGCGCGGCCGTGATAGCCGATCGGCACATATTTATAATTGGGCAGCAGCGGGTTGTCGGGCCGGAACTGACGGCCGACATTGTTGGCGTGGTGGATGCCGGCATAGAAATCGGTGTAATCGCCGATCGCGGCGGGCAGGTGCATCGTCACCGCACCCTGGTCGTAGAGGTGGGGTGCGATGGCAGGGCGGTGGCTGTCGTCGGACAACAGGCTGGAGAGCTTGCGGCGCAACGCCAGCCGCCGCTCCGGCGCGAGGGCGAACAGGGCGTTCAGTGTGCCCCCGGTCACCTCCACCGGCAGCAGCCAGGTGATCGCGAGCAGGTCGAGCAGCTTGTCGCCGATCGCCACGGCAGGCCTCGCAGCGCGGCCGTCGACGGAGAAGATGCCATAAGGCAGGTTCTGGACCGGAAAATCGGCATGTCGGTCGGCACCGGGCACCCAGCTGGTCAGCGCCGGATCATGGGTCTCATCGATCGCGATCATCGCGGCAGCTCCGCCTTGGCGAAGCCTGACCAGACATCGTCATAATCGAACTGCATCAGCGGCGTGTCGAGCGCGAAGCGGGTCGGACGCAATACCGCGCGGCTTTCGAACATGAAGGCCATCGTTGCCTCGATCTTGCGGGGCTGGAGGTCGGCGGCGATGGCTTCTTCATAGCTCGCTCGATCCGGGCCATGGCCGGACATCCGGTTGTGCAGCGATCCGCCGCCCGGCGCGAATCCGCTGGCCTTGGCGTCGTAGCTGCCTTCGATCAGACCCATATATTCGCTCATCACATTGCGGTGGAACCAGGGTGGCCGGAAGCTGTCCTCGGCTACGGTCCAGCGTGGCGGAAAGATCACGAAGTCGCAATTCGCGGTGCCGGCGGTGTCGCTCGGCGAAGTCAGCACCGTGAAGATCGAGGGATCGATATGGTCGAAGCTGACCGTGTTGATGGTGTTGAAGCGGCGCAGATCGTAGCGGCATGGTGCGAGGTTGCCGTGCCAGGCAACGACGTCGAAGGGCGAGTGATCGAGCATCGTCGTCCACAACGCTCCTTCGAACTTCTGGATCAGTTCGACCGGCGCGTCGACGTCCTCGTACCAGGCCGACGGCGTCTCGAAATCTCGCGGATTGGCGAGGCCGTTCGAGCCGATCGGACCCAGTTCCGGCAGGCGGAATGCCGGTCCGTAATTCTCGCAGACATAGCCGCGCGCCGCGCCGTCGGGCAGCTCCACCCTGAAGCGCACGCCGCGCGGGATGAGGGCGATCTCGAGCGGCTCGATCTCGATCCTCCCCATCTCGGTGACGATGCGCAGCCGGCCCTCCTGCGGCACGATCAGCAGCTCGCCATCGGCGTCGAAAAAGGCTCGTCGTTCCATCGGCAGGGTCGCGGCATAGAGGTGCACGCCCATGCCGGCATTTCCCGCGATGCTGACGAGCCCGTCGAGGAAGTCGGTGGGCTCGGCTGGCAGCGGAAGCGGATCCCACCGCATCCGGTTGGGGGTAGGCGGCGCCTCGTCGAACGGGGCGGAGCGCAGCAGGCCCGGCCGGCCATAGGGCTTGAACGGGGGATGGTTGGCGGCGGGGCGCAATCGATAGAGCCAGCTGCGCCGATTCTCGCTGCGCGGCGCGGTGAAGGCGGTGCCGGAAAGCTGCTCCGCATAGAGGCCGAAGGGCACATGCTGGGGCGAATTCCGGCCTACCGGCAGCGCGCCGGGAACCGCCTCGGAGGATAGGTGATTGCCGAAGCCCGGGAAGTAATCGGCCATTTCCACCCCCTCCCCTTCAGGGGAGGGGTTTGGCCTTTCGCGCTTAACCATCCGCCTTCACCACGCCGCGGCGGATCTGGTCGGCTTCGATCGATTCGAACAGCGCTTTGAAGTTACCCTCGCCGAAGCCCTCATTGCCCTTGCGCTGGATGATCTCGAAGAAGATCGGACCCACCATGTTCTCGGTGAAGATCTGCAACAACAGGCCGCCGCCGGTTTCGGGGGCGCCGTCGATCAAAATACCGCGCTTGCGCATCTCGCCGACATCATGGCCATGGCCGGGCAGGCGCTTGTCTATGCCGTCGAAATAGCTCTCCGGGCTGATCTGGAAACGAATGCCATTGACGCGCAGGGCGTCCACGGTGGCGAAGATGTCGTCGGTCGCGAGTGCCAGGTGCTGGATGCCCTCGCCCCGATATTCGCGAAGAAATTCCTCGATCTGGCTGGTCTCGTCCTGGCTTTCGTTGAGCGGTATGCGGATCTTGTCGTCCGGCGCGGTCATCGCCCGGCTGAGCAGCGCCGTCGCCTTGCCCTCGATATCGAAATAGCGGATCTCGCGGAAGTTGAAGACGCGTTCGTAGAACCGCGCCCAATGATCCATTCGCCCGCGATGGACATTATGGGTCAGGTGATCGAGCGTGTGGAGGCCCACCGAGCGGTCATCCTTCTTCGCGCCCGGCACCGGCCGGAAATCGACGTCGTAGATCTCTCGCGCGCCATAGCGATCGACCAGATAGAGGTTGGAGCCGCCGATGCCTTCGATCGCGGGGATGTTGAGCTCCATCGGCCCGGCCGGACTCTGCACGGCCTTCGCTCCGCGCGTGACGGCCTTTTCGAGGGCCTTGGCGGCATCGTGGACGCGGAACGCCATCGCGTTGGCGGATGGGCCATGCGCGGCGCGGAAGTCCGCGGCCTGGCCGGTCGGGTCCATGTTGAGGATGAAGTTTATGTCGCCCTGATTGTAGCGGCGGACATTCTTCGAGCGATGATTGCCGAGATGGGTGAAGCCCATTGCCTGGAACAGGGCTGCCAGGGCCTCTGGATCGGGACCGGTGAACTCGACGAACTCGAACCCGTCGAGGCCAAGGGGATTGTGGTGGGGCTCGAGATGCGAATCGGTCATGGCCGCCTCCATCAGTAACATTTGAAACGATTATCGGATTTGCGGTGAGTCGTGTCAAATGTTACCAACACGCATGGCCCCGAAACGTCTCATCCTCGATCATTTCATCCCATACCGCCTGTCGGTCACCTCCAACGTCGTCAGCGATGTGATCGCGAGCGCCTATGAGGCTCTGTTCGGCCTGACCATTCCCGAATGGCGGGTGATCGCGGTGGTCGCCGAGAATGACGGCATCACCCAGCAGGGCATCTGCACCGCGACGCGGATGGACAAGGTTACGGTCAGCCGCGCGGCGATCGCGCTGGTCGACCGTGGCCTGATCGCGCGCGCGCCAAACCGCGCCGACCGCCGGTCGCGGCTGCTCGCGCTGACCAATGCCGGGCAGGCGCTCTACGCGGAGGTCGCGCCCAAGGCGCTGGAATATGAGGAGCGGATCTTTGCGAGCTTCGTGCCCGAGGAGCTCGATCGCTTCATGGCGATGCTGCACGCGATCGAGATGCGCGCGCTGGAGGTCGGTCACCCATAGCGGCACCCCCGCAGCGTGGCGGGAGGATTCGAGCGTCTATGCGCTGATCTGCGTCCTGCTATGCGCTTCGATCAGCGCGTCGGTGGTCGCGGTCATTGCCGCGCAAGGCCCCTGGCTGCCGAAAATATGATGGGCCGCCATGCCGCCCTCGATGATCAGCACGAGACCATCGGCGAGTTCATCGGGACGGGCGATGTCCATGCGCCGGGTGACCTCGGCCACCCTCGTCCGCATTTCGGCCTTGCAGCTTTCGAGCACGGCGCGACCGGGATGGCCGGGCTCGGGGATTTCAACGGCGGTATTGCTCATCGGGCAGCCCCGGAAATCGGGCGCAGCGATCTTGGTCGCGAAATGACGCACTATGGCCCGCAACTGATCGCGGGGGTCGGCTCCGGCCTGCTCTACGGCGATGTCGAGAGCCGCCCGATTCTCGCGACCGCTCTCTTCGAGGCAAGCGGCAACCAGATCGTCCTTCGATGCGAAGGCGCGATACAGGCTCGGCTTGGTGACGCCCGCCTTGCAGACGATCTCGTCCACGCCGACGGCCCGAATCCCGCGATGATAGAACAGGTCGCGCGCCGCCTCGAACACGCGGGTAGCGGCGGTCTTCTTGGTTCCCGCACCATCGCTATCGCAACAGGGGCTGTTCTTGGGTGCAGGCACAGGCGGTCCATCCTTGTCAACACAGTCTATGTAACAGATCGGTACGGCCGATTCAACCGGGCTTCCGGCCAATGGCAATCGCGCGCGCCGGGAGGCTATCCCAGAACGGGATCGATCTTGGCGCGCAGTTCGGCATATTCGGCGGCGGCTATGCTGTCCGCGACGATGCCGCCGCCGGCCCGCGCGATCAGGCGGGACGGCGTCGCGGCGATCGACCGGATCACGATCGAACTGTCCAATGCCCCATCGTCCGCCAGCGCGAACAGGATTCCGAAGAACGGGCCGCGCGCTGAGGCCTCGATCGCGTCGATAATCTCCACCGCCCGGCGCTTGGGGGCGCCCGTGATCGATCCGCCGGGAAAGGTCGCGGCCAGCAGATCGATCGCATCCTTTCCGCGGCGCAGCTGGGCATGAATCGCCGAGACGAGGTGCCAGACCGATGCGAAGCCCTCGAGTTGGGCGACCTGCGAGACGGTGACGCTGCCTTCCTCGGCAACGATGGAGAGGTCGTTGCGCAGCAGGTCGCAGATCATCAGATTCTCGGCATGGTCCTTGGGCGATCCAGCGAGGCGCTCGCCGTTGCGGCGATCCTCGTCGGGATCGCTGGACCGCAGCGCGGTTCCCTTGATCGGCCGTGTCTCGATTCGCCCGGCCGGATCGCAGCGGACGAAGCGTTCGGGCGACGCGCTGAGCAGGCTGCCGCCGTCGCCGAGGTCGAGATAGGCGGAGAAGGGTGCCGGGGTGCGGTCTCGCAGGGCGAGATAGGCGGCGGCGGGCGAGAAGCCGGGCGGACGCGGTGCCGTGAAGCGCGTGCTGATGTTGGCCTGGTAGATGTCGCCTGCGCGCAGATAGCCGAGAACCGCCGCGAGCATCTCCGCGTGACGCTCCGGGCTCGTCTCCTCGGTCCATGCGAGCGCGGTGGGACAGGCCGGCAGCGGTTCCGCCGCGATATCGAGCAACCGCGCGAGCCGCTCCTCCGCCCGCAGCGTGCCGCGCGGCCGGGCAAAGCCCCAGGCACGGCGGGCGGCATGATCGAAGCCGAGCACCAGATCATAGCGCCGCACCACCAGCGCGGGCAGTTCCGGGTCGGGGGCATGGCGGCTTGTCACCCCGAGCGCGCTCGGGCCGAGGTCATAGGACAGCAATCCGATCAGGCCGCCGCTGAACGGCAGCGGCGCCGAGGCCGCCGCCGGCACGTGCAGCCGCCGCAACGCCGCGAGCGCTTCGTCCATGGAGGCGGTGTCGAGCCGTATCTCCTCGGCCGGATCGACCGCGATGTAGGAGCATGTCGAGCGTGGATCGCCGGCTGCGGCGCTGTCGAGAAAGGCGATGCCGGCCTGGCCGGACAGTCGCGCGAACATCTCGGCGGGCTCGATCCAGCCCAGCTCGCGGACCAGCAGGTCATCCGCCGTCATGTCGCGCGCGCCTTGATCCACAGATGTCGCGCCAGCATCAGCGGTGGCATCCGCATCCAGTGCGAGCGGATGTAGAAGCCCAGCCGGTTGATCGGCCGCGTCGGTCGTCCCCAGCCGTCGCGCGCAAGCAGCCTCCGGACGAACAGGCCATCGCGCATCCGGTCATAGCCTGCGAGGCGCGGCTCGACCGGCGTGGCGAAGATGCGGTCGGCAAGCCGCAGCGCCAGGCCGAGCGGTTCGCGCATCTCGTGGAGCGCGGCACGGCGCTCCAGAGCCTTCCAGAAATCGGCGCTGGCCGCGAACAGCCGCAGCAGCCGGTCGATGTCCCACAGATTGCGCAGGCCGCCAGCGAGGTCCCCGTCGGCCAGCAGGTGCGCCACCGCGTGGATGATCATGTCGGGGGGGCTGAGGATGCGCAGCGACGGCGCGATCTCGATGCTGTCCCCGATCAGCGCCGCGGCGTCGGGGGTGCGCCGGGCGGTCGGCGGCAGGATGGTGTGATGGACGTCGATCATGCTGCCCCGTTCGCGATGCACCAGCGGCGGCAGTTCGTGCATCCACCGCCTATAGTAAAGCTGGGTATAATCGTCATTCTTGACCCATTCGAAGCCCGCTGCGAGCAGCGCCGCTTCGGCATCGTCGATCCTGTCGCGCGGCACGAGGATGTCGAGATCGCCGACGAGCCGCCCTATTCCGGCGGGCAGTCGGGCGAAGGCGAAGGCGCTGCCCTTGAGCAGGATCGGCGCGATGCCGATCGGCGCCAGCACGCGCCGCGCCATCTCAACCTCCCACAGCGCCTGGGTCTGGCCGAACTCGGCCTGCGCACGGGCATCTTCCAGCGCCCGGAGCACGACCGGCGGCAGCGGCAGGTCCGCCAGCCGGAAGGCGAGGCTGCCGTCAAGGCGCTCGGCCCGCGCGATGGCCAGCAGGCTGGTCCAGTCATCGGACGAGAAGGCCAGCACCGACACCGGATCGGCGAGCGCGGCCGCAAGCGCGCGCGCGTCCCTCATATCCCGGCCTCGGCGCAGAACTGCTCGACGATGGCGATGCCGCTATCACTGTCCGGATAAGCGAAGCGCGCGGACGGCACGCTTTGGGCAAGGCGGAGCAGCGCTTCGAAGCCGGGCAGTCCGAGCGCGACATAGTTGGTCGAGCCCTCGGTGAGGCGCATGAACAGTTCGGAGCGGCTGACGCCCTCGCTCGCGGCCTCGAAGCCGAAGGACGGAAACAGGATCAGCGCGGGCACCGCCGGCTCGTCCATCCGCGATATCGCGTCGGCATTGGGACGCAGATGGCGCAGCTCCCCTTTGGGCGTGGCGCTCAGCTGCGGGCCGAAACGGCCCGGGTCGGCGATCCGGCCGACCATTTCGGCGATCGCGCTGTTCTTCAGGCTGATCGCGCGCGGGAAGGGCAGCGCCATGCCGCTCGCGAGGTCGATCATCACGAACTCGTCGGCCATCAGCCGCCAGCCGGCCTCGCCGAGCAGGGCCGCCAGCGTCGATTTTCCGGAGCCGGACTCCCCTGGCATGATCAGGGCCTTGCCGCCGCGCTCGACAGCCGAGGCGTGCAGCAGCAGATGGCGGCGTTCGCCGAGCGCGACCTGCATGTTCATCGCCATCTCGGCGGCGAGCAGCGCGTGGCGCAACGCCATCGGGACCGTGTCCGGCAGGCTGTGATCGCCTTCGATGCCAACCTGCGGGCGGATCCAGCGCCGCCAGCGCGCCGGCGGGCCGATCCGCGCCGTCACCGTGGCGATGCCGTCCTCGGGCGCGGGATAGCCGGCATAGAGCCGGCGCAGCGCTGCAACGGGCGCCAGCCAGGGCGAAGCGACGCGATAGGAAATGGTGCCGACCCGAAGCTTGATCTCGTGCATCAGGCGGCCTGCACCAGGCCACTGGCGACCAGGTCCCGCAGCCGCGCCGCGACGACCGCAAGCGCCTCGTCGTCCTGCGGTACGTCGAGCCGCTCGCACAGGCGGCGGCACAGGCCGGCTGAATCCGACGGGGCTTCCGCCAGCAATTCGAGCATCTCGGGCACGGGACTGGCCAGGAAATGCGTCGTCCCCGAAGGCCTGTGGAAGACGAGCAGCATCCCGTCGATCGCGTGCGTCCGGCAATGATGGAGGAAATCGCTTCGGTAGAGCGCTTCGGTCACCATTCAGCCATGCCTGCGGGCCTATTGACGGCTGGGGCTCTGTAGCGAGGCATAGCAGGTATAGCCCTGCTTCCCGATGCTCAGCTTCTGGATATAAGCGTTATAGGCATCGGTCTGCGCCCCGCTGTAGCCCGGATAATCCGTCCCATATTTCAGTGAATTCTTGACATCCTCGCCACGCAGAGGCGCCGACGGGGGCGCGAAGGAATCCTTGCTGTTCTTTTTCACCAGCGTTCCATCCGACTTGATCCACTTGTCGGCGTTGGCGCTGTCGGGGACCGGTACCGAACAGGTGAGCAGCGATGTTGCGGCCTGGGCGATGCCCGGGCGAATCGTGACCACCGCGGCGGTGCCGAGCGCACCGATCCGCAGCATCGCACGGCGTGTCTGGGCCTGGTCTGCGCGGTGCGCGCCGCCTTCCGGCTGTTCGTCCTCGTCACGCATAATCACCCCCACACGCCCCAGGCGCGCTCGTCTTACCGCCGATCCGGTTTCGATGCGAGTGCCAGAATGATGCTGGGCGGGCGCGAGCGACAGCTTATATGTCCGATAGATTTCACAATTCGGTTATAAAGGGGGTCTGATGAAGCACGAACCCTTGCCGCCTCCCGGGCAGGACGCCGCGATCACCGGCCGCATGGCGGACCGGCCGATCCTGCGCAGCGTCGCCGCGCTTCTGGTCGTCGCAGGGGCTGCCCTGCTGCTGTCGGCCCCCCTGATGGCAGCGGCCGTGGCCGGGCTCGTCGCGGCGGGCTTCGCCTGGCGCGCGCGCCGCTGGGAGCCTGCATCGGCCGCGCTGCCGCCCGCCCCGGCGGTCGACATGGCGGATCGCACCGAAGAACTGATCGATGCCGTCGACGATGTCCTGCTGATCCTCGATGGCCAGCGCATAACCCATGCCAATGCCGCCGCCCGCCGGCTGTTCGGCGCCGAGAAGGTCGAAGGCGATTTCCGGCTGGCGCTCCGCCATCCTGTCGCCGCGGAGCTGGTCGCGGCCGATCGTGAAACCGAGACACCGGTCGAAATCGCCGGGCTGGGCGAGCCTGACCGGCGGTGGGCGATGACGGTGCGCCGGCTTGCCGGAGGCAACAGGCTGGTGACGCTGCGCGATCGCACCGACAGCTGGATCGCCGAACGCATGCGCGTCGATTTCGTCGCCAATGCCAGCCACGAGCTGCGGACCCCGCTCGCCACCATCCTGGGCTTCATAGAGACGCTCGGCGAGGGCGGCGGCGCCGAAGATCCGGCGATCCGCGCGCGCTTCCTCGGGATCATGCTGGGCGAAGCGAAGCGGATGCAGCAACTCGTCGACGACCTGATCTCGCTCTCGCGGATCGAGGCGGACCGCTTCGCCGTCCCGCAGAACGGGCTGGCGCTCGGGCCGGTGATCGATGAAGTCGTGGGGGTGATACGCTCCGGTCTGCGCGGCGAGGCCGACCGGAACCGCATCGAGCTGCGGGTGGAGCCGGTGCCGGCGGTCCGGGGGGATCGTGTCCAGATCGGCCAGCTGCTCCACAATCTCATCGGCAATGCGCTGAAATATGGTCGGCCGGGTACGCCGATCCGGGTGTCGCTCACGCAGGTCGGCAGCAAGGTCCGGCTGCGTGTCGTCGACGAAGGCGAGGGCGTCGCGCCGGAGCATCTGCCCCGGCTGACCGAACGCTTCTACCGCGTCGATCCCGGACGCAGCCGCGCGGTGGGCGGCACCGGGCTTGGCCTCGCGATCGTCAAACACATTGCCGAGCGTCATCGTGCGACGCTCGACATCGCGTCGCGGGTCGGCGAGGGCACGGCTGTCACTGTCACTTTTCCGATGGCGGCGCCGGATACGCTGTCATCATAGTGCAACAACCGGCCCCCATAGGCGTCGTCAAAGCGGCGCTGGCCTCTGGCGCTCAAGGAAAGTGAAACCATGGCAACGGGACATACGGTAAAGGCGTTCGACGAGGATCTGGGACAGCTCCGGGCGCTGATATCGGAAATGGGCGGCAGGGCGGAGGCGGCGATCACCGGCTCGCTGGAAGCGCTGGTCAACCGCGACCTGGAATCCGCGGCGCTGATCGTCGAGGGCGATCGCAAGATCGACGAGCTCGAGGCCGAGATCGAACGCCGGGTGGTCCGTCTGATAGCGCTGCGCGCGCCGATGGCCGACGATCTTCGCGAAGTCCTAGCCGCGCTGAAGATAGCGGGCGTGGTCGAGCGCATGGGCGATTATGCCAAGAATATCGCCAAGCGCGCACCGCTGCTGCAGGACGCGCGCGGCATGGAGGCGATGTCGGTGCTGCCGGAAATGGGCAAGGTCGCGACCGAGATGGTGCGCAACGTCCTCGATGCCTTCGTGCTGCGCGATGCCGATGCCGCGGTCGCGGTCTCCGCGCGCGACCGGGCGGTCGACGACTTCTACAACAGCTTGTTCCGCACGCTGTTGACCCACATGATGGAAAATCCGCAAAACATCACCGCGTCGACCCACCTGCTGTTCATCGCCAAGAATATCGAGCGGATCGGCGATCACGCGACCAACGTCGCCGAGATGGTCTATTTCGCGGCGACCGGCCGGCAGATGGCCGAGCGGGCGAAGGGCGAGGACCCCCTCGCCGGAGACGCCTGATGGCGCGTGCGCGCGTCCTCCTGGTCGAGGATGATGCCGCGCTTGCCGAGCTCGTCAGCTGGCATCTTGAACGCGAGGATTTCGACGTCGAACGCACCGGCGACGGCGAGGAAGCGATCCTGCTCGCCCGCGAGACGCCGCCCGATCTCGTCCTGCTCGACTGGATGATCGAAGGCGTATCGGGCATCGAGGTCTGCCGCAGGCTGCGCCGCATGCCCGACACGGCCAATGTGCCGATCATCATGCTCACCGCACGCGGCGAGGAAGAGGATCGCGTGCGCGGGCTGGAAACCGGCGCCGACGATTATGTCACCAAGCCCTTCAGTCCGCGCGAACTGCTCGCCCGGGTCGCGGCGGTGCTTCGCCGGGTGCGTCCGGGGCTCGCCGGCGAGCGGCTGGCCTATGCCGATATCGAGATGGACACCGCCAGCCACCGCGTGCGCCGCGGCGGCAGCCCGATCATGCTCGGGCCGACCGAGTTCCGGCTGCTCAGGCATTTCCTCGAACATCCCGGCCGCGTCTTCTCGCGCGAGCGGCTGCTGGATTCGGTCTGGGGGAGGGACAGCGACATCGAGCCGCGCACTGTCGACGTGCACATCCGCCGGCTCCGCAAGGCGATCAACCTCGCCGATGCTCCCGACGTGATCCGCACCGTCCGCTCCGCCGGCTACGCGCTGGACAGCGAGGGCATGATCTAAAACTCAACCCCTCTCGCTTCAGGGGAGAGGGAGGGGCTCGCCGCGCCGCTGTGGGAGGGTGAGGGCACGCGGTTTCCTCTCCCGCCTATCCCGAGCTAATCCTCTTCGTGCCCCACCCGGCCCGAGCGGACAGGGCTTAAGTGTATTGCCATAATAACACAGCAATGTTATCACACCCCCGGATCATCGGGAGAGTCCTGTGTATAGCGAGAGCGATATCAACGGCGCCGTCGAGGCGGGGGCGCTCAGCGCGGAGGCCGCCGCGTCGTTCCGCAGCCATGTCGCCGCGTTGCGCGCCATACCGGCGGCGGACGAGGAGAGCTTCCGGCTGCTGACCGGGTTCAACGATATCTTCGTGTCGATCGCGGCGGTGCTGATGCTGGTGGCGATGGGCTGGCTCGGCAACATGGTCCGCCTGTTCGCCCCCGAATATGGCCCGGCACCGGTCGGGGGCTTCGCGGTCGCCGCCACGGCCTGGGGGCTTGCCGAATATTTCACGCGTGAGCGGCGCATGGCGCTGCCCAGCATCATCCTGCTGCTTGCCTATGCCGGTGGCGTATTCGGCGGTTTTTCCGTGCTGTTCGGCGGGATCGCCGGTGCACAGTCGGGCGATGAACGGACGATGGCGCTCGTCATGGCCGGCGCGGCGGCGCTGACGGCGGGCGCGGTCTGGCTGCACTGGCGCCGTTTCCAGGTGCCGATCACGGTGGCCGCGGGGGCGGCGGCGCTCGCCGGCCTGCTGCTCGCGCTCGCCGTCGCGGCGGTGCCGGGCCTGGGCGAGCATGTCCTCAAGCTGATGCTGCTCGCCGGGTTCTCCGTGTTCGCGCTGGCGATGTGGTGGGACATGAGCGATCGGACGCGCACCACCCGCCGCTCCGACGTCGCCTTCTGGCTGCACCTGCTGGCCGCGCCGATGCTGGTCCATCCGATCTTCGCGATGATGGGCATGCTTGAGGGTACCGCCGCGCCCGCGCAGGCCGCGATCGTCGTCCTGCTGTATATCGGGCTCGGTTTCGTGGCGCTGGCGATCGACCGCCGCGCGCTGATGGTGTCGGCGCTCATCTATGTGCTCTATGCGCTGTCGAGCCTGATCGAGCAGAGCGGCGTGGTCGACCTCTCCTTCGGCCTCACGGCGCTGATCATCGGTTCCGCGCTGCTGCTGCTCTCCGCCTTCTGGACCGGCGCCCGGCGCTTCGTGGTGGGTCTGCTGCCGGCGGACATGGCGGTGCGGCTGCCGGTGACGGACAGGCGCGTGGCGGCCTGATTCAGCTATTCTCGTCATGCTGAACTTGTTTCAGCATCCACGCATCCACCCGGATGAAAACCAGGAGAAGGGGTGGATCCTGAAACAAGTTCAGGATGACGCCGACGATTTACGAGCCGCGCGTGCCGATTACTCGCTCACCAGCTTCATCAGCCGCCGCTCGACCGGCGCCAGCACCGGGCCGAGTTCCGGCCCGCGCTTGAGGATGGCGCCGCCTTCCCCGATCAGCGCCCACATGCCCTGGCGGTTACGCAGGGCGGGGCGTTTCTCGATGCGGTATTCGGGCCGCTCGGCGGCGCGGCGGAATGCCGCGAACGACGCGGCGTCGCGGCCGAGATCGATCGCATAGTCACGCCACAGGCCGGCGGAGACCATGCGGCCGTACAGATCGAGGATGCGAGAGAGTTCGAGACGGTCGAAGCCGATCTGCAACGGCTTTCCCGGGAAGGGAGATACCGTGCCCATCAGGCGCGTTCACGGTCCCCGGTGATTTTCGCCTCAGCAATCTTGGCTTCCGCAATCTTTTCCCGTGCGGCATCGCGTTCGTCGATCAGCATCGCGATGCGGCCCCGCAATGTCTCCAGCTCGCAGCGCAATATCTCGAGCTGCTGGGTCTGGGGATCGAAGCGTTCGCTGCACGGCGTGCCATAGGGCACGAAACCGCGCTGATATTCACGGGCATCGACCAGCATCGGCTTGGCGGGGATGCCCACGACCACCTGGCCCTCCGCGACATCGCGGGTAACGACGGCATTCGCGCCGACCCGCGCGCGCCGGCCGATCGTGATCGGGCCGAGGATCGCCGCGCCCAGGCTGACGATCGCGCCGTCGCCGATGGTCGGGTGGCGCTTGCCGCCTTCGCCGCTGGTCGGGTTGGTGCCGCCGAGCGTGGCGCCCTGGTAGATGGTGACGTCGTCGCCGACCACCGCGGTCTCGCCGATCACGACGAAGCCATGATCGATGAAGAAGTTGCGGCCGATCTGTGCGCCGGGATGAATGTCGATCGCGGTGATCATCCGCGAGAAGTGGTTCACCAGCCTGGCGAGGAAATAGAGTTCCGCCTGGAACAGCCAGTGCGCGATGCGGTGCAGACCCAGCGCCAGGACGCCGGGATAGAGCAAAACCTCCCAGCGCGAGCGCGGCGCGGGATCCCGGGCCTTGATCGAGTCGAGATAGGAAATCAGTCCGTCGAACATCGGCCTTCCTTCAGGGACCACGCAGCGCGAACCGCCAATATAGGACGACCGTTCCGTGCTGGAAAGATGTTCCTGAGCGGTACGTGATAGGCTGGGCTTATCTGGCAGGGAAAATCCTCCCCCGGAGAGGGAGGATTCCTGCTCAGGCCGCGGTTGCGTGAACCGTCGCGGCCGCCTTGATCACGGCCCCGACGCGCGCGGCGGTCTGGATCACGTCGCTGGCGACCTCGTGCTGGCGCAGCACCTTCTCATGGCTGTCGATGCACAGTCCGCACCCGTTCATCGCCGAAACGGCGAGGCTGAACAGTTCGAAGTCGACCTTCTCGATGCCGGGCGAGCCGATCACGTTCATCCTGAGCTTGGCCGGCATCTGCCCATATTCCTTGTTCGAGGCGAGATGGACGAAGCGGTAATAGACATTGTTCATCGCCATGACGGCGGCCGATGCGCGGGCGGCGTTCGCCGCTTCGGGGGTCAGCTTGCCCACCACCTCGGCCTCGGCGGCGTCGACGATCGGCTTGTAGCCGCTGCCGTGGGCGCAGGCGAGCAGCAACCCATATTTGCGCTGGTCGCTCAGCGTCTGGTCGCTGAGCAGCGAGCCGACGTTGAGCCGGATATCCTTTGCATAGTCCGGCAGCGCGTCGGCAAATTCCTTGAGGGACATGGGGGGCTCCTGTTGGGAAGACTCGAACAAAAAAGGGGCGCGGAGGTCCGTCAGGAGTCCTCCACGCCCATTAGGCCGCGCCGTGGGGGGCTCGGCGCGGCGGCTACCTGAAGAGGGGATCAGGCAGCAGGCTTGAGGACCTCTTCACCGGCATGCCAATTGCACGGGCACAGCTCGTCGGTCTGAAGCGCGTCGAGCACGCGGATCGCCTCGGCCGGGTTGCGGCCCTGGTTGAGGCCGTTGACCGTGACGTGCTGGATCACATTGTGCGGATCGACGATATAGGTCGCGCGATAGGCGACGCCCGCTTCGGGGTCGACGATGCCGAGCGCATTGGCGAGCTTCTTCTGGTTGTCGGCGATCCACGGGAAATCGCACTTGGCCAGGCGCTCGTCCGACTTGCGCCACGCGAAATGGACGAAATCCGTATCGGTCGAGGCGCCGATCAGCACCGCGTCGCGATCGGCGAAATCGCGCTGCAGCTCGCCATAGCCGATGATCTCGGTCGGGCAGATGAACGTGAAGTCCTTCGGCCAGAAGAACACGACCTTCCACTTGCCACCGCTATTGCCGGTGTCGATCGTCTCGCCTGCGGGGAGTGCGGACGTGCCCTGCTGGACCGGAAGAACCAGGGCGGGAAACTTGTCACCAACGGTAAGGGCCACTGTGTATCTCCTAGGGGCTTTGGTTTGGAGCACGTCTGATGGCAGGGTGGACCTTAGCAATCAAATTGATTATTCCGCCAGCAATGATCGAGTGAGGCGATGAATGGCCACCTATCTTCCCACCCTCAAGCAACTTCAATATCTGGTCGCGCTGCGCGACCACGGCCATTTCGGGCGCGCAGCCGAAGCCTGTTTCGTCACCCAGTCGACATTGTCCGCCGGATTGCGCGAACTGGAGTCGCTGATCGGCATCACCCTGGTCGAGCGCACCCGCCGGGTCGTGCGGTTCACGCCGCTTGGCCTGCGGATCGCCGACAAGGCGCAGCGCGTGCTCCGCGAGGCCGAGGAACTCGGCGATCTTGCGCGCTCGGCCGGCAAGCCGCTGTCGGGCGACCTGCGCATGGGCGTCATCCCGACCATCGCGCCGTTCCTGCTGCCGCGGATCCTACCCAGGCTGCGCGCGGCCTGGCCCGACCTGAAGCTCTATCTTCGCGAAGAGACCACCAGCGCCGCGTGCGACTCGCTTCATCGCGGCCATGTCGACTGCGTGCTGCTGGCGCTGCCTTATCATTGCGGCGACATTGAATCGGTCGACCTGTTCCTCGACCGGCTGTTCATCGCGTTTCGCGACGGGGAGATTCCGGGCAGCGCGCATACGATCAGTGCCGATGCGATCGATGAGAGCCGGCTGCTGCTGCTCGAGGATGGCCACTGCCTGAAGGATCATGTCCTGTCTGCGTGCAATCGGCCCGAGCTGCGGGCGGAGGCGGCGATGCTCGGCACCTCGCTGCACACGCTGGTGCAGATGGTCGACAACGGCTTGGGCGTGACGCTGCTGCCGGCGATGGCGCTCGATGCGGGCATCCTCGACAACACCCATGTCGTCGCCAAGGGGCTTGATGCCGAACATCCCTCGCGCCGCATCGCGCTGGCCTGGCGGCGGGGCTCGCCGCGCGAGAAGGAGTTCAACCTGCTGGCAGAGGCGCTGCGCGCGGCGGAGTGATCGCCCCTTTACCGCGCCTATGGGCTTCACACTTCGTCACTCGCACGAAGAGATCATCGAACATGGCACTCCATGGGTTCCAACAATACCTTCACCTGCAATACGGTTGCTGAGCGCCTGCCTTGCAGGCAGCCGAAGGGCTGGGATGACGAACAAAAGGAAAATGTGTGAAGGCCGTAGCTGCCGAAGCGGGGATGACGGGGAAGAGGCTTTCCGGCTCCGTCATCGCCCATTCATCGAACAGGTGGAAAAGGCGCCCGGTAGGTTGCGTCGCGTATCAGCTGGTCGGCAGGGTGATCATCCGGCCCGAATAGACAACCGGGCCGGTGGGCAGGCCCGTGGGCGATCCGCCACGCGGCTCCACCGACACCGCGATGGTCATGTCCTGCTTGATGTCCAGCGCCATGCGATCAAGGGCCGTGGCGCCCTCGTCGTGCATCAGGCCGATCGATCTCGGGGCTGCCTTGCCGGCGATCACCCATAGTTCGAGGCTATGGCCGGGGCGCGGTGAGACGTTGACCGGGGTTACCCGCATTTTCCTGGTTGCCTGATCATAGGTGACCAGCAGCGCCGGAGCGCCCCCGCTTTCGCTGAGCGCGGCCACCGACTGGAACAACGGTGGCCGCGTCGGCTGGGTCACCGATGGAGGCGCCACGAGCCGCGGGCGCAAGGCCAGGCCCGAACTCACAACGGCGAGCAGCGCGGCGGCGGCGGTTGCCGCCTGCCAGCGGCGCAGCGGGCGATTATCGTTGGCCGGGCGGGCGCCGACGTCGATCCGGTCAATGAGGCCGGCCGGAGCCTCGACCTCCGGCACCGCGAGCAGCAGCGGCGACAGGCGCTCCTCCCAGCGGGCCACCGCCGCGGCCGCGTCGCGATCGGTCAGCAGGCGGCGCTGGAATGCCCGCCGCTCCGCCTCGTCGAGCGTGCCGAGCACATATTCGCCGGCGAGCATGTCGATGTCGTCAGCCATCCAGGCAGCCCTTCAGCCGGGCGAGGCCGCGGTGCAGCCAGCTCTTGATCGTGCCGGTCGGATGACCGAGCCGTTCGGCCAGTTCCTCGCGGCTCTCGCCGTTCAGATAGGCCGCCAGGATCAGCGCGCGCTGTTCGGGGTCGAGCCGGTCCAGGCAGGCGCGCAGCGCCGCCATGTCCTCGGCCGAAACCCCGCCGGCTGGATCGCTCATCGCGTCGAAGTCGAAATCCTCATCGCGGATGCGGCCGCGCGGGTGCTCGCGGCGCCGCAGGTCGATCGCCACGTTGCGCGCGATCGTCGCCGCCCAGGTTATCGGACTGCCGCGCCGGGCATCATAGCCCGCGGCATTCCGCCAGATCTTCGCATAGGCATCCTGCATCGCGTCTTCAGCCACCGACCTTTCGGGCAAGATACGCAGGACAACTCCAAAAAGTTTTGCCGATGTCCGCTCGTAGAAACGCGTGAAGGCGACGCGGTCGCCATCGGCGATGGCGGCCAGCAGGTCGGGCAGCTCCTGTACGCTCATAGCTATTTGGTCCAACGCGCGGCAGCTTCGTCGTCTTCCGCCCGCGCTTCGACCCAGCGGCTCGTCCCGTCCGCGAAATATTCCTTCTTCCAGAAGGGCGCGCGGGTCTTGAGCCAGTCGATCAGGAAGGCGGTCGCCTCGAGCGCGGCGGCGCGGTGCGGCGAGGCCGCGGCGACCAGCACGATGCGCTCGCCGGGCAGCAGCCGGCCGTGGCGGTGGATCGCGGTGACGCCGAGCAGCGGCCACCGCGCCGCGGCATCCTCGGCAATGCGGGTCATCATCGCCAGGGTCACGCCGGGATGATGTTCGAGTTCGAGTGCCGTCAGCCCCGCTCCGCCGCGCACGATGCCGGTGAAGCTCGCTACGCCGCCCCCGCCGAGCGCTTCGAGCCTGGCGAGCTCGGCGCCGACGTCGATCTCCCCGGTATCGACCAGGATTCGCATCTCGGCGCTCATCCGCCCGTCACCGGGGGGAAGAGCGCGATCTCGCGCGCGCCGGCGATCGGCGTCTCCGGATCGGCGAAGGCATCTCCGATCGCGGCGCGGACCTGGCCGCGGTCGGCGAACGCCTCCGCATAGCCGCCGCCACGCGCCGCGAGCCACGCCACCAGGTCGGCGAGCGTGACGACCTCGTCCGGGGGTGTCACGGTCTCGGCGCTGCGGCCGATCGCTTCCCGGATGCGTGCGAAGTAGAGGATTTCGATCACCATGTCGCTGGCCTAGTCCATGTGCTTGATGCCGACGCGCAGATAATCCCAGCCGGTGATCAGCGTGAGCGCGGCCGCGGCCCACAGGCTGAACAAACCGAGCTGTTCGATCCATCTCCACTCGGGAACGGCATTGCCGAGGATGATGGCGCCCAGCGAGACGAGCTGGAGGGTCGTCTTCCACTTGGCGAGCTTGCTGACCGGCACCGACACCTGGACCCCGGCGAGGAACTCGCGCAGCCCCGACACGGCGATCTCGCGCAGCAGGATGACCAGCGCGGCGATCGTCGCGAAGCCGGAGACATCCCGCGTCAGCACCAGCATCAGGATGACCGCCGCCACCATGATCTTGTCGGCGATCGGATCGAGGAAGATGCCGAGCTTGGACACGGCTCCCTGCGCCCGCGCCAGATAGCCGTCGAAATAATCGGTGATCGCCATCAGCGCATAGAGGCCGAACGCCAGCCCATATTCGAACTGCCGCGGCTCGGGCCACAGCAGGAAGACGAGGATCGGCACCGCCAGGATGCGGGAAAGCGTCAGGATGTTCGGCAGCGTCAGCATCTGCAGGATGCTCTAGCGTGGATGAACGCAAGAGATAAGCCCCCGCCTGCAGGCGGGGCGCGACACCAACCCCGGAAAGAATGGATCGGCCATATCGCGGGAGTCCCGGAACTGACCCGCGCTGCGGTTATCGGGCTTGGACCTCGCCACTGCTATCGGCTATGGGAGCGCCCGAACGATGCCGGCAACGACACATAAGGCGCAATATCCCCCTATGACCCCGTCTTTCCGGCTTCTCGCCAAGCGCCGGTTCCTGCCGTTGTTTGCCACCCAGTTCCTGGGGGCGTTCAACGATAACCTGTTCCGGACCGCGATGATCATGCTCGTGATCTATCGTATCTATAACGATCCGGCGCAGGAGGCGGCATTCTCGGCTGTCGCCGGCGGGTTGTTCATCCTGCCATTCTTCCTGTTCTCGGCGCTGTCGGGCCAGCTCGCCGATTGCCACGACAAGGCGCAGATCATCCGGCTGGTGAAGACCGCCGAGATCGTCATCATGATCGCCGGCGCGGCCGGTCTCATCCTCGGCAATATCCCGTTGATGCTGCTCGCGCTGCTGTCGATGGGCGCCCACTCGACCTTTTTCGGCCCGATCAAATATGCGATTCTGCCCCAGCACCTCGAGGATGATCAGGTGCTGCCGGGTACAGGCCTGGTCGAGGCGGGCACCTATATCGCGATCCTTGCCGGCACGATCGTCGGCGGCATCATCCCCTCCGAGCAGGCGGCGGTCGGCGTGCTGGCGGTGGCCTGCCTCGGCTGGCTGACCGCCCGGCAGGTTCCCCCGGCACCGCCGATGATCCAGGACGCCGGGGTCGATTTCCACATCATCCGCTCGTCGATAAAGCTGGTGTCGGACACGATGCATGTCCGGCGGCTGTTCCTTGCCATCTGCGCGATCAGCTTCTTCTGGGCACAGGGCACGGTGCTCGCGGCGCAGTTCCCGCCGCTCGTGAAGAATGTGCTGGGCGCCAACCAGGACGTGGCGACGCTGTTTCTTGCAATTTTTTCGGTCGGAGTCGCGATCGGCTCGATTGCGGTCAACCGGATCCTCGGCGGCACGGTGTCGGCCCGCTGCTCGCCCATCGCGGCGCTGGTGATGGGCGCATTTGTCTGCGACCTGTGGTGGACCGCCCATTCTTGGCCGGTGCCGCAGGGTCCGCTGCTTGACTTCCGGGCGTTCATCGCCGCGCCCCATGGCGAGCGGGTGATGATCGACCTTCTCGGCGTCGCGATCGCCGGCGGCATGTTCGTGGTGCCCCTCTACGCCTTTCTCACCACCACGGTTGCCAAGGCGCAGACCGCGCGGACGGTCGCTGCGAACAACATCGTCAATTCCGGCGCGATGGTGGCGGCGACGCTGATCCTGGCGGGAATGGTGCATATGGGCGTGTCTGTCGCCGAGACGCTGCTGATCGTCGCGGTGGGCAGCATCGGCGCCGCCTGGCTGGCCTGGCTGTTGCACAAGGCCTGCGACTGACCGGCTCGGCCGTCGGCTATGACGGTCAGGGCACCAGTGCGCTGAAGGCGATGATGCCCAGCACATAGGCCAGCAGAAACAGCCGCAGGTCGTAACGCCAGCGCTCGCTAGTCGGGTCGAATCGCATCGGTCTAGAATGGAGGAGGGCGGCGCGGCTGTGAAGCCGCGCCGCCCTCCATGTCCGCCTTTGCCGTCCCGCGTGGGGACAGCCAGGCTTCAGCCGTTGACCGCCACCGATTCGGGCGTCTCGTGCGAGGGCGTCTGCTCGTTGCGCGAGCGGAACCTGGTGATGTTGTCGCGTGCCTGGTCGATGCGCTCATGCGCCATCGTCGACAGATCATCCGCGGCCTTTTTCAGCCGCTCGCCGCTGCTCGATGCAACGTCGCGGAGCCGGTCGCGGTTCATGAAGATCGCAAAGCCGGCGCCGACCAGGCCGGCAAGCACGCCAAAAGCAATCGATACGCTGGTCCTGTCGGTGGGGACCTTCTTGACGGCGCGGGACGCGCGGGTGCGCACCGACCGCACGGCCGTCTTCGCCTCATCGGCGAGGGACTGGGGGCGCGCAGATGAGCCGGCACCACGCTTCCTGGGAGCAGCTTTCGCGACAGTCGAACGCGACCGCGTAGATGTATTTCTAGAAGCCATGATCGTTTCTCCTTGGAATCGAGCAAAAAACGCGAGGGCAACGGGGGAGTTCCGTTGCGGGGCGAGGCCGGCGATGAAACGGCCTCTGGCGCGGGCCGGCGCTCTGTTGTATCTGCTTTGTTCCATGGATCGACCCGAACAGGCGCTGGCACCCGATGGTTCGGCCGAAGGCGGCCGCAAGATCATCCACATCGACATGGATGCCTTTTATGCGTCGGTCGAGCAGCGCGACGACCCGGCGCTGCGCGGCAAGCCGGTCGCGGTGGGCGGCACCCGCGAACGCGGCGTCGTGGCGGCGGCAAGCTACGAGGCGCGCAGATTCGGGGTGCGATCGGCGATGGCTTCGGCCGTGGCGCGGCGGCAGTGCCCGGACCTTGTCTTCGTGCGGCCGCGTTTCGACGTGTATCGCGAGGTGTCGCGCCAGATCCAGGCGATCTTCGCCGACTATACCGATCTGATCGAGCCGCTCTCGCTCGACGAAGCCTATCTCGACGTTACCGAAAACCACCAGGGAATCGCGACCGCTACCGATGTCGCCCGGGCGATCCGCGCGCGGATCAGGGAGGAGACGGGGCTGACCGCGTCGGCGGGCGTCTCCTACAATAAGTTCATCGCCAAGTTGGCATCGGACCATAACAAGCCAGACGGCTTGTGCGTGGTCCGCCCCGAACAGGGGCTCGACTTCATCGCGCGCTTGCCGGTGTCGCGCTTCCACGGCGTCGGGCCGGTGACGGCAGCCCGGATGGAGAAGCTCGGCATCCATTCGGGCGCCGACCTGCGCCGCTGCAGCCGCGAGTTCCTGTCGCAGCAATTCGGCAAATCGGGCGATTATTTCTATCTCGCCGCCCGCGCGATCGATCATCGTCCGGTGCGTCCGGATCGGGTGCGCAAGTCGATCGGGTCGGAGAATACCTTCTTCACCGACCTTTACGCGCATGAGGATCTCGCCGCGGCGCTGACCGAGTCTGCGGAGACGGTCGCGCGCCACGCCGAGCGCACCGGGAAAGCGGGGCGCACCGTGTCGATCAAGTTGCGCTATGCCGACTTCCGTACCCTGACACGAGCCCGCACCTTGCCGGCGCCGATCGCCGACGCGGCGCGGATCGGTGAGGTCGCGCTCGGGCTGCTCGCCGCGCTGGAGCCGGTCCAGCAGGGGGTGCGCCTGCTCGGGGTGACGTTGTCGAGCCTCGGGGAGGGCGAGGAGGAACTGATCGTTACCGCCGAGCAGCTCGCGCTCGCGCTGGAATAGCGTGGCGGCCCGCGTCCGCCGGACGCTCAGGCTTTCGACGCGCGCCGATCCACGCGCAGATCGTCGCCGACCCCCGTCGGGAACTCCAGCCTGACCGACAGCCCATCATTCGCCCAGCGGAACTCGCTTGTGCCGTCCAGCTGGCGTCGGATCACGCCTTCCGCGATGTTCAGCCCGAATCTCGTCGCAGCGGGTTCTTCGATGGGCGCCGGAAGGCCCGACTCGCGCCACTCGATCTCTGCCCAATGATCCCGGGCGTTCCAGCAGACCTCCATCTGGCCATCCGGACGCGACAGCGCTCCGTGGCGCTCCGCATTGGTCCGCAGTTCGTGGATCACCAGTGCCAGTGGCTGGACGATCCGTGCGGCGACCGGCAGAGCCGGCCCGCCCGCGCGTATCCGAGCACCCCCATGGGCGGGTATCTCCAGGCTCAATATTTCGTCGAGCGTCGCTCCGGCCCACCCGTTCCGGGCCAACAGCCTATGCGCGCGCGTGAGCGCATCGATCCGGTCGTTCACGACCCGGGCATAGGATTGGGCGTCGTCGGCGCTGCTGAGTCTGACGATGCTCTGCACCAGCGCAAGCGCATTGAGCGCCCGATGGTTGACCTCCATCAGCAACAGGCGTTCGGTTTCCTCCATCGCCCGGGCGCGGCGTTGCTCCGTCGCTTCGCGCTGCGAACCGAAATGGTAAATGAGTTGGCCGTCCTCGTCTTCCACCGGGCTTATCGAAAGCTGGTTCCAGAAGGCCGAGCCATCCTTGCGATAGTTGAGCAGCTCGACATCGACACGCCGCCGCTCGCGCAAGCCGCGGCGGATCTCGTCGATCGCCGCAGGATCGGTCTCCGGGCCCTGCAGGAACCGGCAATTGCGGCCGATCACTTCATCGGCATCATAGCCCGTCAAATCGAGAAAAGCCTGGTTGGCCAGTACGATCGGGCTGTCCGGCTGTCTTGGATCGGTGACCATCATCGGCGTGCGCGTGCGTTCCACCGCAACGAGGGCAAGTTCGCGTCTGTCGCGCAAAGCTTCGCACGCGGCTGCCGCTGGAGCGTCTCCTTCGAACGCGGCTCCGGCCTTGTCTCCCCTCATTCGCGCGCCTCTTTTCAAACAAGACATTGAGAACGCTGGATTTTAACATGGGTTGCAATCGTTACGCGCGCTTCAGGCGCCGGGCGTTTGCGGTTGCGGTGCGATGCACTGGGGCCAGGCCAACCGCCCCAAGCCTAGCCATATTCTCGGCGCTGGTGACGACATAGGCGGTGGTGCGCGCTGCCAGCTCGATAAGCTCTGCCATGCTGGGCGCGCGGCCCCGTGCGAACAGCGCTCCGAGATGCTGTGCCTCCGCGAGGAAAGCTGCCTGCATGGCCCAGCACTGACGAGCGATCGCGATACCGGCGCTGGAGAATGCCTCGACCTTTTCCGGTACCATCTTCGCGAGCTCGACATAGTTGCCATCGACCGGCGAGCGCATGGCTGCGGCCATCATGTCCGAGCGCTTCTGCACGACCTCGCCGGACGCCTGCATCAGATCAGAGGCGCGATGGCCGGTGCGGGAGATGTCGAACCCTGCTGTCGCGAGGCGCATCCAGGCGGTGAATGGGTCGATCATCAGCTTCTCCGGGATAATAGGGGCTCGCTGGCTATAACGCACCAGCCGACCCGCGGGGCCAGGGCCTGGAAAATTGCGTCAGCTCCGCCGCTGCTGGCTTGCTACGATGTGCGTCCCGGCGAGACGCGGGCCGCTGCTGCGCGCCGCTCACGGCTCGCCGCGAGGCGTCGGCGCGTGGCATCCGGCAACAGCCGCAATTTTCGAGCTGCGCCTTGGTCGCTGGCATCGCGGAGCAGCCTCGCCGGTGTCCGGGGCGTACCTTGATCCAGTGGCGGGCCTGGATCTGGCGGAGAGCTGATCAGGCGACTTCCGGATGCGCGCTGAAATCGACCATGATTTCACCCGATATCCGCTCGAGCGCCTCGCGGACTGTGTCGGTCGATATGTTCGAGGGGATCAGCAGGCGCGCCTTCGCGCGGAACAGCGGCGCGCCAGACCACGCGCTGTCCTCGATCGCGGTCGCGAAGTCCTCGATGTTGACGTCCAGGCCGGCAAGAACCGTGGTCACTTCGCGGACGATGCCCGCGCGATCCTGACCGACGATCTCGATCACGAGCGGCTCGCCGCCGCGCCGGGCTGTGCCCGACGAGGCGATGATGTCGACCTTCAGCCCCACCGCGTCGATCCCGCGCGCTGCCGCTTCCAGCTCAGCCAGCCGCGCCTGCGGCAGTTCCACGAGCACCGACCCCACATATTTGCCGCCGAGGCGCGACAAGTGGCTCTCGAGCCAGTTCCCCCCAGCCGCATAGACGGCGTCGGCGATCGCGCGCGTCAGGCCGGGCCGATCGCTGCCGACCACCGTGAGGATTACCGAATGGTTCACGCGACCTCTCCAGCCAGAGCCTGATCGTTCAAGGTGGAAGCGCTACGCGCTTTCACCGAAAGGGTGAATCGGGCTTTTTATCTATGGTTTAGACCTTGATTCACGGCTCGGGCTGATTCAGCCTGAACCGATCAGGGTCTAGCCGGGCGATGGTGCGCGGTTTCCGCCGCAATCGCAATCGTCGCGGGCAATTGGACGATCGATTCGGCCTGCCGATGGACCGCCGCGCCGGAGGATATCGATCAACCGGATTTGGCGAGGATCCAGGTGACCTCGATGCCCTGTGCGGCCACCGGGCCGGCTATCACCAGCTGACGGGTCGGTTGCGGGCGTCCGCGCGAGTCGATCCACACGCTGTCCTCGATCGCCACCTCGCCGCCGATGGCGCGGAAGCGCCACAGCGCGCCTTCCCCGATCCGCAGCAGCGCACCCGAGCCGTCGGCCGTAGCGGAGACCTCGACGCCGGGCGCCAGGTGGAAGCGAATCGCATAGTCGACCCCGTTGCCGCGCGCGCGCCGGCCCTGCGGCAGCAGCGCATCGAGGCCGCGCACTTCGCGGCCGCCGGGCCCGATCGTGATCTTGCGGCGGTGCGCCATCCCGAACCTCCGGACATAGCCGTCGTGGCGCATGTCGATGACGCTGCCGTGCAGATCCTCCTGCCGATCGAGCTCGAGTTCCGACACCCCCTTCCCCAGGGTTCCGTCGGAATGGACCGCGGTCGAGTTGCTGTCGTCGATCACCAGGGTGGAGTGGGCGGCGGTGCTGCGCAGCGCCTGGGCGAGATCGGGATGCAGCGCATTGTTCGCGCCGCGGCCTCCGCCGCAATTGACGATCAACCGCCAGGGACCGTCGGACAATTCCATGGCCAGCGTCGAGGCACAGGCATCGGCGGCGAAGCGCGAGATCGGCGGCGGGGCGGCGTCCACGACGATGCGGGTCTGTCCCATCGACAGGCGCTGATAGCCCCATTCGCGCGACTGCCGCAGCGGCCGTGCGCGAATGCCGGAGGCCGTGACGACCGCGTCGATCCTGCCGCCGTCGATCGGCGCCGAGCCTTGCCAGCTCGATAGCCCGCCATCGCCCAGGCTCAGCCCGAGCAGCGGCGGCACCGCCCGGCCGAGCGCCTCGCTGAAGGCGACGGGCGGGGTCTGGCCGCGCATCTCGTAATAGCGCCGCAGCATCGCCAGCAGGGCGACGAGATCCATCTGCTCGACCGGCGACCGGCTGACGAGCCCGCCGTCGCCGTGCATTGCTGCGTCCAGGGCGCGGGCAAGACCCCTCTCGCCATGGATCTGGCGCAGCTCGCCGCCCGGGATCAGCAGGCCGGCAGCGACCACGCCGATCCAGGCAGCGATGCGCGCGAGCCCGGGCGCGGCCTTGTCGGCGCTGCGATCGAGATGCTTGGCGCCGCGGTTGAGCGCGTTGAGGACCGGGCCGCGCAGTTCGTCGGACGACATGATCAGCGGCGCGTGGCAGCCCCAGAACAGGATGCGCCGTCCCCACAGGTCGGGGCGCCACGCCGCCTCGTGGATCTGCCGGCCGAACGCGTCCAGCCAGCGGCGGGTCAGCAGCTCCGCGATCGGCGCCACCCGCTGGCGCGGCCCCGCGGCGCTCAGGTCGCGCAGCCAGGCGAAGCTCTGGAGATGGTCGCTGAATGCCGCGGACATGGCGCGCGGCCGAAAGTCATAGCCCTCGATCGTGACGCTCTCGCCCTGCCACAATATCTCCCCGTCCAGCATCGCGCCGCCGAGGCGAACCATGCCTTCGATCGGATCGGCCGGCACGTCGTACAGCTTGAGCGGATAGTGGCCGCGCAGCCGCAGCCCGTGGACGGGGGTGCGCCAGGCCAGAGCGTGCAGTCGTCCGGCCAAGCGTTCGGCGAGCGAATGGCTCTTGTCGTGCTCGACGCGGATCAGGCGTCGGCCAGGCTCAACGCTGTCGCCGTAGCCGGGCCCGCCGCCCTCGCTCATCACGCGATGCTCACGCCTGCTTCAAAGCCGCGATGTTGCCGGCATAGGCCGTCGGGCCGCCCTTGAAGCTGGCGGTGCCTGCCACCAGCACGGTCGCGCCGGCGGCGATCGCGCGCGGGGCGGTGTTGACGTCGATGCCGCCGTCGACTTCGAGATCGATCGCCTTGCCGGTCTTGTCGATCATCTTGCGGATCGCCTCGATCTTGCGCAGCTGGCTGTCGATGAAGCTCTGCCCCCCGAAGCCCGGATTGACGCTCATCACCAGCACGAGATCGATGTCATCGATCAGATAGTCCAGCATCTTGGCCGGGGTCGCGGGATTGAGCGAAACGCCGGCCTTCTTGCCCAGCGCCTTGATGCGCTGGATGGTGCGATGGGTATGGGGGCCGGCCTCGGGATGGACCGTGATGATGTCCGCGCCGGCATTGGCGAAGTCCTCGAGGAACGCATCGACCGGCGAGATCATCAGGTGGACGTCGAAGGGCTTGGCGCTGTGCGGGCGCAGCGCCTTCACCACCGCGGGGCCGATCGTAATGTTCGGCACGAAATGCCCGTCCATCACGTCGACATGGATCCAGTCCGCTCCCGCGGCGTCGATGGCGCGGACTTCCTCCCCCAGCCTGGCGAAGTCAGCGGAGAGGATGGATGGCGCGATGCGGATGGGGCTGGTCATGATTGCCTCGGATTAGCGGGGTGGGAAGGGGCGGGCAAGCGCGCGCGGCCATCGGCCTGCTTCGGCCGTCATGTGCGCCTGAACCGTGCGATGAAGAAGCCATCCGCGCCGCCTTCGCCGGCAAGGGCGCCCGGCCGGATACGGACGCGACCGACCTTGTCCGGCACGAAGCCGGGCGGCAGCTCGGCGGCGGCGACGGGGTCGAGGCGCCAGTCGGCGTGGCGCGATAGGAAGGTCTTGGCGATCTGCTCGCCTTCGTCGGCTTCCAGCGAGCACACGGCATAGATCAATACGCCGTTCGCCGTGACCAGCCCTGCGGCATGGTCGATCAGCCGGGCCTGCATGTCCGCCGCCTCGGCGATGGCCCGCGGGCCGGCGCGGTGGAGGACGTCCGGATGGCGGCGGAAAATACCGGTGGCGGAGCAGGGCGCGTCGAGCAGCACGCCATCATAGGGGGCGCCATCGGCGAAGCCGGCCGCGTCGGCGACGGCGAGAGCGGCGCTGAGGCCGGTGCGGGCGAGGTTCTCGGCGAGACGTCCCATCCGGGCTTCAGACAGGTCGACCGCGGTCACGGCCCAGCCATTGCTGGCCAGCTGCATCGTCTTGCCGCCGGGCGCCGCGCACAGGTCGAGCGCGCGCCGACCGTCGCCCTTGCCGAGCAACCGGGCCGGGATCGACGCCGCGATATCCTGGATCCACCACAGCCCCTCGTCGTAGCCCGGCAGATCGACGACGCGACGTCCGGCGGGGATGCGGACATGATCGGAGGCCAGGCTCTCGCCTTCGAGGCGTCCCGCCCAGTCGGCGAGGTCGACGCCGGGCTTGAAGCTCAGGTCGACGGGAGGCGGCGCCGCGATCGAGAGCCGCGCGGCTTCCACCGCTTTCGCGCCCCACGACCTGGCCCAGCGATCCGCCACCTCGGATGGCAGGTGCGGGGGGTCGGGCAGGGTGCCGCCGTCGCGCAGCACATGGGCGAAAACGCCGTGGACCAGCTTGCGCGGGCCGCCATCGACCAGCGGCAGCACCGTCGCGATGGCGGCATGCTGCGGCGTCTTCATGGCGAGCGCCTGGACCAGCGCCATGCGCAGCACCATGCGGGCCTTGGCATCCGGCGGCAGCGGGCGCTCGGTGGCGGCATCGATCAGCGCATCGAGATCGCCCGTGCGGCGCAGCACTTCTGCGGCGATGGCATGGGCGAAGGCACGGTCATCCGCCCGCTCCAGGTCGCCGCAGGCGCCATCCATCGCGGCTTCGAGGGGCAGGCCGCGGCGCAACACCGCATCGAGCAGGCGCAGTGCCGCGCGGCGGGTGGCGGTTCCGGTGGGATCTTCTTTCACCCGCGCGCTTTAGCCGTTCGCACCGCGCGAAGTCGAGGGATGTGGTCCGAAGACCGGAAGTTCAGCCCCGCCCGCGCGGATCGAGAGCGCTGCTCCGCCGCTTGGTCTTCGGCACCGACGAGATGGCGGCGCGGCGCGGCGGCGTTGTCATCGGCGTGACATTGCGCGATCGAATCGGCACGCCCATCTCGCTGGCGATCATCTCGAGTTGGGCGATCCGGTTCTCGGTCGCGGGGTGGGTCGAGAACATGCTGTCGCCGCCGCGCTGCACGCCCGGCACGATGTACAGCGCTGCCGCGGCCGGATTGCGTTCGACCACCGGGTTGGGGATGCGGGCAGCGCCCTGCGCGAGCTTGGCGAGCGCCGATGCAAGGGCGCGCGGCTTGCCGGAGATCTCCGCGCCGCCGCGATCTGCGCCATATTCCCGCGAGCGGCTGATGGCCATCTGCACCAGCATCGCGGCGAACGGCGCAACAACGACCGCGAGGATCGTCGCCAATATCTGCCCGCCATCGCGGCGGCCATTGCCGAAGAACATGCCGAAGTTGGCGAGCATCGAGATCGCGCCGGCGATCGTCGCGGTCATCGTCATGATCAGCGTGTCATGGTGGCGGATATGGGCGAGTTCGTGCGCCATCACGCCCTCGATCTCGTCGCGGTCGAGCATGCCGAGCAGGCCGGTGGTCGCCGCGACCGCCGCGTTGGCCGGATTGCGGCCGGTCGCGAAGGCGTTGGGATGCGGGCTGTCGATCAGGTAGACGCGCGGCATCGGCAGGCCGGCGCGGCGTGCAAGCCCATGGACCAGGCCGACGAATTCGGGGCAGGCGGAGGCATCGACTTCGCGCGCGCCATGCATGCGCAGCACGATCTTGTCGGCGTTCCAGAAGGTGAACAGGTTCATGCCCGCGGCCACCAGCATCGCGACCATCGCTCCGCCGGAACCGCCGATCGTAAAGCCGAGTGCCATGAACAGCGCGGTGAGCGCCGCCAGCAGCATGGTCGTCTTCACCATGTTCATCTTGCCTTTGCTCCTTCCAAAGCCAATGTGGGGAAGAGTGCGGCGCTCTTCAATCATGCGCGGCCAAGGATGATCGCCATGTCCGGAAAACGCCCACCCCATGTCAAACCCCCGGCGCACCTTTCGCCGAACACGCCGGTTCCTGCTCCCGAGGAGATCCGGCCCGAACCGGAGTCGGGCGGTCGCAACGGACCGGATCCCACCCGCTATGGCGACTGGGAGCTCAAGGGCGTGGCGGTCGATTTCTGACCCGTGATCTAATCGGGATTGTTCGCCGGCTGCAGCAGCGCCGCCGTTTCGATCCGATCCAGTGCGACGCGCGCCTGGACGTAGCGGCGCGCGCTGGCGATCCAGGCCGTGGCGGCCTTGCGGCCGGGCAGGCGCGCGATCTCGGCCAGCGCGGCGTCGACATGCCCTGCGGCGAGATCATCGCGGGCGCGGGCGAGCCGGTCCACCGGGGCGACCGATGGCGCCGAGGCGCTGCGGATCACGATGACGTCCGCCAGTTCGCGGCGGAAGCCTTCCCACCAGCCTTCATTCGCCGAAGCCATCGATAGCTGCGGCTCGAGCGCATCGAGCTGATCGCGCAGCTGGTCGACCGTGACTGGCTGGCGCGAGGCGCTGATCACCACCGCGACGGCCTGCGGTTCGATGCTGCCGAAGCGGTCGCGCAACACGCCTTCCAGATAGCCGAGCGGCGCACCGCGGTCGATGGCGCGGCGCGCGGCGAAGGCAACGAGCAGGCCCTCGGCGCGATGGGCTTCGCTCGTAGCGACGGCGGCGCGCTGGCCGATATCATCGATCTTGTCCTCGATCGTGTCGATCCGGCGGTCGACGATCGTCTCGACCACCTCGGTCGGCGGCGCGGGCGCGATGTTGACGAGCGCAGGGCGGGGTGGCGGCGCGGGCGTGGCGATGACCGGGGGCGCCGGCTTGACGATCTCGGCGACGCTGTCGAAGCGATGGAACAACCAGGCCATGGCCGCCATGCCGAGCAGCAGCGCCACCACCATCGACGCCAGGATCGGCGTCCACGACCGGCGTCGCTGGCTATAGGGGTCGACGGGATCGGGCATGCTCGGCTCGTCTCTTTTCGCTCTCTGGCCGTCTTATTGGCACAGCCGCGCCGCCGCCGCCAGCAGCGCCGCGTCGTCGGGCTT
>NZ_JBFUKC010000025.1:0-35658 GCF_056401045.1 Rhizorhabdus sp. P4_G6 | reverse complement strand
CGCGCGGTCCGCACCCATGGCAAGCGCCGTGCGCAGAGTTTCCTGCGCCTTCTGCTCGCCGATCGAGACGGCGACGATTTCCGTCGCGACGCCCTTTTCCTTGAGGCGGATGGCTTCCTCGACGGCGATCTCGTCGAACGGGTTCATCGACATCTTGACGTTGGCCAAGTCGACGCCGGTGCCGTCCATCTTGACCCGCGGCTTCACGTTGTAATCGATCACCCGCTTGACGGGTACGAGTATCTTCATCTCTCGTTCCTTCTCCGGTTTTCGTCATCCCCGGCGGAGGCCGGGATCTCGGGAGGGGCACGGAGGCCTTGCCGCCCGAGATGCCGGCCATTGCCGGCATGACGCATTGGGTTACGCGGCCGCCTTCACCTGGGCGACGATCTTCCGGGCGGCATCGCCGAGGTCGTCGGCGGCGACGATCGGCAAGCCGGAATTGGCGAGAAGATCTTTGCCCTGCTGGACGTTGGTGCCTTCGAGCCGAACGACCAGCGGCACCGACAGGTTCACTTCCTTCGCCGCGGCGATGATGCCCTCTGCGATGATGTCGCAGCGCATGATGCCGCCGAAGATGTTGACGAGAATGCCCTTCACCGCGGGATCGCTCAGGATGATCTTGAACGCGGCGGTGACCTTCTCGGTCGTAGCGCCGCCGCCGACATCGAGGAAGTTCGCGGGGAACATGCCGTTGAGCTTGATGATGTCCATCGTCGCCATGGCGAGGCCGGCGCCGTTGACCATGCAGCCGATGTCGCCGTCCAGCTTGATATAGGCGAGGTCGTACTTCGACGCCTCGATCTCGGCCGGATCCTCCTCGCTCTCGTCGCGCAGCGCGAAGACGTCGGGGTGGCGGTAGAGCGCGTTCGAGTCGAAGCTCACCTTGGCATCGAGCACGAACAGCTTGCCGTCGGTGGTCTCGACCAGAGGATTGACCTCGAGCATCGCCATGTCGGTCGCCATGAAGGCGTTGTACAGCTGCTCGGCGAGCTTGACCGCCTGCTTGTTGAGATCGCCCTTCAGCTTGAGCGCGAATGCCACGGCGCGGCCGTGGTGCGGCTGGAAGCCCTCGACCGGGTCGATGATGATGGTGCGGATCTTCTCAGGGGTGCTGTGCGCCACCTCCTCGATGTCCATGCCGCCTTCGGTCGAGACGATCATGGCGATGCGGCCGGTCTTCCGGTCGACCAGCATCGACAGATAATATTCGGATTTGATGTCGGCGCCGTCGGTGACATACAGGCGATTGACCTGCTTGCCGGCTTCACCTGTCTGAATCGTCACCAGCGTGTTGCCGAGCATGTCCGCGGCGTTGGCGCGGACTTCGTCGACCGACTTGGACAGGCGGACGCCGCCCTTGGCGTCGGGGCCGAGCTCCTTGAACTTGCCCTTGCCACGGCCGCCGGCGTGAATCTGCGCCTTGACCACATAGATCGGTCCGGGAAGCTTTTTCGCGGCTTCGACCGCTTCGTCGACGGTCAGCGCGGCATAGCCGGCCGGGACGGCCGCGCCAAATTTCGCCAACAGCTCTTTGGCCTGGTATTCGTGGATGTTCATGGTCGAGCCTAATCCCTCAGAGTCCGATCAAATCGGCTGGGGCTTAAGCATGAAAGAGCGGCCTTGAAAACCCCGCGCACGGCGATTCGGATGCTGCGCCGCAATATTGATTCTTTGTAGGGCTAAATCAGCTTGCGATCGAGCAGCCGATGCCGGCCTTGAGGACCACCGCGACGATTTCCGGATCGTTCAGCGCCCGCAGCCGATAGACCAGCTCGTCGACGCTCATGCCGCGGACGTCGTGCTTGCCCAGGCCGCCGAGCGATTGCAGCCGCTTGAGCTGCACCAGCGACAGCCGATCGACCATCCTTTCGGCCATGCAGCTGGCCACCGGCGGCCGCAGGCCGGCCTCGATCAGCTTGCTTCGCACGCGCGCCTCGGGCGAGACGGTGGTGCAGGCGGCCAGCGAAAGCGCCGCGATCACGGGCAGCGTTGTAGCGAGGCGGGCGAGTTTCCGGCGGGGCATGCGACGCGCTCCTGAGCTATGTGGCCCGCGACGGGCCTGGCGCTTGTGCGCGGCCCCGCGTTGATCGGCGATGAACGGGTTTGTTGTTGGGACGAATCCGCCCGCGACTCAATCCCGCAATGGCATCCGCGTCACGCTTGCCGGTGGATGATCAGTTCGCGTCGCGTTCGGCGTGCTGGAGATCACCGTCGAGCCGCTGCCTGTACAGCTCCGCCATGGCGCGGTGCGCCGCGCTGGCCGCCTTGTGCGGGGCCTGGAGCGCGCGCTCGCATTCCTGCGCCAGCCGCTCCCGGTAATAGACTATATCCAGATCGGCCATCGGCGCCCCCTGTCCTGCAGGAAGCCGCCATTTGCCGGCCGGCGCATTAGCATGGATCAATGTGTTTGCACTTTTCCGACCATTTTGGCGCGACCGAGAGCTACCCCTCGGTGGTGGATCACCGCTGGTCGTCATCGATCCATTTCCGGACGACGGCCGGCCGATAGGCCTGCATCCGCGCGACCAGCGCTCGCGGTTCCTCCTCCACCATCAGCATCGCACTATGCACGTCGCGAAGGAAGCCGGCGGCCACCACGTCGGCGATGAACCCCGTCAGCTTGTCGTAGAAGCCAGCGATGTTGAGCAGCGCCACCGGCTTGGCATGATCGCCCAGCTGGCCCCAGGTCCAGATCTCGAACAACTCCTCGAACGTGCCGATGCCGCCCGACAGCGCGATGAAGCCGTCGGACAGGTCCGCCATCATAGCCTTGCGCTCGTGCATAGAGCCGGTGACGTGAAGCGCGCTCAGCCCATGATGCGCCACTTCCAGGTCGGCGAGCGCCCGGGGGATCACCCCGGTGGCGCGCACCCCGGCCGCCATCGCGGCGTCGGCGACGATGCCCATCAGCCCGACCCTGCCGCCGCCATAGACCAGGTCGATCCCCGCCTCGCCCAGCGCGGCGCCGAGCGCGCGGGCGGCGTCGGCATGGACGGGATCATGGCCGGGGCTCGATCCGCAGAACACGCACAGCGATCTTATCATCAGCCTTTCACCAGCGCGGTCAGCGGCATCGGTCCGTCGCCCAGGCTCAGGGCGACGCGGTCCGCGAAGCCCAGCGTCATGCGGTGGAAGCGGGCGATCAGCTCCGAGTCCATCGTGTATAGCGATTCGAGCATCCGGTAGCTGTCCGCAGCCGGCGTGTCGCGCATCATGCGGTGCGCGAAGCGGCGATAATAATCGCGGCGCGCCCAGCTCTTCGCGGCGTGGGCATGCAGCATGTGGTGAAGCGCCGCGCCCGACCAGTCCTGCGCCCCTGCTACCAGCAGCGCGGTGCGCGCGGCGTCGGCGAGCGAATTGCCGCTGACCGGGTGGAACAGCCCCGCGCGCAGGCCGACCTTGGCGACGCCCTCGCCGCCCGACCGCCAATAATTCTCGAAGTCGCCGCCCAGCACCACCGGCACGACGCCGGCCTGGCCGCGTTCCGATCCGCGGATGCGCCAGCCGAAACGGGCGGCGTGGTTGACGATGCGCTGGCCATGGTCGGCCATATCGAGCCCGGGATGCGATTCGAAGCGGACGTCTTCGATGAACAGCCGGTCGTTCTCGATCGGCAGCATCGTCATATATTGGAAGCCGTCTGCGGGATCGGCGGCGGCGTCGATCAGGGTGGCGCGGCGTACGCTGTGCGGCCCGTCGAGCATGAGTTCATAGCCGACGAACTTGCGCCAGTGCAGGTCGAGCAGCGACAGGTCCGCGGGGCCGCGCGCGTCGATCACGCCATGCGCGGCGATCATGGTGCCGTCCTCCAGCACGACGCTGTCCGGGGTGATCGCGGTGGCGCGGCGGCCGGCCAGGATGCTTTCCGCCGGCATCGCCGCGCGCAGCGTCTTGTCGAACTGATCCGATCGGATGCTGTAGAAGGGTTGCGGCAGCGCCCGCTTGTAGCGCGGGAACACCACTGCGAACTCGCGCCAGCCATAGGTGACGAGCGGCTGGAGCAGCGCCTTTTCCGGCTCCCCCACATCACTGTCGATGAACGACCAGAGTTGATTGCCGCCCAGGCCGGGCGCGGCGTCGATGAGCAGGATCCGGCGGTCGGGTTGGGCGCGGCGCGCCGCCAGCGCGATCAGGCCGCCCGAAAGGCCGCCGCCGACAATGGCGAGATCGCAGGCAACACCGGTCATGCGCGCTTTATAGCTGCGCTGCACCATGACGCCAGCCTGCTAACGGGGGTTTCGCCCGGCGCTCTCTTTCGTTACCATTGTTCACATCCCCGGGGAGCCCCCGCCGTCGAAAATCTATTCGGCGGAAATTCGGAACAAGGGCTGAGAGGCGGCGCTGCAACGCCCGCGACCCGCTGAACCTGATCCGGCTCGCACCGGCGTAGGGAGGGAATGTCGTGCGCGACTTTTCTTCCTGACATCCGCGGGCCTCAATGGAGAGACGCGCCATGGCTGATATTCCCGCCCGCACCGAAATGAAGGTCACGACCGGGCCGATTCGCGGATCGCGCAAGATCCACGTCGAAGGGCCGCAGGGCGTGAAGGTGGCGATGCGCGAGATCGCGCTGGAGCCGTCGTCGGGCGAGCCGCCGGTGCGCGTCTACGACTGCTCCGGTCCCTATACCGACGACAATGCCCGCATCGATATCATGGCCGGCCTGCCGGCGCTTCGCCGCGACTGGATCATCGGCCGTGGCGATGTCGAGGATTATGAAGGCCGCGGCATCAAGCCCGAGGACAACGGCCTCAAGGGCCCGGACCGCTCGGGCGGCGTCACGCCCTTTCCGAACGTCGTGCAGCGGCCGCTGCGCGCCAAGGCCGGCCACAATGTCAGCCAGATGCACTATGCCCGCCGCGGCATCATCACCCCCGAGATGGAATATGTCGCGATCCGCGAGAATATCGGCCGCGCCGCGCTGAAGGAGAAGCTGGCCCGCGACGGCGAGGATTTCGGCGCGTCGATCCCCGATTATGTCACGCCCGAGTTCGTCCGCGAGGAGGTCGCCCGCGGACGCGCGATCATCCCGAGCAACATCAACCATCCCGAGAGCGAGCCGATGGCGATCGGCCGCAACTTCCTGGTCAAGATCAACGCCAATATCGGCAATTCGGCGGTGGCCTCCGACGTCGCCTCCGAGGTCGACAAGATGGTCTGGTCGATCCGCTGGGGCGCCGACACGGTCATGGACCTGTCGACCGGCCGCAACATCCACGACACCCGCGAGTGGATCCTGCGCAACAGCCCGGTGCCGATCGGCACGGTGCCGATCTACCAGGCGCTCGAGAAGGTCAACGGCGTCGCCGAGGACCTGACCTGGGAGATCTTCCGCGACACGCTGATCGAGCAGGCCGAGCAGGGCGTCGACTATTTCACCATCCACGCCGGCGTCCGCCTGCCGTTCATCCCGATGACCGCCAAGCGCGTCACCGGCATCGTCAGCCGCGGCGGATCGATCATGGCGAAATGGTGCCTGAGCCACCACAAGGAGAGCTTCCTCTACGAGCGCTTCGAGGAAATCTGCGAGATCATGAAGGCCTATGACGTCGCCTTCTCGCTGGGCGACGGCCTGCGCCCCGGCTCGATCGCCGACGCCAATGACGAGGCGCAGTTCAGCGAGCTCAAGACTCTGGGCGAGCTGACCCAGATCGCCTGGAAGCACGACGTGCAGGTGATGATCGAGGGCCCCGGCCATGTGCCGATGCACAAGATCAAGGCCAACATGGACAAGCAGCTCGAAGCCTGTGGCGAGGCGCCCTTCTACACGCTTGGGCCGCTGACCACCGACATCGCGCCGGGCTATGACCATATCACCAGCGCGATCGGCGCGGCGATGATCGGCTGGTTCGGCACGGCGATGCTCTGCTACGTCACGCCGAAGGAGCATCTGGGGCTGCCCGACCGCGACGACGTCAAGGTCGGCGTCGTCACCTACAAGCTCGCCGCCCACGCCGCCGACCTCGCCAAGGGTCACCCCGCCGCCAAGGTCCGCGACGACGCGCTCAGCCGCGCCCGCTTCGAATTCCGTTGGCGCGACCAGTTCAACCTGTCGCTCGATCCCGACACCGCCGAGCAATATCACGACCAGACGCTGCCGGCCGAAGGCGCCAAGACCGCCCATTTCTGCTCGATGTGCGGGCCGAAATTCTGCTCGATGAAGATCACCCAGGAAGTGCGGGATTTCGCGGCGAAGCAGAATGCGCCGGCGAACACCTTCATCGCTGCCGGTGAGGCCGAGGCGGGAATGGCGCAGATGAGCGAGGTGTTCCGCGAGAAGGGCGGGGAGATTTATCTGCCGGCGGCGGAGTGAACGTCGCTTTGCCTGGGGCCTGATCGTTTGAGGTGGAAGCGCTACGCTTCCACCGGGAGCGTGAATCGGCCGTTCTTGCTGGTTCAGGGTCGTGCGCTCGCCGCTCCGGTAAGCTTCGCACGGCGGCGGCGCACGCTTGCGCCGACGAAGCCCAGGCCGACGATCATCATCGCCCATGTCGACATTTCCGGAACGGCGGGCGCTGCACTGTAGCTGATCTGATAGGGCGAGTTGAGCTCGGGCGCGCGTCCCGCCAGGGCAGGAGCGAAGTCGCCGTCGAGCCGGTTGGCGTGACATGGTCCACGGCCGTGGCCGATAGGATGGTGTCGTCGAGCGCGAACTTGTCGAAGGCGAGATCGGACGGGAATGCGACGGTGTTGGTGCCCAGATGTATTTCCAAATTCTCGATATTATCTTCGCTATGGATGAGAACTTCGGTCCCCTTGTAGCTCAGGACAAGGTCGATATCGCTGAAGCGGATCCCCGGCTCGCTGATCGATAGCGCAAAGAACGGAAAGATGGACGAGGCGAGGAGGGTCGTGAAAACGCCGTTCGTCCCCGTCAGGCTGTAGGTGAATGATCTCCAGCCTGGAGCGTCGTGCTCAACGGATCATCGCTTCCGGGGGCCAGGCTCGCGACGCCATTGCCGAAATAGAGGACATCGAAGCTGTAGCTGGCCGCCGAGGCCGGGACGGTACCGCAGGCGCAATAGGCAGCGGCCAATAGGGACGGCAGCAGTGTCTTCCGTGATCCAAGCATGATGATCTCCCTGCTAGAACCCCGCAGACCGCCCGGAAAAGGCCCAACGCACGATTGCGGGAAAGCGGCCCACGCTTCGCCCGGTAAATGGCGGCGGTTCATTGTGGTCCCGGGGACGCATCGTCGGCGTGCCCTCGCCATCGAAGCCCCCGGCGGGCAGATGGCTACTCCACCACTCGTCATCCCGGACCTGATCCGGGATCTCGCTTTTCTATGTCCACCTGCAGGTTGCCAGCGCGTCAGGGCCAGTGAGATCCCGGATCAAGTCCGGGATGACCTTGGGGAGGGGGGACGGGATGACGGTGATATTCGGGGACACCCGCGGACATTATACTCAACAATGATATCGGCACTGCGCTAGCTCTAGCGCCTGCGCGTGACCTTTCCCGTTCACCGGGTAAACGGCCGACGTTCGCTGTTAATCTGGCGTGACCACCAGCCCTGAGGTCGCCGCTAAATGATCGTGATAGACTTATAGTTCTTCTTTTGTTCTTGACATTTCTCTCCCTCTCTGCGACGATCAATGCTTCGCGGATATGCTGCCGGTCGCCCACTTCAGCAGTGGATAAGTCCGGCGCGATTAATCTTCGAATCACGCTCATCACAGCACCTCACCGCCGTGTTCCGCGCAGGCTGGAAGGGTGCGTCCCGTGGAATGGAGAAGAATATGGGGGCCATGTTTCGCAAGAAATCGGTGCCAGCCGCCGGGCTGGCCAATGCACAGCGGACACCGATCGGGCAATTTCAGCCAGCCGAAGCCGCTGACTGGAAGATCCCTCGTCCGAACTTCGTCGAATCCATGATACCAATCGCAGGTCCGCTCTGGGAGGCAGCGGCCGATGTTCAAGACGGAAACTATGGCGGTGCCGCATTCAACGGCGTCATGGCGGTCGCAGATGCGCTGCCGGTCTCCCCCGCGATCAAGCTGGTCAGGCTCATGGGCAAACTTCGAACCGCAGGAAAGCTGAGGCGATATGAGGAGGGGCTTGCAAGCGCCAAAGCAATGCAAACGCGGTACAAGAGCCTGGAGCTAACGCAGGCCGGGCAGGAATTGCATCATACTATCCCGCATCGGTATGCTGGCGTAGGCCGCACGACCAAAAGCGCGATCAATCACCCGGCGCTCCTGAAGCCGATGGACAAGGCGATGCACCGCCGCCTCACTGGTGCCTGGAAGGGAGAGCCGGAGTTTAATTCTCTGCAAAAGCTCTGGCATGGCACGACCGACCTCCAGAAGACGGCACCGGTGGGAGTGACAGGATATGCGGCCGACGCCTGGGAAAATCTTCACCAGCCTTTGCCACCAGGCGAGCGCGAGAGGCGCCGCCGCTAAGGGCTGCGTCACCGCGTGTCGCTCCACCCTCTTGCCGTAACGATTGTGAGCGGGTATGTTCTCCATTCGTTCCAGCGGAGGCGCGGCATGTCACTGATCAAGACAACCGAGGAGAGCTTTGAGTTTCCAGTGCTCGGCTTCACCTCAGATGGGGATTTCTGCGGATTCCCCGACATGGACATCCTGACGATCGCGGCTCCGGCGATGATCAAGCGCGGCATGCACGAAGGCATGCTGCTTATCGACAATGGAAATAACCAGTGGGTCGTCCGATCGGTTCGAACCAAGGGCAGGGCCGCGCGCTGGACGTTGTTGGGGATTCTCCTGTACTTGCCGCCGTCCTGGCGTGTCGAACATGAGCTCGAGAAGCTCCCGCCGCTGTCGCTGGATGAGATCAAGGACCGGACCTGCGCCGCCGTGCGCGTCAGCTGGTATGACGGTTATGAGGCGGATGGCCAGGAGGATGAGTTCGAGGCGCTGCTCGACCAGGTGCGATCGGCCCGCGATGTCGCGCATATCTATCAAGTCCTCGGCATTGACGAGTTCGCGGGCTTGTGAAACGGCCTTATGATCGTCGCGACTGGGTGCTGACGTAAGTTCTTCTTTTGTTCTTATCCCAAATCGCGTAGGGAGTCGAACGAAGGAGAAACGCCATGACCCTGCGCCGGCCCTTTGACGATAGCGACGAGCTTGTCCTCCACCGCCTGTTCTTCGCGCTGATGCCGAGCGCGGAGGCGGTCGCGGAGATCGCCGCGGTGCGCGACGGGATCGGCGTGGCGCGCAGCCATGTCGCCGATGACCGGCTGCAGATGACGCTGTTTGCGCTCGACCTGCCGATGACGCCGCCGCCGGGGCTGGTCGCGGCGATGGGGACGGCGGCCGCGACTCTGGCAGGGCCGGGGCTGCGGATCGTGCTGCAGGAGGTGGTGAGCAACGGCCATGTCACTTGCCTCAAGCCGGGCGATCACATGCCGGTGCTCAAGGCGTTCCAGCAGAAGCTCGCGCTGACAATGGCCGACGCCGGGGTGTGGCCCAATCGCGGCTTCCGCTTCGATCCGCATGTTACCCTGGCCTATGGGCAGGAGGAAAGCTTCCGCCGCCCGGTCTGGCCGATCAGCTGGCGCGCCGGCGAGTTCGTGCTGGTCCACAGCCTGGTCGGGCTGACCGAGCATGTCCCGCTGGGGCGCTGGGCGCTGGCGGGCTGAGGCCGCCATAGGTTCGCCGCTCGCACCAAAGAATCGTTCGAATACCGGAACTTACCAAACGCCGTCATTCCCGCGAAAGCTGGAATCTCTCTGCGCTGACATGTCGAGGAAAGGGTCAGGAGAGATCCCAGCGTTCGCTGGGATGACGAAAACGAGGGGGGTGGGATCTCTCCTCAAGCGCCGCGTCAGGCGGGATCCCCCATTCGCACCGCTCTGGACGCCGCGCTCGATACGCGACACACTCCCGCGATAGACTTTCGATCGGGGGATTGAAGGAATGACGTTCGACCGGCGCGCCATGCTCGCGCTGCTGCCCGCGCTGGCGCTCGCCGGCCGCCTGTCCGCGCAGGAGCCCGCGCCGGGCATTCCGGGGCAGGCCGGCTTCCAGGCGGAGCTTGCGCCATTCTGGGATCAGCTGGCGATGCTGCCCAGCATCCGCGTGCCGGCGAGCGGCGGGCCCTCGGCCGGCATCTGCTACATGTTCACCAACAAGGACTGCGCGGTCTGCCAGCTTGTTCACAAGGAATATCCGCGCGGCTTCCGCCATATCGAGATGCGCTACATCATCTATCCCTGGCCGGGCGAACCCTATCGCGAACTCAACTACATGTACCGGCCCGAGACCACGCCCGCCGACTATGAGACCTATATGGCACACAGGCTGGCGGCGCAGTCTTCGTCCGACAGCAGCGCGCAGGTCGACCTGGTGACGGCGGTCGCGGCCGACATGGCGCATGCGCTGATCGAGGGCGACAGCTTCGGCACCCCCTTCTTCTTCCACGCGCTGCCCGGTGCGACGCCGGGCAGCCTGCTGTTCAGCGCCGGCGACATCGTCGCGATGGCGCCGCTGCTCGACCGGGGAGCGTAGGGGCGATTTGTCAGGCCGTCAGGCGGCCCCGATGTCGGGCAGCGACCAGTCGATCGGCGGCAGGCCCCGCGCCTCCAGGAAGGCGTTGGCCTTCGAGAAGTGGCGGCAGCCGAAGAAGCCGTTGTGCGCGGACAGCGGCGAGGGGTGCGCGGCATTGAGCACGAGATGGCGGCCGCCCCGGTCGGTCGAGTCGACGAATGCCGCCTTCTTCTGGGCGTAGCTGCCCCACAGCATGAACACGACCGGCTCGGCCCTGGCGTTGACGAGGCGGACGATCGCGTCGGTGAACCTCTCCCAGCCGCGGTCGCGGTGCGAGGCAGCGACGCCCATCTCGACGGTCAGTACGCTGTTGAGCAGCAAGACGCCCTGCCGCGCCCAATGTTCGAGAAAGCCGTGGCCGGGACGCGGCAGGCCGAGGTCGCCGTGCAGCTCCTTGTAGATGTTGACCAGGCTCGGCGGCGGGCGGACGCCGGGGCGCACGCTGAAGCACAGCCCATGCGCCTGGCCCTCGCCATGATAGGGGTCCTGCCCGAGGATCACGACGCGGACCTTGTCGAGCGGCGTCAGATCGAGCGCGCGGAACCACTCGCCGCCGGCCGGGAAGATGCGCTTGCCGCCCGCGCGCTCGCCGGTGAGGAAGGCCTTGAGCGCGGCCATATAGGGGGCGGCGAACTCGTCGGCGAGCGGGGTCTTCCAGCTGTCGTGGAGCTTGATGTCGGGCATGGCGGATGTTTGGCGCAGGACGGCGGTTCCGACAACTGCCGATCGTCACCCCCGCGCCATGATCGGCAGGATGTCGACCGGCGCGCTGTTGTGGCGCAATTCGACGGTGATGCGCGGATCGCGGTTTTCGGCGGTGCCGATCGGGCTGCCCTGGATCACCTGCTGGCCGACCCGGACGCCGAGCCCGGCCAGGCCGGTGATCAGCGTCGCCCAGCCATTGTCATGATCGATGATGACGATCCCGCGATAGCCGCGGAACGGGCCGGCATAGGCGATCCGCCCAACCGCGGGCGATACGACCTGCGCGCCGCGCGCCGGGGCGAGGGTCAGTCCCTTGGCGCGCACCCCCGACTGGGAGATCTCGCCCATACCGGCGACGAGCCTGCCGAGCACCGGCAGTCGGTAGGAGGGCGGTGCGTTCGCCGCCGCCGCCAGCGCGGCGAGCTCTGCGGGCGGCGGCGGCGCCTGGCCGGGGATCGGCGGGCGCAGCCGGGGGCCGGGCAGGCTCGCCAGCCGCATGCGGATGTCAGCCTGGTCGCCGAGGTCGGCGATCAGCTGGGTGATGTCGCGCGCCTTCTCGCCCATCGCGATCACCCGGTCCTGCTCGGCCATCGCATCGTCGATCAGGCCCTGCGAGCGCCGGCGCTGGTCGGCCTCGAGCCGGGCGAGCGCGTGGCGATCGGTCTCGAGCTGCCGCTGCTGATGGCGCAGCTCGGCCACGGCCTGCTCCGCCTGGCGGCGCAGCGCATCCCCGCGCGCCACTTCGGCGCGCAGGCCGGCGGTCCGGGCGCGGATCTCGGGCAGCGTCGAGCCGAGCAGCGCGCGGACATGGACCATGTCGTCCACCGAGCCCGGCTGGACCAGGGCCAGCGCGGCCGGGCGGCGCGCCATCGTCTGGAGCGCTGCGGTCAGCCGTACGATCGGCCCCTGCCGTTCGGCGAGCCGCGCCCGCTGCGCCGCGCGCAGCCGATCGACGATGACGACCTGCGCCTGCGCGGCGGCGATGCGCGCTTCGGAGGCCTGGATCGCGGCGGCGGCGGCGGCCTGCTCGGCCTGGGCGCGGTCGGCGGCGCGGGAAATCGCCTTTGCCTGGTGCTCGAGCCGTGCGGCGCGGCGCTCGGCGGCGGCCGCGTCGCGCCGTGCCGAGAGCAGCGCGCGCTGCTGCTCGACGACCATCGGATCGCGATCGACGGCCGGGGCGCTGGCGGCGCAGGCCATCATCGCAGCGGCTGCCAGGATGGCGATGGCGCGCGTGCGCATCACCCTTCCCGATGATAGGGATGGCCGGCCAGGATGCTGGTCGCGCGCCACAGCTGCTCCGCCAGCATGGCGCGGGCGAGCATGTGCGGCCAGGTCGCCTTGCCGAAGGCGAACAGCAGGTCGGCATCGCGGCGCTGGTCTTCGCCGAAGCCGTCCGCGGCCCCGATCAGGAAGCGTATCTCGCGGACGCCATCGTCGCGCCAGCGACCCAGCTTTTCGGCAAAGGCCATCGATCCCAGCTGCTCGCCCTTTTCGTCGAGCATGACCAGCATGGTGCCGGGATCGCGCGGCGGCAGCTTGCCGCCGGTGTCGGGCAGTTCGGTGATGCGGGTCGGCCAGGCGATCCGCTTCAGGTAGCGGGCGACCAGCTCGGCCTCGGGGCTGCGGCCGATCCTGCCCCGGGCGACGATGTGCAGCAGCAATGCTTTCCCGGCCCCCGCCTGCTGCCGCTATGTCAGGCCTGGGCCGCCAGCGGCGCGGCGGGCGCGTCGCCGAAATTCCACATCCGCTCGAGATTGTAGAAGCTGCGGACTTCGGGGCGGAACAGGTGGACGATCACGTCGCCCGCGTCGATCAGCACCCAGTCTGCGGTTGGCAGGCCTTCGATGCGGACGCTCTTGCCGGTTTCGCTCTTGATCTTGTCGGCAAGCTTCGTCGCCATCGAGGCGACCTGGCGCGTCGAACGGCCCGAAGCGATCACCATGTGATCGGCGATGGACGACTTGCCCGCGAGCGGGATCGTCACGGTCTCGACAGCCTGGTCGTCGTCGAGAGATTTCAGCACGAGCTCGTGGAGCTTTGCTGAAGGGTCTTGGGCGGTCAAATTACCTCCTCATGGAAGCGGCTGGCGCGTCAAACGATCGCGCAAGCCTGTGTTGCTGTAGGAAAGATGCCAGCTAGGGTCCTTGGCCCGGAGCCGCGTTGCGGAACCGCGATCAGGATAAAAGTGCAGCAGCACGAGCGCTGGCGGTCTCCATGCCGTCCACTCCTTCGCCTTGGCCACGGGCCGGACGAAACGCCGTAACCAGCCCATCGACCTTGAGGCCCGGGCACCACCATCATAGCCCGGCCGGGCGACAACGGCAATGGCGACGCTGCGCGATATGCCGCGCCAATCATGCCACCGGTCGAATTGCGCCAGATTGTCGGCGCCCATGATCCAGATGAAGCGGCGGTTGGGATAGCGGCGGACCAGCGCGCGCAGCGTATCGGCGGTGTAGCGGGTGCCGAGCCGTGCCTCGATGGCGGTCGGCCGGATCGGTGCGCGGCGGGCCATGCGCTCCGCCGAGCCGAGCCGCGCCGGCAGCGAAGCCATGTCCGACGCCCCCGCCTTCAGCGGATTGCCGGGCGACACCAGCCACCACATCTCCGCCAGCCCCAGCGCGCGAACCGCGAACAGGCTGATATGCCTGTGGCTGTAATGCGCGGGATTGAAGCTGCCGCCGAGCAGGCCGGTTGGAATCATAGCGCCGCTCTAGCGGGTGGCGATATGTTCGGGAAGCCCGGCACCTTGCGTGTAGAGCGCGTTATAATCTCCCGAGATCCCGGCCTCCGCCGGGATGACGGTCTGGAGGTCAAGGCGGCGGCCTGAACGGCAGCAGCGCTTCATATCGCTCAAGTCCCGGCTTTCCCGGCCGGGCGACGCCGCGCCGCAGCAGGAAGGCATCGGCGACGATCTCGGCCTGCTGCTCGATGCCGTAGCGGGCGAACGGCCGGCCCGGCATCAGCCTGTAGGCGTAACGGCAGAAGGGATGGCGCATCAGCGGCAGATACCATCGCCCGCGCTGCTGCGCCTGCCAGACATGGGTCATCTCATGGACGAAGAGTGCCTGCATCGCCAGGCTCTCCGAGGCATAGCAGGCACGGAACAGCCCGCCACCAGGATGGCACCAGATCGCGCCGTCGGGCGCCATCAAGGTGCTCCTGGGCTGGAACGGCCACCAGCGTGCGTTGTGGACGACCGCGCGGTCGATATCGATCGCGTCGCCGAACATCGAGCGGACGAGCGCATGTTCGGCGGAGGTGAGAGGACGTGCGGTCATCCGCCCCATATAGTGCGCCCCGATGCGAGGAGGAGGAGGAGGAGGAGGAGGGAACATCGCCTGCCGCCCGCGCTTCATTCCCAATTCACCCCGGCTTGGGCATAAGCGCGGTTGCAACGACAGAATTGGAACCGCATGCGCCCGCTCTTCGCGTCCCTGATGCCCTTCGCGATCATCGCCGCGCCTGCCGCCGCCGAGACGGGGGGGGCGCTGGCCGCGGTGTCCGCGCATCTGCGCGGCATCAGCACGATGACGGCCGATTTCGTCCAGACCGACCGCAGCGGCAAATCGCTGTCGGGCACGCTCAGTCTCAAGCAGCCCGGGCGGATCCGCTTCCAATACCAGAAGGGCGTGCCGCTGCTGATCGTCGGCGATGGCAGCGCGTTGACGATGATCGACTATTCGGTGCGCCAGGTGTCGCGCTGGCCGGTCGGCAATTCGCCGCTGTCGGTGCTGATCGATCCCCGCAAGGATATCGGCCGCTTCGCCCGCGCGGTGCCGTCGGCGATGCCGGGCATCACAATGATCGAAGCGCGCGATTCCAAGCATCCCGAATTCGGCACGATCACCATCGCCTTTGCGCGCGGCGCCGGGCCGGGCGGGCTCAGCCTGCAGGGTTGGACGGTGCTCGATGCGCAGAATGGCCGTTCGACGGTGCGGCTGGTGAATCAGCGTTACGGCGTGCCGATTTCGGACAGGACGTTCCATTGGGACGACCCGCGGCCGAAGGGGCCGCAAAAATAGCGGCGCCGTTCATTCAGGCGACAGGTTGTGTAGCCTAATGCTCCTCCAGCGGTCGCGATCGTCCTCGGGATTCCCCCCTGTTGCTCGAGGATATCAATCGCGCCCCGCCTGCGTGACGAACGTCAGGTCGGCCCTCGCTCCCCGCCCCCGGAGCGGGGGCCATTCCTTTTTGAGTTCCTCCCATCCCGTGGAGCATAGGTGGCCCCGGGTGCCTTGCAGCGCCATCTTTCGCCGCGACAGTCCATCTTGCCGGGCTGCATTCACCTGCAACGATCAAGTCGCCTAGAAATGATAGCTTAGATTGATGCCGAATATCCGCGGCTCGCCAAAAACATTGGTCGTATAACCGAGCGAGTAATAATAATTGCCCGCGGCGATCCGGTAGAGCTTGCCGGTCACGTTGTTGGCATAGATCGTCGCGTCGATCGGTGTCCCGCCGATACCATTCCAGGTCGCGCTCAGGTTCAGCAAGCCGTAGCCCTTGATCACGATGTCCGGATCGAAGGCATCCAGGTTGCGGTAGCTGCTCTGATAGGCATAGGTCGCATGAAGCCCGACGGTGCCGATCTCGGCGCCCAGCTCATGCTGGTAATCCGCCTTGAGCGCGAGCTTGTGCTTGGGCGTGTAGGGCAGCCGCATTCCGGAAAAATCGCCCTGAGGACTGATGAACGCACCATAATGGGCATCGAGATAAGAATAGTTCAGGCCGACCTTGAATTCGCGCGACAGCGCGGCATCGGCTTGGACCTCGATGCCCTTGATCGTCGCATTTGTCGCATTGACGACATAGACGCCCACCCCGCCGCCAAAATCGGCCGGCAACGCGCGCTGGATGTCCTTATATCTGTCGCGGAAGCCGGCCACTGAGGTGCGCAGCTCGATGTCGCCCAGCCAGACCGTGGCCTTGGCGCCGAGTTCGATGTCGTCGACCTTCTCCGGACCGAAGCTCGCCGCGGCCGAAGCCGGCGGCGCAATCAGATTGAAGCCGCCGCTCTTGAAGCCGCTCCGCGCGGTTGCATAAAGCAGCACGTCCTTCACGGGCTCGTAGCTCAGGGCGGCGGTGTAGGTGTCCGCGGAAAAATTGCGTGGCGCGAAGACGTATCGGCAGTTCGGATAGCTTCCGGGCAGATAGGAGCAAGCCCCTCCGCCTTCGAAGCTGTTGCCGGCCTGTAGATAGCTCTCGGTGTAATCCTCGCGCCTGTCATGCGTATGACGATAGCCGAGCGTCAGCCTGAGGCTCGCGAGCGACGGTGTCAGCGTGCCGAAGTCTAGCGTGCCCTGTCCGAAAACGGCCTTGCTGGTGAGTTCGTCGGCTAGCCTGGACAGGACGACCGGCCCGCCGAAGATACGCTGCGCAGTAAGCTCGTTCTTGGGCTGGTTGTGCTGGTAGTAGCCGCCGATCGTCCAGGACAGCATCCCGCCGGTCGTCTTGCCGGAAAGCTGAAGCTCGTCGGTGAACTGGTTGATCGCAGGCGTGGCGTTGTTCTGTGGCCCGCCCCACGCCGGCGTCTCGAAATAGTCGACGAGGGGGAGCACCGACCCGTCATTGTCGAAGGTGACGCTGGATCGGAAACGGGTGAAGCTGACGATGTTCTTGAGATCGATCGTGTCGGTCAAGCCGACGGTCGTGCGATTGACGATCGTGAGCACCTTCTGCTGCTCCTGCTGGGGCACGCCCATGCGGGTGCGGCGCGGACCCAGCGCCGCCTGCTCGTCGGCTGCGGCCTGTGCGGCCTGCCCGAAGATGAACGCGGCCGGACCCAGCGGATTGACAAGCGACAATTTGGTGCCGACGCCATGCTCGTCACGGTCCGTGTAATTGACCACGGTATAGTTCTCGATCCCGTCGACCGGCTTTACAAGCAGCGAGGCGCGTGCCGCGAGGTAGTTGATATTATCATAGCGCGTGCCGGTGCCGACATCGCGGGTAAAGCCATTGCGCGTGCGATGGGTCATGCCGGCGCGAAACAGAAGCTTGTCTTCCGCCAACGGGATGTTGACGACCGCTTCTTGCTGGAAGTTGTTGTGGTTGCCATATCCAAGCGTGACATAACCGGCGAGCTTGTCAGTCGGGCGCTGCGGTTCGAACAGGATGGCGCCACCAGTCGTGTTGCGGCCGAACAGCGTTCCCTGAGGCCCATTCAGCACCTGGATATCCGCGAGGTCGAAAAGCATGCCCGAGCCGCCGCCGCCGCCGGGCATGGGGACTTCGGCGAAATAACCGACGACCGCCGGATCGGTACCATATGTCGTGCCCTGGCCGCGCAAGGTATAGTTGTCGGAGTTCCGCGTCGTGTTGGAGCTTATGTTCAGCGATGGCGCAACATATTGGACATCCCTGATTGACGTCATGTTGGTCTGCTTGATCAAGCTGCTGTCGAACACGCTCGCCGAAAGCGGAACCTTTTGCAGGTTCTCCGTCTGACGACGCGCCGTGACAACGACCTCGTCCAGGCCGCCTTGATCCGAAGCGCCGGATGTGGCGGCTTCGCCCTGTGCCGCCGCGGACGCCAGCAGCACGGACAGCAATGCGCCCAATCCGGCCTGTGCCGAGATATATCGCTTCACAATTCCCCTCCCGCTCTGTCTATCATCCTGCGCAACTACCAACAGACAGCGGACACTGCGAGTAGCCAAACCCCGGGTAGTAAAAAAACGCTGCGGATGGCCTGCCGTTCGGCTCGCCAGTCCATGTTGACCCAAAATGCGAACAAGACGCTCTCGTTGGGACAAGAAGATTGGTACCGACAGCCAACCGGCTCAAGGTACATGACGGCTCACCCGAGGTTGACGAGTGGTGTTCCGTCGGCCCGCGTTCCCATGAGCGTTTCTCATAATCGGCCCCGAACTCTCATTGGTCTCAAGCCACGGCAGGCAGGATGCTGGTTTTCGGATATGCTATTGGAACAGTTCGGTGTGTGACGTCATTATGCCCTCGCTCGACCCTTTGCGCCAGTTTATCGGCAACTTGGACGGCATCGTCCGCACCGGCGACGAACCGCTGATCCTGGCTCAAGGCGGAAAGGCGCTCGCAAGGCTCGTGGCCCACGACGACTGGCTTCCGCCAAGCTACGCCGCGCCGGATCGCGAACGCTACCGTCAGTATCGGCTATATGGCGACCCCGCCGGGCGCTATTCGATCGTCAGCTTCGTCTGGGGACCTGGGCAATATACGCCCATCCACGATCATACCATATGGGGACTTATCGGCGTGTTGCGCGGCGCTGAGATCGCCGAAAGTTTCGCGCCGGGCGCAGCTGGCCTGGAGCCGGCGGCCAAGCAACGGCTCGACGCCGGCGCGGTCGATGCGGTATCTCCGCGGATCGGCGACATCCATCGCGTTCGGAACGCCTATAACGATCGCGTATCGATCAGCATCCACGTCTACGGCGCTGACATCGGCATGGTCCACCGCCATGTTTATGACGAGACCGGCCGGAAAAAGGCCTTCGTCTCCGGCTATGCCGAGGCGCCTGCTCTCCTGATCTGAAGAGGTGAATTTGAATCCGACCTGCTCTCCCGCCGATGTTCGGCGCGCGCTGCTTCTGCGCAGCGAAATCGCTTTGCTCGACCTGCGGACGGAGACCGCTTTCGCAACGGGCCATCCGCTGTTCGCCGCTAATCTCGCGGCCGACCGGATCGCGCTGGAGGCGCCCGTTCGGCTGCCGCGCCGCGATGTCCCGATCGTGATCTATGATGACGGCGAAGGGCTGGTGGGCGGGGCTCGCGCCAGTCTCGGTGCGCTCGGCTATTCCAACATCGCGTCGCTGGAAGGCGGCCTCGGCGGCTGGGCGGATGCAGGCTATGAGTTGTTCGAGGATGTCAACTCCTACTCCAAGGCGTTCGGCGAGTTGGTCGAGGCGCGGCGGCACACGCCGTCCTTGTCGGCGCAGGATGTCGCCGCGCTGATCGAGGAGAAGGCCGATATCGTCATCGTCGATGCGCGTCGCCCCATCGAATATGCGACGATGAACATCCCCGGCTCGCTGAGCAGCCCGGGCGCGGAACTGGTGTTACGGGCCGGGGCGGTCGCGCCCGATCCTGACACCACGATCATCGTCAACTGTGCTGGGCGCACCCGGTCGATCATCGGTGCGCAGTCGCTGGTCAATGCCGGCATCGGCAATCGGGTGTTCGCCCTGCGCAACGGAACCATCGGCTGGTCGCTCGCGGGGCAGGCGCTCGAACATGGCGCGGATCGCCATGCGCCGAGCGGCGATGCGGACAGTGCCCGTGATGCGGCCCGTGCAGTTGCCTATCGCGCCGGGGTGCGTCGCTTGTCCGCGGCCGATGCCGAGATTCTCGCCGCCGATCATCGCCGCACGCTCTATCGCTTCGATGTGCGCACCGCAGAGGAATATGCGGCTGGTCATCTCCCGGGCTTCCGCCATTATCCAGGGGGGCAGCTGGTGCAGGAGACCGATATGGCCGCTCCTGTCCGCGGTGCCCGGATATTACTTGCCGACGACCTCGGCTCGCGAGCCGACATGACCGCCTCCTGGCTCGCGCAGATGGGATGGGAGGTCTATGTCCTCGACAGCTTCCAGGTGCCGCTGGACACCGGGGCCGATCATCCGCTTCCGCCGGTTCCCGTCGCCGATCGCTACAAGCGTCCTTATGAGGGGACCGACAATGCCCGCGAGGCGATGCAGGCCTATCTCGATTGGGAATATGGCCTGGTCGAGCAACTCGAACGCGACGCAACCCACGGCTTCTACGTGATCTGATTAAAAAGCAGCGGCCCCCGCCGATATGGGAGGCCGCTGCCTTCCGTGCGCCTCAGGCTGCTGCGCTGTCGAGGGCTCGTATCGGCGTGACCGGCTCGGCAGCGGTTCGCTTGTTGGTCGGGATCGGCAGGCCGAGATTGCCGCGCAGCGTGCTGTGCTCATATTCCGTACGGAACAGACCGCGCTCCTGCAGGATGGGCACCACTTCCGCCGTGAAGCGGCGGAACTGGCTCGGATGACCGGCGTGGATGTTGAGGCCGTCCAAGGCGCGCCCTTCGAACCAGCGCTGGATCTCGTTCGCCACGGTTTCGGCCGAGCCCACGAACGGGCTGCCCTGTTGCGCGCGGCCACCTTCCACCACCTGCCTGAGCGTCAGGCCATTGGCCACCGCCGTCTCGGTGATCTTCTTGGCCTGGGTGAAGAAGCTGTTTTGCGCCAGCTCGAGCGCCTGGGCGGGGAAGGGCGCGTCGAGGTCATATTGGCGGAAATCGTGCCAGCCGAAGCTGCGGCCGAGCTCGCCCAGCGCGCGTTCGAAGCTATGATCCTGTTCCCGGTAATGGCGCTCAATCGCACGTGCATCGTCGTCATTGTCGCCCACCGTGACGGTGAAGCCGGGCAGGATCACGATCTCGTCGGGGTTGCGGCCGAGCTTCGCCGCCCTGCCCTTGAGGTCGGCATAGAATGCCTGGCCCTGCTCGATCGATCGTGCATGGGTGAAGATGCCGTCGGCGATGGCAGCACCGAGATCTCGCCCCTGCTCGCTATCGCCGGCCTGGAAGATGACGGGCTCGCCCTGTGGCGAACGCTCGATGTTCAGCGGCCCGGTGACCGAGAAGAACCGTCCCTTGTGGTTGAGCGCATGGAGCTTGGTCGGATCGAGGAAGACCCCGGTCTCGCGATCGCGGACGAAGGCGCCATCCTCGTAGGAGCGCCACAGGCCGCGCGCCACGTCGAGATATTCATGCGCACGGCCGTAGCGCGTGTCATAATCATAATGTTCGTCCTTGCCGTAATTGCCGGCGGTGCCCGCGTCGCCGCTCGTCACGACATTCCAGCCCGCCCGGCCACGGCTGATGAGATCGAGCGAGGCTAAGCGCCGGGCAAGATTGTAGGGATCGTTGTAGGATGTCGTCGCGGTCGCGATCAGGCCGATATGCTTGGTCGTGACCGCCAGCGCCGACAGCAGCGTCAGCGGTTCGAGCCGGTTCAGATAGTGCGGTGGCGAGTGCGGCGTGATGAACTGGCTGTCGACGATGAACACCAGGTCGAATTTGGCCGTCTCGGCGGCCTGGGTGACTTCGATATACCAGTCGATGTTCACGCTCGCATCGAGCGGAATCTCGGGATCGAGCCAGCGATGATGTTCGCCGGGTCCGCCGACGCCGGTGGGGACCAGGCCAAGCTTGAGCTGTCGTTTCGCCATGAATGTCACTCCTTGAAGATTATGGTGGGGCGCCCCGAGATCGGTGTCAGGAAAGCGCCGGACGAAGGTTGCGTCGTTCCACGGGCTGCGCGCGGACGGGATTGAGGGCCGCAAGCACCGCATCGGGTTCGACGCGGTCGAGCCAGTCAGGGCTGACGGCAGCGAACCGGACCCGGTACTCTTGATCGACGATGATGACCGCGGTCTGGGGCAGCTCCCAGCTGCCCGTTCCCGCCTTCTCGCCGATCCAGCCAGGCGGCGGCGGCTGGGGTGTCGACAGCGGTGTGAAGGTCAGCCTCAGAGCGCGCGCGAGGCGATTGTCGCGATCGGTGGCGACGGTCAGGTCGAGACCATGACGAACGCGGATCGCGTCGAGCTTTTCCGGAGGCTGCGGGCTGATCGCCACCAGCGGGACAGCCGCAGCGCGCAGTGGAGCCGACAAGGCCCGATCATAATAGGGCAAGGCGATATTATCCGCCGGACAATCGGCAAACCGGACGAAGATCAGAACGGCCGGGCCGTTGGTCAGCAGCTCTTCAGAGAACAGAGTTCCACCGCGCGTATCGTCCAGCTCGAACGCGGGGACGATGTCGCCGGGCTTTACCGTCGCGCGCGGGTCAAAATCATCCAGCAGCGCCTGCCGCTGCGCGAGATTCTCCGCCAGATCCTTGGCCGACCAGCTCCGTTCGCGCTCCTTCTGGAGCGCCGCGAAACGCGCCGCGAGGCTGTCGTTGGTCGAATTGGTCGCCATGGTCCCTATCCCTCGAAGCCGGTGGAGAATGTCGGACCGAAGCTATCGGGGGGCGGTTGCCGGGACCAACGAGAAGCGCGTTCGATCCATCAGTCCAACTCATAAGGCGAGATTGCGGCCGGCGATCTGCTCGCGCGCCAGGGCCATCAGCCTGCGCGTCGCGCGGCTGCCATTCGTCCCGCGAAGGATACACCCGATCTCCGGCAGCTTCGGCAGCGTCTCGAGCGGCAGCGGCTCGGCGTCCGGCAGGAACAGCGGCGTGCGGCAGGTGAGCCCGAGCCCTCCTTCGACCGCCGCGCGCAAGGTCGACAGATTCGGGGTCTCGATGGCGATGCGCCAGGGCCGGCCGGCGGCGTCGAGACTGGCTATGGCGGCTTCCCTGAAGCGGCACGGCTTTTCGAGCACCGCCAGCGGCACCACCTCGCGGTCAGCCAGAGCGGCATCGCCATACCAGATCATCGGAGCCTTTGAGATGACATCGCTTTCGCCGGCGTCGCTATAACCGATCACGATGTCCAACTCGTCCCGCCCTAGCAGGCCAAGCAGCTCGTTGGTGCCCGCCACGCGCGCGAAGAGCTGGGAATCGGGGTGGAGTTCGGCAAAGCGGGCAAGCACGCCGCTGAGCAGGGCCTCGGCGAAATCCTGCACCATGCCGATCCTGATCGGCCCGGTGAACTGGCCCGAGCCGACTGCGCTGACCGCTTCGTCGTGAAGGGCCAGCACGCGGCGGGCATAATCGAGCATCAACGTGCCGGCGGGCGTCAGCGACAATCTGCGGCCGTCGCGGACGAACAGGCTCTGCTGGAGCAACTCCTCGAGCTTGCGGATCTGAAGGCTGAGCGCCGATTGGGTGACGAACACCCGATCGGCGGCTTGCAGCATCGATCCGGTGTCGACGATCGCGACGAAGCTCCGGAGCACATTTGTCGGCAGATTTACGGGCATAATTAAATCTACCAAAACGGTAGATTATATGTAGGAGGAAAAAATTGGGGCCAGTAAAGCTCTGCCGGCGACAGCGTTTGCCGAGCCGAAAGCCGGCGCCGCAAGCCTTTCATTCGATGGGTGTGCCAATCAGATCTCGGCGTAGATCGGTTCGTCGGCGATCAATATCCGCTCCATCACGCGCGGATAGTCTCCATAGTTGCGGACGGCATAGTGCAGCGAGCCGCGATTGTCCCAGAAGGCGACCGAGCCCGCCTTCCAGGAGAAGCGCACCTGATATTCGGGGCGCTTATACAGATCGACGATTTCCTCGACGAGCCGCCGGGATTCCGCCAACTCCAGGCCGAGGATCTGCGGATTGAGCGTCGAGTTCACCCAGAGGATTTTCTGGCCCGACTCCGGGTGGGTGCGCACCACCTTGTGCGCGACGATCGGATAGTCGATGCCCAGCGGCACCAGGAAACGGCGAAAATCATGGGTTACGTAGAGATTTTCCAGCCGCTCCTTCAGCTCGTCGGACAGGCCCTCATAGGCCTGGTGCGCATCGACCCAGATCGTATCGCCACCCACCTCGGGCAGGTTGACCGCGCGGAGCACCGCGCCCCAGCTCGGATCAAGCCGCCAGCTCGTGTCGCTATGATAGATGTCGCCACGCGTCGCATAGTCGTGGACTTCGTACTTCTTGAGATCCTCGGCCGCGATCTTGTGGATCGAGGCGATCTTCTGATCCCGGTTCGGGCTCGGATGCGTATAGGGCGTGCCGAACTGTCGCGCGAAGCGGGTTTGGGCGTCATTGTCCAGTTGCTGATCGCGGAAAAAAACGACCTTATGTTTGACGACCGCCGCGCGGATCGCATCGCGCGTCGCCGGATCGAGCGGTTTGCTGATATCGATCCCGTGGATCTCAGCGCCGATGAGCGGCTGAACCCGACGAATGTCGAGAAGGTCGTTCGGTCGATTGTCGATTTTCGTCGCAGAAGCCGTCGTCATGATCCGAGTCCTTTCTGATCTCTTCCCACGAAATTTCTATGCGATTTCAAATCGATCCGGATATGATTGCTTCGGCGCTCCTGTGAGGAATTCTGAACCCCGACAATCAAATGCAAGGATTTCAGCTGGTCGGCACGGCGAGCCGCCCATCAGCCGGGCGATCGGCTTCGAGGCGCAGGACGGAGTCGAGCAGGCGCCGCGTATAGGGATGGGCGGGCTGATCGATGAGTTCGTGGGTCGGGCGGCTTTCGACGATCCGGCCTTGGTAGAGCACCGCCACGCGATCGGCGATGCCGGCGATCGACCCCAGATCGTGCGAGATGAAGATCTGGGCAATCCCCCGATCGCGCGCGAGGCTGCGCATCAGGTCGAGCATATAGGTGCGGCTGACGGCATCGAGCGCGCTCACCGGCTCGTCGAGCAGCAGGATCGCCGGATCGAGGATGAGGGCGCGCGCGATGACGGCCCGCTGCCGCTGACCGCCGGACAGGTCGCGAGGGCGGCGGGCGGCGAGTGCCGGATCGAGGCCGACCGCCTCCAATGTGGCCACAACCCGCTCGGCCCGCTCGCGCCGGCCGAGCTCGCCCTTGATGTCCAGCCCTTCCGCGATGGATGCGCCGATCGGAAGCTCGGGATCCAGGCTGCGCAAGGGATCCTGATGGACATATTGTATCTCGCTTGACAGGCGTAGCGCGCGCAACGCTCGACCTCCCAGCCCGCTTATCTCCTTGCCCCGGAAACTGATCGTGCCCGACTGCGGGGTGACCAGGCCGAGGATCGACCGCAGGATCGTGGTCTTGCCCGAGCCGGTTTCACCGATCAGCCCGAGGATCTCGCCCTTGTCCAGCTCGATGTCGATGCCGTGGAGCACCGAGGAGCTCGGGTGGCTGGATCGGCGATAGCTGGCGTGCAGGCTGTCGATCGTAAGGAGCGCCGGCACGCGCCGCGGCTCGGCTGTCGCCGCGGTCGGTCGGGAGATCAGATCGCCGTCGTCGATGCTGTAGCGGTGATGGCTGTCGATGAGGCTCCGCGTATAGTCATGGGCGGGATTGCTCAAAACCGTCCGCGCCGGCCCGGCCTCGACGATCGCGCCGTCGCGCATCACGACGACATGATCGCAGACCTTCGACACCACGGCCAGGTCGTGCGAGACCAGGATCAGCGTCAGCCCCTGCTCACGCCGCAGATCGTCGAGCAGATTGAGCACTTCGGCCTGCACCATCGCATCGAGCGCGGTCGTGGCCTCGTCCGCGATGAGAAGCTGCGGGTTGGCGCTGACCGCGATGGCGATCAACACCCGCTGGGCCATGCCGCCCGACAGCTCGAACGGATATTTGCGATAGACGGCCTCCGCCTCGGCAAGACCGACCCGTTTCAGCAGGGTGATGGCACGATCCTTCGCAGCCACTCGATCGAGCTTGAGCGTCGCCCGCAAAGCCTCGACCAGCTGAGCGCCGACCGGAATGGAAGGATTGAGATAGGATCCGGGATCCTGGAACACGGCCGCAAGATGGACGCCGCGCAACGCTCGCCAACCAGGCGGCGGCAGTCCGACCAGATCCTGTTCGCCATAGCGGATCGCGCCGGACCTGACCTTTAGTCCATCGGGAAGAAGGCCGAGGATGGCGCGGCAGGTCAGCGATTTGCCGCTTCCCGATTCGCCGACGATGCCGAGCGTGCCACCCTTCGGCACCGAGAAGCTCACCCCGCGCACCAGTTCGCGCCCGCCGCCGTCCGCAATGCCGAGATCCCCGACGGTCAGCAGCACGGTGGGATCCTCCGGTGGCGCGACAGGGCGCGCTCCGCGTGTGGGGAAGGTCAGGATAGTGGCGAGCTGGTTCATTTCCGGACCTCCTGGGGGCAGGCATCGGCGTCGCGGAGCGCGTCGGCGAGCGCGTTGAGCGCCCACACCGTCGCGACGATAAGAAGGCCGGGCGCGAGCGGGCCCAGCGGACGTTCGTACAGGGTCGTGAGATCGGTCGCGAGCACGCCGCCCCAGGTCGGATTAGGCGGCATGACACCGATGCCGAGGAAGGTCAGCGAGGCGACGATCGACAGGCAGGCGCCCATCATCGACGCGATCGCGACCGCCACCGGCGGCAGCACCTTGCGGACGACGTGTCGCCGGATCAGCGATGTGGTCGATGCGCCCATTAGCCGGGCGGCCTCGATATAGTCGGAATTGGCGACGGATAGCGTAGCGGCCCGGCTGACGCGGTAGAAAGCGGGGGTGATGAGGATTCCGACCGCGAACATCGCCTGGATAAGCCCGTTGCCGAGCATCGCCGTCATCGCGATGGCGAAGACAAGGAAGGGCAGGGTCATCAGCGCGTCGATGAACCGCAGGCTCAGCCACTCGATGCGCCGGTCGAGGAAGACCGACACCATGCCGGGCACCACCCCGAAGACCAGCCCGATCACGACCGAAAAGACGCTGGCCAGGACCGAACTGCTTGCGCCTGCCAGCAGCCGGCTTAGCACATCGCGGCCGAAGGCATCGGTGCCGAGCCAATGCGCGGCGCTCGGCCCTTGCAGCATGGCATAGGGGTTCTGGGCGATGGGATCCTGCGGCGCAAGCCAGTGGCCGAACGCCGCCAAGATGGCCACGGCGATGATCATCGCCAGGGCGACAGAAGCCGATCTGCCGCGGAGAAAACCGGTTTTCATGTTCAGCCTCTCCGCCGGCTTGCTGGCTGCAGCACCGCGATCAGGGCGTTGACCAATATGCTGCACAGCAGGACGATCACGATCGAGACGACCAGCGTCCCTTCGACCACGGGAACGTCGCCGCGCAGCGCCGAATCTGCCGCCATCTTGCCGATGCCCGGCATGGTGAAGATCGTCTCGGTGACCACCGACGCGCCGATCAGCATCGGGATCCGCACCGACAGGATCGACAGCGCGGGGCCGGCGCCGTTGCGCAGCACGTGGACGAACAAGATGCGCCGCGGCGAAAGGCCGCGCACTATTGCGCCGGTGACGTAATTTTCCGAGAGGGCCGTGACGAGCCCGGTCCGCAACTGGCGGGCGAGATCGGCGATGACGTCGACGCTGAGTGCCATCGCCGGAATCGCGATCACGCGCAGCCATCCCGCCGGGTCGTCCGAGAAGGGGATGTACCCGGCCGAGGGCAGAAGGTTGAGCCACAGGCTCAGGACGAGAATGAGCACGATCGCCACCACGAAGGGGGGCAATGCCGAGGCGACCGAGGCGAAGCCGGTGACGGCGCGGTCGATCAGCCGCCCGCGCCATACCGCAGCGGCGATGCCGAGCAGCGTGCCGACCGTGACGCCGATCAGCAGCGCCGCGCCCGCTATCGAGAGGCTGACCGGCAGCCGCTGGGTAATCAGCCGCAGCACCGGCACGCCGTTGAACCATGACGTGCCGAAGTCGCCGCGAACGATCCCGGCCATCCAGGCGAGATATTGCACGATCACCGGCTGATCGAGGCCGAACTGGGCGCGGATCCGCGCGACCACTTCGGGGCTGGCAGCGTCGCCGGCAATGCCAGCGGCCGGATCGAGACCGCTCGCATGGCCGAGCAGGAAGGTTATCAGCGTTGCTCCCAGGAAGATCGGGACCGCGACCAGCAGCGTCGCCCAGAGGAAGCGCAGCGCCGCGGTGACGCGCGGGACATGCCCGCTTCGCGCAATGCCAGGCTGTACGGTGTTGTCGGCGGCAGCGATGGGCTCTTCGAAGACAGTGCTCATTCGACACGTACTCCTTCCCAACGAATCTGGGAGGGCAGGATGTTGAGGTTTTTCAAGCGGGGCCGGGCAGCGACGATCCAGGGCGTGCTGTACAGATAATTCGTCGGCGACTGGGCCACGCCTTCGGCGACCGCTTCGCCGAGCCGCGCCCGGTAATTCGGATCGTCCGTCGGGGTGCGCCGCACTCTGTCCACAGCTTTCAGAAAAGCCGGCGAGGCGTAAGGTGCGCTCAGATTCATTATGCCGGCCGGGCCATAGACCGAGAGGAGGTTCTGGACCGGCGATTCGCGCCCGATCGTCCCGTCGATCGCGATCTGCGGCTTCTTGGCGATGTAGACCTCGCTCTGCCAGCTCGATGAGCCGGGCGGCACGACGCGGATCGTCGCGTTCACGCCGATCCTCGCAAGCTGCGCCTGCGCGATCTCGGCGCCGCCGTCGACGAGCAGCGGATTCGCGGCAATCTCCACCGATAGCTGTCCCGGCCGATAGCCGGCCTCGCGCAACAGCGCGCGCGCGCGCGCCGGATCATGCTTCCAGCGGTTTTCGAGCTGTGGCTGAAAGGCAAAGTAGCGGGGTGGGAAGGGCTGATGCGTCGCGCTCGCGACACCGGCGGTGGCGATATTGACGAACTCCTGCCGGTCGAAGGCATAGCGGAAAGCCTCGACCACCTTGGGATTGTCGAACGGCGGCTTATTGCGGTTGATCGACACGTCGGTCGCGCTCAGCGACGGCGCTATCACGACGTTGAGCCCGCGCGCCTTCGCCTCCTCCACCTTTCGCGCGGGGATGCGGGCGACGATGTCGATCGAGCCGGAGAGCAGGGCGGCCACCACCGTGGCGGCATCGGGGCTGTTGGTCAGCTCGAGCCGGTCGATATGGATATTGGCCGCATCCCAATAGCCAGGGTTCTTCTCGAGATAGGCGTGGGATTCCGGCACGAACTCGACCATCCGGAAGGGGCCAGCTCCGACCGGCCAAAGCGCGAGCTTGGCCGTATCGCGGGCGGCGCTCGGGCTCGCGATCGCGCCGACCCTGCCCGCCATCACATAGGGAAGCTGATAGTCGGGTTCGCTGAGGTGGAGAGTTACGCGGGTGGGCGTGTCGGCGGTGATCCGCTCTACCCCCTTCAGCTCCGCCTTCAGGAAGCTGTCCTTCTGGGCCTTGCCGCGCTCGAAGAACGTCTTCACCGCCGCGGCATCGAGCGGCGTGCCGTCGGTGAAGGTGAGCCCGGGCCGCAGGTCGAACGTCAGCGTCCGCCCGCCGTCGGCATAATGCCATGACTTGGCGAGCGCGGGCTGGGGCTCACCATGCTTGTCCAGCCTGGTGAGCGACGCATAAGCGAGACTGATCGTGTTGATGTCGGCGCCGGTGCGGCTCGTCACCGGGTCCCAGGAGGTGGGCATGAAAAATGCCCAGCGCACGCGCGCCAGATGGGTATCGCTCGAAGCGCCGCAGCCGGCCACCGGCAGCAGGGTGGCGAGCAGGATCAGCCTCCATTTCGCCAATCTGCGGCTCACAAGCGCCCCTTCAGGGTAATGCCGTACATGCGCGGCTCGCCGAGCTGCGCCAGGACGACACCAAATTGGGCGCTCACCGACCTGGTGTTGAAATAATCCTTGTTGAACAGGTTGCGGACCCACAGCGACACGTCCCAGCGGCTGTCTGGATTGCGCACGCCGCCGTGCAGGCCGACGAGCGTGTAGCCTGGCACGCGCGAGAAGGGATCGAGGTTCACCGCCGCGTAGAAGCCCGAACGGTAGCTGACGTCGCCGCCGCCGTAGATCTCCACCGGTCCGGCCGCGTGGACATATTCGGCATTGCTGGTCACGGACCATTTCGGGGCGCCGGAGGCGGGGCGGCCGGAAAGGTCAATCACGCCGAGATAGCTGTTCAGATATTGCGCCGGCGCGTTGCGATAGCTGCGATATTTCGCGTCGTTATAGGTCCCCGCGACCCCTAGGCTCAGCCCATCGAGCGGAGTGGCACGGGCGTCGACCTCGACGCCACGCGAGCGCAGATTGCCGACATTGGTGATGTAGCTGACGGCCGGCGTGACCTGGGTGTTGACGAAGTTCGCCTGATAGTTGCTGACGTCGGTCCAGAACAGTGCGACGTTGACTTCTGCCGCTCCGCCGAACAGGCGGCTTTTCAGGCCCAGCTCATAATTGTCGACCTTTTCCGGCTTGACGAAGATATCGATGCCGGGGGCGAGATTCACCAGATTGATGCCCGGCGACTTATAGCCCCGCGAATAGGACGCATAGGCGTGGACGTTCTGGTCCAGGTCATAGGCGGCGATTAGCGTGCCGGACAGGTTGTTGGTGTTCTTTGACGCCGTATAGCGGCGGCTCGGGGCCAGGGCCGCGCGCCGTGCAACGATCGTCGCCTGGATCGCAGGATCGAAGCTGCTGATCGGAGCGACGTCCCCCGCTGCGGTCGCATCGTACAGGCCGGTCTTGTGTTCATAGGTGAAGCGGAGCCCGCCGGTGATCCGGAAGACGGGCGAGATATGCCAGGTCGCTTGGCCGTAGGCGGCATAGCTGTAGGTCGCGGGCACGACATGAGCGGAGGCGACCAGGCCGTTAAGCGCCGCCGATGGGATCGTGGTGACCGGCGCGGTCGGCGTGTTCGGTGTGATGAGCCAGGCCGAGGCATCTCGGCCATAGAGCTGGATTTGGCGGTCGTTCGCTTCCTGCCAGAAGAAATAGAGGCCGGCGGTGTAATCGATCGCGCGCTCGCCGTTGGAGGCAACGCGCACCTCCTGGCTGAACTGCTGCTGGTGCGTCGCGACGACCGCGTTGACCACGACGTTCGCACCGATCTGGTCGCCGTCGTAGTTGGGAATCCACTTCCAGTTGCGATAGGCGGTGATCGAGGTCAGCGTGACCGGGCCGACATCCCAGTCGGCTTTGCCCTGCAGGCCCCAACTCGGCATCTTGTCATATTGCGAGCTGTCGATGTCGGTCGCGCGGTCGAAGGGGCGAACGGCGATTGGCGTGTAGCCGACGTCCGCCGCACGCCGATAGAAGCCGCGGACCTCGGTGCCATTGCCCAGCACGGTCGGCAGCACCTCGCCGACCGTTTGGAAGCCCATATCACCCTTCTGGATGCTGTAATCGGCGATGAACCGGAACTTGAAGCTGTCGGTCGGCTTGTAGAGCAGATCGAACTTCCCCGCATGGTTGTCCTGATTGTCCCAGTTTTTGCGGTACGTCGTGTTGTAGATGATTCCGTCGCGCTGGCTGCGCAGATAGCTGAAGCGGAACGCGACCTCGTCGTTCAGCGCCGCGTCGATGCTGCCATAAGCGCGGAGCTGGTTGTAGTTGCCGTAGGTGAGTTCGAGGCGTGCTTCCGGATCGAAGCTGGGCTCCCGCGTCTTGATGTCGATCGCGCCGGCAACCGTGTTCTTGCCGAATAACGTGCCTTGCGGTCCCCGCAGCAGCTGGATGTTGTCGACCTCGAGCAGGTCGGTGATCACCGAGCCGGTCCGCGGCCGATAGACGCCATCGACATAGAGGCCGACGCCCTGTTCGAGGCCGTCATTGGTGCCGCCCGCGTTGGTGCCGATGCCGCGGATCGTGATGGTCTGATTGCGGCCGCTGAAGCCCTGGATGTTGAGGCTCGGAAGCTGCTGGACGACCTGCTTCAGAGAGCTGACGCCCTGGTTCGAGAGCTGGGTGTTCGTCAGAGTCGTGATTCCGATCGGCACCTTCTGCACGCTCTCGGTACGATAGCGGGCTGTGACGGTGATCTCGCTGACTTCGGCGTCGGCCGCGTCTTCGGCGTGGGCGGCCGAAGCGCCGATGAGGCCGATCGCCGTGGCGGCGAGCATCCGGCGCCGGGCAGAGCAAAACAACGCGGACGCAGTTTGATTAGACTTCAATGTAGACCCCTTCGGCTCGCTGTTTGGTGCTTGCCGTTCAGGATCGGTATAATCACTACTGATTCAATAGAGATTTGCTTTGCCACTATGACTTCTAATTATGGGCACCGATTTTTCTCAGATTTTCGGGGTTTTTGGTATGTCGGCGGCGGAGGGTTGAGCATTGCTAAAGGCCGTTGAGCAAATCTCAATGGCGTCTGTCCGGCGCGTCGCCCAAGAATGCGGACTCCTGATGGTCGACCCGGCCCCCCAGCGCGTGACACATTGATGAACACCTCATTCCGGACCGCTTCGGCTTCGGTCGAACACCTGTTTCTCGATCGTTGGTCGCCTCGCGCGTTCGACGCCAGCCCGCTCCCGCAGGCCGATCTCGACATCATGTTCGAGGCGGCGCGCTGGGCGCCCTCGGCATTCAACTATCAGCCATGGCGCTTTCTCTATTCCCATCGCGACGGCGCCGATTGGGCGAGATTCCTCGACGTGCTGCTCCCCTTCAACCAGGCATGGGCCGAGCGGGCGGCTGTCCTCGTCATCGCGCTGTCGGATACGCTCATTCAGTCGCCGAGAGCGGCCGATCCGAACCCGTCCCGCAGCCACAGCTTCGACACCGGTGCGGCATGGGCGCTGCTCGCGCTGCAAGCAACCAGGCTCGGCTATCATGCGCATGGCATGACCGGCCTGGATTTCGAGCGCGCGCAGGCCGAGCTGGACATTCCCGAACGGTTCCGGATCGAAGCGGCCATCGCCATCGGGCGGATCGCGGATAAGTCGATCCTGCCCGAAGCGCTTCGGGCGCGCGAGGTGCCGAGTGATCGCAAGCCGCTGGAGGAATTCGCCTTCAAAGGGCGGTTCGCGGTCTGATCAAGCCGATCCGCCGCATCGCATGGCCGGACGAGCCGGGATAGAGTTTGTGCACAGGCTTGGACCGGTCCATCACCCCGGGCGAATGACGACCAATCGCCTTTCTCCACCGGCGATCAACCTGCTGCGTCACGGTGGTCCGCGCGTCCAATATGAGCGCGCTGCCCGGCGTTCCCTATCACTCGTCCGTTGGCTGGTCGCGCGCGGCGCCGCGCATCGAAAATGGTCGGGGAGACAGGATTCGAACCTGCGACCCCCTGGTCCCAAACCAGGTGCGCTACCAGCCTGCGCCACTCCCCGACGCGGGCGCCGCTATAGGGCGCTCGGCGGCCAAGTACAAACATTTGTCGGTGCGCCGATAAAAGGCTCCCGCCGCAGCCAGCACGGAGCCGCTCCCTTGAAGCGATCGGCAAGAAGGCAGAAGCTCGATGGCGGCGTGAAGGAGGTCGGGCCGCATGAAACTCTACAGCTATTTCCGGTCGTCGGCGGCCTATCGCGTCCGCATCGCGCTCAACCTGAAGGGCCTCGATGTCGAGCAGTTCGCAGTGCACCTGCTGAAGCGCGACGCTCTCTCCGCCTACCGCGCCGGGCGTAATCCGCAAGGGCTGGTCCCGGCGCTCGATACCGACGAGGGCCTGCTCGTCCAGTCGCTGGCGATCATCGACTATCTCGAGGAGCGTTGGCCCCAGCCGTCCTTGCTGCCGCAGGGCCTGGCCGAGCGCGCTTATGTCCGGGCCGCCGCGCTGCTGATCGCGTGCGACATCCATCCGCTCGCGAACCTGCGGGTGCTGCGCTACCTCAAGCAGGATCTCGGCCATGACCAGGACGAGATCGACACATGGTATCGCCACTGGGTGGAAGACGGTCTGGCCCGGCTCGAAGCCTATCTGGTCGCCGAGGGACGCAGCGGGCGCTTCGTCCATGGCGACTGCCCGACGACCGCTGACTGCTGCCTGGTGCCGCAGATGTTCAACGCCCGGCGGCTGAACTGCGATGTCGGGCAATTCCCGACGCTGGTTGCGATCGATGCGCAGTGCGCGGCGCTCGACGCATTCCAGCGCGCGCATCCTTCGGTGCAGCCCGACGCCGAGTAGGGCGTGGCCCCCGCCGCGCCCGGTGGCGAGCAAGCTTGTTCGGACGGGTTTCGTTTTACCGCGCAGACCCTAAGGTGGGCGCATGGGTGGTGCGAACTCCAATCTTCTTGAGGTGCGCGGCCTTGCCAAGTCGGTGCCGGGCCCGCGGATTCTGTTCCGCGATCTCGAATTGGTCGCCGGCGCCGGGGAGGTCGTCGCGATCCTCGGCGAATCCGGGGTCGGCAAGTCGACCCTGCTCAACCTGCTCGCCGGGCTCGATCAGGCCGATGCCGGCGCGATCCGGATCGAGGGCGTCGACCTCGGCCTGCTCGACGAGGCGGCGCGGACGCGCATCCGGCGCGAGCGGATCGGCTTCGTGTTCCAGGCCTTCCATATCCTGCCCTATCTGACGCTGCGGCAGAATGTCGCGTTGCCGCTGGCGCTGGTGTCGTCGGACGCGCGCGCCGCCGCCGCCCGCGCCGATGCGATGCTCGATGCGGTCGGGCTGGGTGGGCGCGGCGAGGGCTATGCGCGCGATCTTTCAGGCGGCGAATTGCAGCGGGTGGCGATCGCCCGCGCGCTGGTGCATCGCCCGGCGCTGGTCCTGGCCGACGAGCCGACCGGCAATCTCGATCCCGACACCGCCGCGCGGGTGCTGGCGCTGTTCGGTGCCGCCAGCCGCGATCATGGCGCGGCGGTGGTGCTGGTCACCCATAGCGAGGCGACCGCCGGCATCGCCGATCGCGTGCTGGTCCTCGGAGCGGAGGGGCTGGCGGAGCGCGATGGGCGCTGAGCCCGGATTGCTGTCGGCGCGGCTGGCGCTCGGCTGGCTGGTCGGCGGGGAGTGGCGCTGGCATCCGCTGCGGTTCCTGCTCACCGCGCTGGCGATCGCGGTGGGCGTCGCGCTGGGCTTTGCGGTGCATCTGGTCAACGGCTCGGCGCTGACCTCGTTTGACGGGGCGGTGCGCAGCGTCAACGGCGCTGCCGAGCTGGCGGTGCGCGCGGTCAGTCCGCTCGGCATGGACGAGCTGGCCTATCCCCGGATCGCGACCGCGCCCGGCGTCGCCGATGCCAGCCCGGTGGTCGAGCTGCGCGCCCATGCCGGCGGGCAGCGCTTCATCCTGCTCGGGGTCGACCTGTTGCGCGCGGCTGCGGTGACGCCCAGCCTGGTCGGTATCCGCGCCGAGGGAGCGGACGACGGCGAGGCGGTGTTCGACGGGCAGGCGCTGTTCCTGTCGCGCGGCGCCATGGCGCGGCTCGGCGCGCACATCGGCGATCGGATCATGGTCGGGGCGAGCGGCCATGACGTCACGCTCAGGGTCGCCGGGACGCTGCCGGCGCTGGGCGAGGATCAGGCGATCGGCGTGATCGACATCGCCGCTGCGCAATGGCGATTCGGGCGGTTGGGACGAGTAGACCGCATCGACCTGAAGCTGGCGGACCGGCCGCGGGCGATGGCGGCTCTGCCGAAACTTCTACCGGCGGGTGCAGCGCTCGAAAGCGGGCAGAGCCGCGCGATGCAGGGCGACGCGCTGTCGCGCGCCTATCGGGTCAATCTCGACATGCTGGCTCTGGTGGCGCTGCTGACCGGTGGCTTCCTGGTCTATTCGGCGCAATCGCTGTCGGTCACCCGCCGCCTGCGCGTCTTCGCGCTGGTCCGCACCCTCGGCCTGCCGCGCGGCGGCATCGTCGCGGCGGTGACCGTCGAGGGTCTCATCATCGGCGTCATCGGGTCCGCGCTGGGGCTGCTGGCCGGCTATGGGCTGGCCGCGGGCGCGCTGCGGCTGTTCGGGGGAGATCTCGGCGCCGGCTATTTTGACGACCAGGCAGTGCGGCTGGTCTTCCAGCCCGGCCCGGCCGCGGCCTTCTTCCTCCTGGGCCTGGCCGCGGCGCTGCTCGGCAGCGTGCTCCCGGCCCGCGCCGCGGCCGGGGCCGCTCCGGCGGCGGCGCTCAAGAATAGCGGCGACATGATCGATCCGCGCGCGCCGGTGCCGTGGCGGCCGGCGGCGCTGCTGGCGCTGCTGGGCGCACCGCTCGCCCTGCTG
>NZ_JBFUKC010000024.1:0-39151 GCF_056401045.1 Rhizorhabdus sp. P4_G6 | reverse complement strand
GCTCACAGCTGCGCATATTTTCCGCTATTTCCGGAGCACGCGGTTTTCGCAGGGACAGTCGACCCTTGACGCGCGGCCAAGCATCGCGTCAACCGCGGCGGGCTTGAGGGGGAACAGGCCTTACCTGAGAATCAACGCCTTGCCGGCAGGGCGGGAGATGGGACAGGAGATGGTCACGCCGCCTCAGGCGCGGGACCGATTCCCTCGACGGCGATCAGGGTCTTGCCGAACATGATGCCATCTATGTCGACGCGCTGGTCGATCAGATGATGAGGAATGCGATCCATTTCGAGCCAGAACTCGCCACCGTCCTCGCAGCGCAGGGCGAAGCAGTTGCTCTTGGCGATCAGCTGCCCGGTCTGGCGGCAGCGTCCATGAACGGCATCAGTGTCTTGCATCGACATGCTCCCCAACCCGATGGAAGCACCCTCTCCGCCCGTCACACTACGTACTTTGCTGCACTGCGCAAGAGCGATGATCGTGGCGCGTGGACCGACCACGTCCGTGTCAGCCCGGCGGCCCCGGCGTCGCCGTCCTCCGGCGCTGCCTGCTATGCCTGCAACCGGTCGAAGGACATTGTGGCGGGGTATGACGCCAGCTCCTCGCGAGCAGCGGAAATCGTCCGGCATGTCGGGCGCGGAGCTTGCCCTGGGAAGGCGACACTGCCCCGCCCGTCCTGATCGTGTCGGCTATGCCGATGCCGATGCCGAAACGAGTGCACCGGACATACCGAGACTGACCAAAGCCTTTCGCGAGGCCGAGCTGATGAAGGCGATTGCCGGCGTAAGCTAGAAAATGAAGACGCCTATAGGTCCAGAATCCGGCGGGGGTGGAGCCGGCCGAGCATCACATCATATATCGCCAGCAGATTGCCGCGAAATCGTCCGCGATAATCGAACAGCCGCGGCTTCAGGAGACTGCGGATTCCGTTTCCCACGATCGCGCGCGCCGTGAATCGCGCCGCGCGTTTATAGGGACAGGTCCCCTTCTTATAGAGATAGATCGGGTTCGCGATCTGCGAATAGCCGAATCTGAATCCGCTTGTGCGGCCCAACTTCACACCCAGGTGCACACCGCGGCACTCCGGAGTGTAAAGCACCTTGCCCAGTCTCGCCACCCGGCTGGTGATGTCCAGGTCCTCCTGCCAGGAATAGAGAGGCAGGTTTTCGTCGAACCGGATTTCCGACAGGACGGACGCGCGAAAGGCCATGTTGCACCCGTAAACCGAGCCGACCTCGCGCTCCTCACCGGCAGCCCAATGCGCCATCGGCGGCGCCTCGCCGGCCAGCAGCTTTCGAGCGTACACCTCGTCGATAGCCTCGCCATTCACCCCGTCGCCGAGAATGCGGCCGGTTAGCGCGCTGACATCCGATCTCTCGGAGAGCACGCCCGCTGCCCGTTCAAGCCAGTCGCCGGCAGGGCGGAAATCGTCGTCGAAGAATATGACGACGTCCTGGGTCAGATCGGGGTTCTCATGGTTCATGACATAGGCGATGCCCTCGTTCCTCTGGATCGCCGCACCAGCCTCTCGTGCCAGCAGGCAGCGCATCCAGTGCCCATCGCCGTCAGCAACCCCTTCGATGTCCGCTGCTTCGCTACCGACCACGATCAGCCTGCCGATTAGATCGCGCTGAACCCGCAGGAGATCGCGCAGCAGACGGACCTGCTGAGGCCTGCCTTTCGAAGCGATGATGACGAAGGCCTTTGCCCGCCGAGATCTCGCAGTCGGGAGTGTCATTGAGGGCATGGTGCGATCCTTCACATGACCGACTACCGCTTCGCAGACGGCGCGCACTATCAAATGTTACGACAAGATATTTTGCCTTAATACAGTCCTATGATCCTGTTATGATCTAACCTGCTTCTGCCAAATCGTCCCTAATTTCTAAAGGAATCGGCAGCAGGACATGCTCCCCAGCGGTTCTTTGCCGCATCAGCATGATCATCTCGGCGTGTGTATCTAGGTCGCGGCCTGGTATGAAATCAAGGGACGGCACCAGCTACCAATCGGTTTTTGAGTTGGGCGGGTACTGCATTGCGGCAGAAGCATCCATAGGATGCGAGTGGAATAGAATATCGCGTTTATTCCATAATCGTAACATCAACAGGCGAAATGACCATGCCCCAATATTCCTTTTTCCTCTATCGATTTCCCTGTTTTAATCATTAACTTGCACCAGACGCGCCGCCGCCCCAAGACCGCCCACCGCGCCTTCCTGGCCGCGATTGCCTATTTCCAATGCACGGCGGTGTAGGGGATCTGGATATAATCGAGCCCGACGCCTGCGATTCTCCCGGCGGTGGATCTGGGCGCACGGAAGAAGAGTTCGCGCAAATTGAGGCCGATGCCGAAGAACAACCGGCGGCGCGGCTTCGCTCCGCGGGCGACGTCCTTGGCGGTGAAGCCCGACGCATAATAGCCGGCATGCAATTCGACGAAGCGTAGCGGCGTATCCTTGAACCTTTCAAATCCCGCCAGCTGCAGGGCGAGAAGGTAGCGCTGCTGGGCATAATGGCGCTTGCCGGTGCGGGTGTAGATGTCGGCATTGGGCATCAGAAGCAGGCGGAAATCGAGTTTTTCCCTGAGCCCAGGCGCAGTATTTCGCAGCAGCGAGAACGTCGCGCCGGCAGCATTCATGACCATGTCCTGGACAGAGATTCCACTGTCGGTCTCGATGCCGTCGTATAATTCGCTATAGAACATCAGGCCGGTCGCCAGGACCGCCGCGGTGAAGGCATCCCCGCTCGTCCCATCCGTCTTGGCATGGAGGCGGGCATGCAGGATCTCGGCGAGAATATAGGCATCGAAGGCGTGGGTCAGCTTGTCCACGCCCAGGTTTTCCGTCGACCTCCCGAACCAGCCTTCGTCCTTGAAGTGGAGAGATGTCGTTTCCTTGAAGAATTTGGGCGAGTTGACGGCGGTGAAATAGCCGAGAGCCCCCAGGCTTTCCCACTTGATCCGACGAACCTGGCTTCCGAACGTGGCATAGGGGCTCGCGCTTCTCGCTATATGATCCGCCCAGGGGCGCTGACTCGCGCCTTCCCGCACAGCCGAGGAAGGCAAACCCGTAATGCTCTCCGGCGGTTCGGCCTGAGGTTCGCGGAAGGAGGTGATCCCTATTGAGGGGACTTCCGCCCCAGACAGCGAGCGCCCAAGATCAAACGCGAGGGGGAGAATGTCTCCGGACGCTGCCATGCCAGGCTCGGCATGAGGCCGGTCCTTCGCGACCTCAGCCCGTCCCGAGCCGCCCATTAGAAGGAAGCCGATCAGGAAGGCCGCCACGTGGCGGAAGCTATTGCCCGTCACCCGGCGGCTCCCTCGATGCCATGTCGCTCCCTCTCTCCAACAACAGGAGACATTATCTGGCGAATATTCGCGCCCCGCATCGACGTCGTGTAAGTAATAATTTCCAGTTCTGTATTGGTCGGTAAAGTTACCGCGAACAAGGAAGCGAGAGGCTCGTAACCGGAAGGGTAAACGAGTTAGCCCTAGGACGTACCTCAATCTATTCGGTTTACCTCTGGCGATAATTTTCGAACTCGTAAGATCGGAAAATGCCATTCAGCTGGCCACACACTCGCAAGAATGACGCCCGCCAAATTTTCTGGCTTTCTCGCAGAGACGAAGAGCATCGCTCAATAGTCTCGTTCAATTTGTGAGCTACCGAGGTGGATGGCGCTGCAATAACGCGGCGCCATCGCCGAATAGCATGCTCTCCCGAGCCCAGCTTTGACGCTATATCCGCTATTCTAACCAGAAGGTGCCGCGGGATATCCGGAACCTCCGGAACTCCGACCCGCCTTGAAAGGAAGCGTCACAATTGCGCCTGCTGATCCCAATATCTTGGCGCCGCCTGGCTGCGCGCATCGCTTGTCCGTTTGGAGAGCTTTGGCCGCTTCATCTCCATCCGGATCCTTAGTGTGTCCTTGAGCGCCCGTCTTGCCCTGCGCGCCCGTCTTGCCCTGAGCTCCCGTCTTGCCCCGCCTTCCGGTCTTGCCGTTGTCTCCGCTAGGTCCCTGATCTCCCTTCGGTCCCCGATCCCCTTTGGGACCCTGGTCTCCTTTGTCTCCCTTGGGTCCCGTCCATGATCTACAGACTACCGGAACGGGCACAGCTGCCTGTCTTCCTGGCGCTCGATCGAGCAGCGCGTTGATCCGACGTCGAAGACGTTCAACTGCTGAACTGTCGCCCGATTTGATCGCATGCTCGAATTGATCCATGAGAACACGACCCTCATTCACTCCCCCGTACCGGGTCGAACCGGACGTCGATGTTCCCAGAAAATCGCCTTTAGCCCGCTCCGCGCCCGTTTCCGCATTTGCGTGAGCCAAGCCCAGTAGCGGTACGACAACACCCAAGCCTGAGCATGACAACGAAAGCAGGCATCCAGCATCAAACGCCGGAAATGCCACGCGCCATTGCTGGGTTCGCCAGATGAATACCGATGAACCAAGGAAGATAACGGCTGCAACGACTTTCATCCATCCATAGGGCAGCACAACCAAGGAGATCAGGATCAATGTAAAAAGTATGATGGCTGCAATGATCGGCAGCGTATCGGCTTCCCTGTCCTCGATCATCCCTTTTTGATCAGCCCGATGAAGCCTTTTCCATATCGCTATCTCAAAGATAAGGGCGATGATTCCGACAACGGCAGCACAAGAAAATAAAACTATCGACAGGTCCAAATTGGGACCTTCAATTCCCCCTTCCCTCGCCGCCAGTGCCAGCGTTAATCCCCCAGCAGCGAGCGCAAGTAATTTTGGAGATCTCTTCAGCTCCATCAGAACTTCTCCAGTGACGGCTGCCCGGATCGTAGGCGCAGACCTTTCATCAGTAGAAGATGATAGCATGCAGTTTACAAGGTGAGGTCAAATCAGAAGGGGTATCGAAACCACCTCAGTCGTCGCAAGGCAGCATAAAAGGATTAAAGTGACGTGGGAGGTCGAATCAATGCCTCAGAATCGGTCCTCCGGTACGGGCGCCTGTCAAAGTGACATTATCCACCGCTTGAAATCGCCACGGACCGTTTCGCCGCGTGAGCACGGCAAGGATCAGCGTGTCAAGCGTGAGGAACAGCCGACGGTTCCGGTGCATCCTCAGGCTGGTTCATCCTCGCCATCGCCCCTTTTTAGACCGTGCGCGGCCGCCGACGTCCCTACCAGAAGAGGAAGACATTCAGGTTGAAACGCGCGCCACGCCGAGGATCCCCGGCGACGGTGCGGACGGCTCGGGCAAGCTGCATGTCGACACTGGCATGTTGCCATAGAACGGTGCGCACGCCGAACCCGATCGAGCTGATATACCGGTTCTGTTTCGGCATGGGGCCATATGCCAGGGTGGTCGCCCGCGCCCAATCGGCAAAGCTGTAGAGCTTGGCACTGTCGGCCGCAGGCGCGAGCTTGACCGGCAGGTCGTACTGGAGCTCGCCGACCATGCCGAGGCCGCGTTCGCCGGCCAGCAGCGACGGGTCATAGCCGCGTCCGATCGACGGCCCGCCAAAGGAGACCTGCTCACCCGAAAGCAGACGATCGCCGGTATATTGGCCCTGCACATTGAACTGCGCGGTGATGCGGTCGGCCAATATCTGGGTGCGCTGGAGGCTGTAGTTCAACTTGGTGAAGTCGGGTTTGAAGCCCACGACCGACGGCAGCAAAGCCGACCGCCCGATCGCACCGAATATCTCGAGGCCGCGGGACAGAGTAAGCGTGACGGTCGTCGCGCCGTTCAGCCAACCGGCCTGCTGCCAGGACAGGCCGATTTCCGCGACCGTGCCCTTGTCGGATACGAACAGCTGGCCCTTCGCTTCCGTTCGGCTGCGGTTGAGCGTCAGGGAGAGATCCAGATAAACCGAGTTCGGTCGTGTGCGCAGAAGCGGAACCCGCAAGCGACTATTGAAGCTCATGATCCGACTTTCGATGTCGGAGGCAGCGACAATGCCACCCGGCTTTGCAAACGCCACCAGCCCACCGAGCGCGAGCACAGCACCGCCGGACCCGACCGGCGATGCATAGCGAAAATTGGCCGATCGCAGCTCCGACAGATTTCCCCCCGAGGCCGACAGGTCGATATCGAGGAGGCCGGGGCGGCCGAGCGGCTGGCTCAGTGTCGTTCCCAGGCCATAGCTGGTCGGACCCAAGATGTCCGAGGCGGTGTTGCTGAAGGTGGCGCGGTAGGCGTTGGGCACCCTGGTGAGGTTGACCAGCATTTCCGAACTGCCCGGTTCCACACCCTGGCGAAGGACGCTGTTGCCCGCGAGGCCCGGTATATCGTTGATCAGCAGCAGCCTGCTCTCGAGGTCCAGGAATCGCGCGGGACGTTGCTTGATCACGGGTTCCAGCAACTGTTCGACATGCCGCCGTGACGCCGCGTTGGGCGCCTCGACAAAGGCCGCGCCGATATAGCCTTCGAGCACCTGGACCTCGAGCACGCCGTCCTTGACCTGTTGCGGCGAGACGAAGACCCGGGTCAGGAAATATCCTTCCGCGCGATAGCGGTCTTCAAGCTGCTGCGCGGCCTTGCGCAGATCCTCGAGGACGATCGTCTTGCCCTCGAGCGGTGCGAAGATGCTGCGCACCACGCTGTCCGGAAAATGCTCGGCCCCGACCACCCGGATCGCGCGCACCGAAAATTCGATGTCGTCGACCGCTCTCGGCACCGCCGATTTCTCGGGATTCTGAATTCTGAAATCATAATCGGCCGGTGGCAGCGGCAGGGGCGCGACGCGCTGCCGCGCGATGTCCGCCTGGGGCGGCAGCTTGATGGCGTTCTGCGCGAATGCCAGGCTGCCCTGGCAACCCGCCACGGCGGTGGCGAGCCACAGGCCGGCGGCGTGCGGCCGCGGGGCGCGGAAACGGCGTGTCGTCGTTCGATCGATCATTTGTCGTCCATTACGACGCGGGAGGAAATGATGCCCTGGCTCATCCGCTTGAGATGGAACCTGATCAGCGGGTCATCGGGGAACTCGGCGCCAAGCGCCTTGAAGGCGTCGACGGCCGCTGGATTGTCGTCCTTCTCCCGCAGCAGCGCATAGGCGGCATCATAGCCGCGGGTCAGCGCCTCGGGCTCGTCGTCGGCCACCGGGCTATAGAGTCCCGTCGCTGTCAATTTACCCTTCAGGACGATGTCACCCACCGGCCTGAAGCGGAGTGAAGGACAGCGCGACACGGTTTGCTCGGTCGCGCAGATCCGGGTCCCGAAATATTTGTTCACGCCTTCGGTCCGCGCCGCCGTGTTGACCGTGTCGCCCAGCGCGGTGAAGTCCATGCGCGACTGCGATCCGAAGTTGCCGATCGTCGCCTCGCCGGTGTGGATGCCGATGCGGGTAACCCCGATCGGAATGCCTTCGGCATTGCGTGCGATGCGGAAGGCTTCGGCATAGGCGTCCAGCTCGAGAGCGCATTTGATCGCCCTTTCGGGATGATCGGGTTGCAGGATCGGCGCATTGAAGATCGACATGATCGCATCGCCGATGAACTTGTCGATCGTGCCCTCATATTTCTGGATGATGTCGCAGGCACCGTTGAGATAATCGTTGAGCGTGTCCGACAGGGCCTCGGAGGTGAGCTGTTCCGACAGGGTCGTGAAGCCAGCGACATCGGTGAAGATGAAGGTCGCTTCGCGGCGCACCCCCGAGATCGACACCGAGCTCGGATCCGCGACGAGCTGGTTGACGACGGCGGGCGAGACATAACGCGAGAAGGTGCCCTGGACGAACTCGCGCTGCTTCCGCTCGCCGCGTCCGATGAACACGTCCATCATCCAGATCGAGAAGGCGAACGCCATCGTCGGGCCGACCAGCGGCAGCATCGGCAACCCGTAGCCATAGCCGACCACCGCTCCCGCCCAATAGGCGGCGATCAGCAACGCCCCGACGACGACGTTGAAGAGGATGCCCCGCTTGAGCAGCGAGAGGAGCACCCCCAGGATGGCACCGACCAGGGTGATGGCCGCCTTCGCCGGGACGCTCATGCGGGGCGGGTTGCGCCCTTCGAGGATCTGCGTGACGCCATGGGCTTGAACGTAGATCCCCGGCATGTTGCCCTGATCCCCGTCGTCGACGACGGCTAGCGGTGTCCGGTGCCGGTCGGTCATCGAGAGGATCGCCCCGACCAGGACGATCTTGTCCTTGAAGAAGCTCGCGGGAAGGAACGGGATCACCGCGGCCGAGAAGGTCGGAAAGGCCGGCGTTTCCGCGTCCGGTCGGCTGCGCCAGGCGATTTCCACCGGCGTCGTCGGAGCCTTCCGCCCAGCCAGCGCGAGCGTTTTCCGGACGAAACCCGCCGGATGGTGCGGCGTGTCGATCCGCTGGCCGGCGGCATTGAGCTCTCCGCCGGGATTGATCCTGCGCACCGACTGATCGAATGGGTCGGTCAGCAAATTCGCCTCGGCGCGCTTGTCGGCCGGGATGAACGCATCCAGATAGGCGAGCTGCTCTTCGGTCACGATATTCGGCGCCGAGGAGTAGCTGAAGAACAGGGGCGTCCTGGTCGAAGCGATGACCTGTTTGAGCTTGGCATCTTTCTCCGGCTCGGTCGGCTGATCGACGATGACGTCGACCCCGATCAGCTTCGCGCCCTTGGCTGAAAGCTGCGTGATCAGATCCGCTAGGAAGCCGCGATCGACCGGAGATCGATAGGCAAAGGCTGTGAGCGTCGCTTCGTCGAGAGCCACGACGACGACATCCTTCGATGGCTCCGCCGGCGGCTGCATCGCCGCGATGCGGATGTCGGCGAACGTATATTCGAGATTGGTGAGCAACGAGACGTAGCGCACGGCGAAGAAGGCGATCAGCGCCGCCGCGAGGGCGATGGCGATCACGGACAGGGATAGGCGCGATGCCTTGCTCACGGATTGGATCCTTTGGACTTCGAAGAAGGAGACGCTGATCTCGCGAGATCCGCCTCGATCTGGCGCAGATAGGCATCGGCCTGCTGGATGCAGGCGCGCTCGAGCATCCAGCTGCTCAGCACGAGCGGCTCCGTGACGTCGCGCGGGATCACCTGGATGCTGATGGCATTTTCCTGCCCCTCGACACGGACAAGGAAGGTGCTGACCCCTTCCAGCCTGGACAGCGCCGGTGCCGCCATCCGGTCGATGCCCGCCTTCCACTGGAAATCGGCGCGCCACGAGCGGTCGATCGGGAAGACGGTGAACGTCTCGGAGGAACGGTCGTCCGGCCGCCACCAGATCGGCCGGTCACCCTCGCGCACGCATCGTGCGCCCGGACGGCTGATATCGATCAGCCAGGGGTCGGGAAGCTTTGCCGCATTCGCGCCGGCGCGGATCGCACCGACCGACTTGGCGCGATCGTTTCGGGTGGAGATCAGCGCCGCCAGTGCGGCCTTCGGATCCTGCACCGCGGTTCCGGCCCGCATCGCGATCCCCTTATAGGGCCCCCTGAGCGTCACGGAACGGCCGTCGGGGCCGATGATCGTCACGCGCTCGCCTTCCTTGAGGGTGACCGGGGCGGTGCTGCTGATCATCATCCCCGGCTTGAGCCCGGCGGCCCGGGCCTCCACCACCACCATGTTAATGGCCGATGCCCGTCCCGCCAGCAGGGCGAGCGGCAGCAACAGAAGCGCATGCAGCTTCATGCTCCGGTCCTCGTCTGAAGAGGCTTCGTGGCGCCGTCACCCATGATGACGAAGGCCGCCCAGAAAAAAGGATGCGCTGTCGCCGGATCGCGGATCATTTCGACCTGGGCTCGCTGCAACGCCGTGTCGGCGGGCAGGTTCGGCTCCGCGCCCATCGCGCCGAACATCCCCGACATGAGCCGGCGTGTGGCAGCGGACGGTACCTGCCAATGGCTCACCACCAGGCTGCGCGCACCCGCATGGAAGAAGGAGGCCGCCAACCCCGACAGCGATTCCCCGCCGAGATTGTCGCCCGACGCGGCGGTGTTGCACGCGGACAGGACGACGAGATCGGCATTGATCGAGAGCTTCGCAATCTCGCTGGAACCGAGCAGGCCGTCGCTCTCATGCGATGCCGCCGGCAGTGCGGGCGGCGTGAGCACCAGACCTGGCTCGGATTGACACCGCAGTTCGCCGGGTAGCAGGCCATGGGTGGCGAAATAGAGAATGCGGTAGTCCGACAGATTCTCCTCTCTCAACGCCGTCTCATTCGCATCCTGGCCCAGCTTGATGGTGACGTTGGCCGACTTGAGCGACCGCGCGACGCTGGTGATCTCGCCTCCGGTGTCGGGTAGCGACGCCAGCGAGCGGAGCAGTTGCGGCGGGGTCACGCCGCCGGAAAGACAGCTTCCGGTAAAGGCGGCCATCGAACTGCGCTGCCCGGAGCCGGACTGAACCGGCCCTAGTACGGGATTGCCCATGGCCATCAGCAGCCGCGGCTGATTGCCGACCAGTTTGGTCGACCGCAGGGTGACGAACGCCGCAAGGGACGGAACATGGGTCAGGGCTTTCGCCTGCGCCAGCCACCCCGCCTTGCGATAGTCCTGGCCCTCGGCGGGCCTCGTCACGAGGACGCTGAACGGCAGGCTGGCCAGCGGACCGGAGGGCGCCACGACGAGGCGATCGACCTCGCCCAGTTCCTTGAGGATGCCGCCGAACAGATCCGAATAGAGCTGATGCGCGACCTCGAGATCGAACTCGTTGACCGACGTGCCCTGGACTTCGAGGCCGCGGCGCAGCCGGACGACCGCCGCCTGCAGCGCTGCGGCGCCCGCTGGCACTGGTGCGATGACCACGCCGTCCCGGCGCACCAGCTGCACGAAGGAGCGCTCCCGGCCGATCAGGAAGGTGACCAGCCCTTCCCTTTCCTGCAGGCGCGAGCGGACCGCATCGAGCGTTGGCAGCTTGGGTTCCGCCAATTGCCCGAAGGACGGGAAGCGGCGGGCTATCTCCTGCCTGAGGGATGAGACGGCCCTGCCCTGGACGGCGATGTCCTTGGCGAGCTGTTCCTCGACCTGGGCGCTGCGCTCCTGCGCGTTGAGCGACTGCTCCTGCCCCAGTCGCAGGCGCGCGGTACCCTGGTCGCGGATGGCAGCATCGAGGCGGCCGATCAGAGCGGCGAGTTCGGGCGTGTCCGCGGAGAGACGTGCCGATGCCATTACGGCGGAGCGATCGGCAAGCGGGCTTCTAACCATTTGGAAAGCATCGAAACCCTCGGCGAAAAGGCCCGCCTTCGCGGCCGGATCCTCGACCGTTCCCGCATAGTCGACGAGCGCTGCGGCGAAGGGCACGAAGTCATCGGCAGTGAACGGGATGCTTCCCCCGGGAAGGGTACGTGCGACCTTGATGGCGTCGCGATAGGCGATGATGGCCGATGTGTTCATCTGCTCGGCCTGATAGGCGCGGCCCAGCGCCGTCCTCACCTTGAGAGTGCCGGGCCCCTCGCCGAAGATCGCCTGCCGCTGTGCAAGTGCGCCCTTCAGATAGGCTTCGGCAGCAGACAGGCGCCCCTGGACACTGCTGATTTCGCCGAGGGTCAGGAGGATGTCCGATTTCCACCAGCGCGGCTCGTCCTCGACCCGGTCGATGATCAGAAGCGCCTCGCCGGCGGTCGCAAAGGCGCCCGTAGCATCGTCGTTGCGGAGCATCATCGCGGCTTCGAAGTTCAGCGCATGGGCCAGCTCCGCCTCCGACGAATCCTGCTCACCCTTGTCGAGCAGGCCCGAGACACTGTCCGTCCTCCGGCTGTCGGCGGCGATCGAACGCCATGCCGCGGTGGCCGCGTGGGCAAAGCTGCGCGCGGCTGCAAAATCGCCGCGATTGGCAGCGATATATCCCTGATAGGCCGCTGACCTGGCGCGATCCGATGGGCGTGTCGAGCGGTCCGCTTCCGGTGCCGCCCGACGCAGCAGTGCCTCGGCCTCGTCGAAGCGCCGCTGATTGCTGACGGACAGGGCCAGATCCAGCAATATCTCGTTGGTGCCGGGATCATTTTCGCCGAATAGCCGGGACTGCAGCTCGAGCGCCGAACGGAATCCGGCCTCGGCGGCTTCATAGTCGAGCTGGCTCGCGGCGACGCGGGCATTGCGCAACAGAGCCCTGACGGCTTCGAGATCGGTCGCGCTCGCCATCGCGACAGGTTGCGACCAGAAGGCCTGGACCTGGGCGGTAAGCTGCGTCTGGGACAGTCCTTCATCGGGCAGCCGCATTATCGCGCGAAGCACCGGATAGGTGGAGGCCGGCCCCACGACAATCGTCAACACCCCGCCATCGAGGCGCGCCAGGACCAGCATCGGCCAGCCATCATTTTTCTGCCGGCATGGAAACAGGATGACCGGCCCCTGGGGAGTCGCCAGCCAGTGCTCGGCTTCACAGGCTAGTTCAGACCTGATCGCCGTCGCCGTACGACTGCCGGCCAATGCGGTCGAGAGCGCCGGTTGAGTGGCAGTCTCCTGGCTGCTGCCGGGCACGAGCGAATGGGCCAACCGTCCGACCGTCTTGCCAGCGCAGACCAGATCGGCATCCGCGGGGGCGGAACCGACGATCTTCACGTCGGTCCGGATCTCGGTTCGGCACTGCTCGCCAGCCAGCGTCACGGCCGCAATCGACGGCGGCGCTTCGCCCTGGGCGGGCGTGACCACCGACCACAGCAATGCCGGCAGGATCAATGCCAGAATACGCAAACTCATTCCCCCCCAAATTCTTGATCATCTTAGCTCGTACAACGCGGCGGAGGTCTTCCGCCGGGCAATCCACATTAGAAACCGAAATCTCCCGTCAACGAGAAGCGCACATCGACCCCCGGGGCACCCTGCACGCGCGGCGGCAGGTCGACGCTGACGGCGATGTTCGGATTGAGCTGCGTCAGCATTGCCGTTGCGCGTTGCACCTGGGCCGCCGGCGCTGGTGGCCCTTCGGGAGCCGCCGCCTGCAGGATCGGATCACCGGCATCTGCGGCGTCGGCCGGTGTCGGCGGCGGCGTATCGGGCACCGGCGACGGCGGGAGGGCATCGACCGGCGCCGGAGCGACCGCGACGACCGCAACCTCGCTGCCGGAGCTACCGCCGCCGCCCCCACCGCTCGCGGCGGGAGCAGGACTACCCGATGCGGCGGGTGCCGCCGAGGAGCTGACCGAAGCATCACCGCCGCCATCGGATGCGGGCGCCGGCGCGCCGCCCGCATCGGACGACGCGGCCGCACTATCACCCGATGACGAGCCGCCTTCACTCGATGAGGAACTGCTGTCGCTCGATGCCGGCTCCGAACCGCCCGATGACGTGTCACCCGACGAAGAAGAGTCTGCGGGCGCTCCTGCATCGCTGCTCGCGGGCGCCGAGCTTGCAGCCGGAGCCGGAGCCGGCGCCGGAGCAGGTGCTGGTGCGGCGCTCGGCGTCGATACCGACGGAGTCGGCGGCGTCGGAACGGTGATCGACGAAACCGTCGAAACGACCGAACGCGCCGCGTCCTCGACCACTGCCTCAGCCGGCGGAGGCGGCGGTGGAGGTGGTGGCGACGGCGGCTCAACCACCGGCGGAGGCGGTGGGGGCGGTGGCGACGGCTCGACCACCGGCGGTGGCGGTGGAGGTGGCGGCGACGGCTCGACCACCGGCGGAGGCGGCGGAGGCGGCGGAGGCGGCGACGGCTCAACCACCGGCGCAGGCGGCGGCGGTGGTGGCGATGGCTCGACCACGGGCGGAGGTGGCGGAGGTGGCGGAGATGGCTCCACCACCGGCGGAGGTGGCGGTGGCGGTGGCGGTGGCGGTGGCGGTGGCGGAGGTGGCGGCGGTGGCGGTGGCGGTGGTGACTGGTTCGGGGCCAGGACGGTCAGCGCCGTGGAATTCTGGGTGGCCTGTTGGAAAGCGTAGTTTGTCGCGCTGAGGCCGGCCCCGTTGATCGCGTAGCTGCTTGGCGGGGCGTCCGTTCCCGCGTCCGAGGTGAAGGCCAGCGTGCCGGATGTCGCGCTGTCGATCGTCTCGCCCGCGGCAAATCCGCTCACCGTACCAGTAAATGCCGGATTGGAGGTCCCGACAAGGCGGCTGACCGGATCGGCGACATAGGTCAGCATGGCCAGGCTGATTTCGCCGATCGCGCCGGATGCCCCGGTCGGCAGCGAATAATTGCTCAGCAACGTGCTCGCGCCGGCCAGATAGTCCCCATTGTCCAGAGTGACGTCGACGGTGATGCCGGTGCCGACATTCGGGCTGCCATAGGTGCCGGTAGCCTGATTGACGGTGATGCTATCGCCACCGATCAACCCGCCGAGCTGATAATTGGACGAATCCAGGGTCGCAACGGTTGTACCGTCATAGGCGCGCGATATCGCACCCGTGAGGGTCGCCGTCAGTTGTTGCGGCGAAATCGTTCCGATCGCGCCGGATGCTGACGTCGGCAGCGCATAATTGGCGGCCAGGGTATTTTGTCCGGCGGTGAAGTTGCCCGCCGCCAGGGTGGCGGTGACGACGATGCCGTCTCCGGCATTGGGCGTCGCATAGGTCCCGGCCGTCTGATCGATGGTGAAGCTCTGACCGGCTACCAGCCCGGAGAGCTGGTAGTTGCCCGGAGTCAATGTCGTGGTCGCTATGCCGTCGTAAACACGCGATACCGAGCCGGTCAGCGTCGCGGTGAGCACCTTGGGCGTGATCGTGCCGGTCAGGCTGACCGTGCCGTTGGGCTTGTAGCCATAAACGGGTTTGCCGGCGCTGTCCTGGGCGACAAGGCTGATACCGTTCAGAACGACGCTTCTGGTCCCCGCGTCGGGAAGATCGAAGCTCCCGCTGGCGGCGCCTGCGACAATCGTATCGCCGTTGATTGCCCCGCTGCCCGACAGCGCCACGCTCGGCAGGTCAATGGTTGTCGTTCCATCATATTCGCGGGAGACGTTGCCAGTGACCGTGACCGTGGGGGCCAGCGAATATAGAAATCCATTTCCCCCGGCCGGCGCCGCCGACGTGCCTTCCATCGCACCGAGGCTTGCCAGATTCGATGCGGTCGAAAAGCCGATGCCATAGGTCTTGAAATCATGCGCCAGCGATCCGGTGACGTCGGGTGTGCTGCCAAAAGGCGCGCTGTTGTTGCTGAATACCCGCCATGTCCCGCCGAGGCTGTTCAGAACGGCGCCGTTGGTCGAGTTGTTCACAAAGCGGTGACCGGCGGCCAGTCTGATGTCGCCGCTCGTGCGGAGATCGGCGTTCGTTCCCAGCGTGAGGACGTCGAGGGATTCGATACGCAGGCGCGCCAGCCGGCTCGAAAGGCCGATTTCACCATCCATGGCCAGTGCGCCATCGCTGCCGACATCGAGATTGAAGCCGCCATTGATGGCGGAAGCCAGACTGACCGTGCCCGCCGACTGGAAGGACAATAGGCTGTCGGCGGTCAGGGTGATCGGAACCGAGATTCCCAGGGTCGAGGCGGTCTTCACATTGAGCGCGCCACCGTCGAGATAAAGATCGCCGATCGCCACGTCGCCGGCGCTTCCCACGGTCCAGTCGAGTTTGCCGCCGCCGGACTTGGTGAAGCCGCCACCTGCGAGCGAGCCCATGACGGTGCCGCCCTGCGTCACGGCCAGCTGGATCTGGCCCGTGGCGGCAACCGCGATCGACCGCGTCGACAGATTCTTCGATTGGCTGACGAAATTGGCCAGAGGATTGATCCCGCCGATGGCCTGGCCGACGGTGACGGCATTGTTCGGATTGACGATGGTCAGGCCATATCTGTCGGTCTGCGGGTTGACGCCCGCAAAGGTCGTGGCGCTATCCACTGTCCCGTTTATGGTGACATTGCCTTGCGCGTTAATCGTCGCGTTGCGGATCAGTTGGACATTGCCGTTCAGCGTTGCCTGGCCGCCCATGTTGGTGACGTAGAAACCGGTGCCATTGTCGGTACGGGTGCCGCCGGGCGGGATGAAATCGACGATGACCACATCGCCGCCGCCCGCCTCTCCGAAATAGACGAGAATTGGATAGAGATTGCCCGCGGTGAGCGTGGTGCTGCCGCCACCGAACGCCAGGCCATGCGCGCCCGGGGCGGAGGCAAGCGCGCTCTGGGGGGTAACCCGGCTCTCGAGCGAGGCGACCGTTTCGCCGGGGTTGCCGAGGAAAAGGTAGGAGGCGTCATCGCTGCCGATGCGGAAATCATATGACCCGGTGACGCTGGGCTGGAACATGCCGAAAAAGCGCACCGAATAGGTATCGTCGAAATTCTGGCCCGGCGTAGTCGCGTTTATCGACGTGAAGAGATTGTCGAACCGTGTATCGGCCTGGACCTGCGCCGTGTTGAAGAAGGCGAAATTATCGTTGAAATAGCCTTCATATTTGATGCCGACGAGGCCGTTCGATTGCCCGCCTACCGTGGTGATGTTGCCGCCGAGATAGATGATGCCGTTGCCATCATGGTCGCTGTCAGCGGTCAGGACGACGTTGAAGCCGCCGCTCGTCGATGAGATGTTGGCGCCTGGCTGGAGGGTGATGTCATTGTGGGCGCGCAAGGTCAGCGTCGCGGCGGCCCCCGAAGACTTGGTGATCGACGTGTTGACGGTGATGTTGCCGGCGGACGAGGTCGGCGCATTCGACGACGGCGCGTTCGCGGTGTCGACGGTAACATTGGTGCCGCTGTTGAGCAGATTGGCGATATCCCCCGCGAGAATCTCCGAGGCGGGCGATGCGCTGAACTGATCGACGATCCGAATGTCATAAGGGTCGAACAGCCATTCCCCCGCAAAACCGTTGGGTGCCGCGGCCGATCCGGTGACGCCCTCGGTCCGGATCGAATAGCCCGATGTCTCGATCGTGCCGCCATTGCCGCCAAGCGCGCCCGCGTCCGCCCTGAACATGCCCGCGGCACGCGTAACCGACAGCGGATTGTGGGTGTCCGACCAGAGAACGGCGAGACCGCCATTGCCGCGGGTTACAGCGCTGGCGTCAAGCACGGCCCCCTGCGCAACGGTGGCGCGAACGGCCGCCGCACGACCGCCGAAATCGCCGCCCCGCAGGCCTCCGCCGACGTTGATGATGCCCCCGCCGATATCACCGCGCGCGTCGAGGCGCGCGCCGCCCGCAATCTCAATACTCTCCGCGGCGACAAGTATCCGGCCGCCGCTTTCTCCAGTGGCGAGGCCCGAGGCGTCCAGTGTGCCGGCATTGCTGACTTCGCCGGTAGGGCCCGCATCAAGGATGATCTCGCCATTGCGAAGCTGGACCGACTGCGCCTGGACCAACCCTCCGCTGTTGATCGTGCTCGCCGCCGCATCGGCGGCGGCACGGACGGTGAGAATGACGCGACCGCCATCGGCCACCAGTCGACCGCTGTTATTGATGACTCCATCGGAAGCAACCGTCGCAAGCGGTTCGGTAATGGCAAAGGACAGCAGTTTGTCGCCTGCCAGATCGAGCAGAAATCCTTGCGCGCCCAACAAGGCGACAGTCCCAAGCCGCGCCGACACCAGACCGCTGTTGTTGACCTTCCCGCCCGCGAGAACGGCATAGCCATTTTCTACGCTGATCTGGCCGGCGTTCGTGATCTCGCCCTTGCCGCGTCCGCTAAAGGCATAGCGCCCGGCCATGAAGTCATCGTCGAGGATATCGCGCGTGCTCGCGAGAAAGCCTGCGGCCTGTACGCGACCGCCCGGCCCAATGAGAACACCTGAGGGATTGAGAATCCACACCTGCCCATTGGCGGTGATCATCCCGTCGATGTTCGAGACACCGCCACCGGTGACGCGATTAAGCGTGATCGAATTTGAATCTGGCTGCTGGAAACGCAGCGTGCCTCCATCCGGAACCGACAGGGTTGACCAATTGAGCACAGCCTTGCCGCTGGTTTGATTGACGGTGGTGGTGGTGCCCTCGACGGACAGTGTCGCGGTCCCACGGACGACCGCGGGTGCGCCGATCTCACCGGCCTCCGCCGTGCTCAGCGCGAGCAGGCTGACTGCCGCAACCAAGGTGCGCCGGCCTGAAAGGCGGATCATAATCCCACGCCTTGAACAGCGCCGGCTACGCCCGCAAATTTACCTAAACTCAACACGACACGTACCCCCTCGAACGGCACCCCCCCGGCGCATCTCTCCGTCCTCTAAAGGTAGAAGCGGAAGTTTTCGAAGTTGTAATCAATCCGCATAGAAAAATACGGTAGGTGTTATACTTATATCTAATGCCGCGCCGTAGTCAGCCGCCAACGGCTCAGCGCAAATTTGGCCGTCACCCTTCCTTTTTTCCGCTTTCGCCGTCTTGGTCTGAACCGTCTTCGCATAAAGGGATATGGTAACGCCCGGTTGGCCCTGGGTGACTGCGGCAACATGCCGACTGCCGCAAAATAGCGCCGGGTACAAGCCGGCGGCATTTTTGTGATCGGGTCATTGCAGGCCCGTGAACAGCCAATGCTGACGCCCTCGCACCGACATGATGTGTCAACTGGTCGTCTGAAATGGCGGGATAGAGAAGCGGCGTGCCGCTCTTGAACCCCGCGATCTGTTAGTCCTCCGCTGAACCACCATCAGGCCAACAGAGCCTTCAGCGCCGGAAGGAAATGAGAGCGGGCTGGGCGGGAATACGCGCGAGCAGGTCGGTGCGCTCGGCGATCAAGAGCAGAATCGACGCGTCCGAGATCCTGAGGTCGATCACCGAAAGACGCTCGGCAAGATCCGCCATCACCACATTGGTGGCGCGGCGCAGGGCGTAGCCGGGCAAATCGCACAGCGCATCGTCCGGCGACGACGGGTAACGGCAGGTTGCGTCAAGACGAACTCCATCCACAGCCCCTCCTGCCAGCAGCCCGTTCGGTCGCTTCGTGGCAATAATGATGTAAGCCGAAGGCTCCCTCTGCGAATTCTCTGACTTAGTGCATCAAGGAACAAAATCTGGAAAGCACACATCTTACTTAGCACACGCTTACCCACACGATGATCTCCAAGATCAACTGGATAGGAATGCATAGCATGACTATGACAATCCGCCCATGCCTGTTCCTTGTGCTTGGCATCATTGCGATACAACCGGCCCGGCCGGCTCCAATCCTTACCGCGCTGGGCAATCCTGACAACCCTCAGTTCGTCAATCCTTCCGAAGATGTCCCTCCGGCGATCCTCGGTTTCGTCACCGGCCTCTCATGCGAAGCTTCCGCCGCAGGCCCCGTTCTCCATTGGTCAGCCGCCCCGCGGGGAAAAGGTGGCCGGCCGTCGAACGATTTCCTGCTGATATTCTCCGACAATGGCGGGAAAGCCTCCTACATCGTCATACCGGGTACTGAGCGCAGCTATGCCTATCCCTGGAAAAGCAAGGGCAAGCGGGCTGCGCTGCCCATTTACCTCTACAAGACCATAGCCATCGATGGAAAATATGCGTTCGTCCCGCACGGCACATCCGCGACCTATCTTCGAAGCAACAATGTTGCGTCATGCGAACTCAGCTCGCCCGCGGACTAGCCTCGATGGCAGGGCCTCGGAATTGGCGGGCCAGCGATGCTCCAATGCGCCTGACGGAACCGAACGGAGGAGACGAAAGCTTTAGCCTCGGCAGACCGTCGCTGATCGAACAATGTCTCGCAAAGCGGATAAACGACCATCATTTGGCAAGCCTCTCCGCGACGGCAATTTCCAATATGGCCGCAGAGGACTCACCGCTCATCATGCGCAGCCGGATCACCTGAATTGACGAACGAGGGCGACAATCGCTCGAGCCGGCCCATGCCACCGCGACTCGTCCTTGCGCCATCGCAAGCGGATTCGATATCGCGATCGGTGCCCGGGGATGCGGTGCACGGCGCTCCAGTAAGCGTGGTGATCCTGAGCAATTCCGAACTGCGGGCAGCCGGTCTCGAACAGATACTGAGCGGTGCCGGATTGGTAGTGGGGTCGCACGTGCATGCCCCCGCCGGACCTATTCCAGCGGACAGCGATGCCGATGAACATGTGCTTGTTTTGGATGCGCCGGTCGACCAGCAAGGGCTCGCCACCATAACCAACCTCCGGCAACTCCACAGTTCGGCACATATCGCGCTGTTGTGCGACCACTGCGACCGCCACCATCTGCGACTCGCCTTCATGGCCGGCGTGGATGCCGTGCTATCGTGGAGTTCGAGTCCCGCCGCTCTCGTCTCGATGCTGCGGCTCATCGCCGCCGGCGAGAGGTTCATCCCCTCCCCGCTGGTCACAGAACTCGTAGAAGCTTTCGGCTCGCGCGAAGGACAGGCTGCGGGGATCCGCCACGGGGCGCCTTTGGAGCGTGAGTTCGCCATATTACGATGCCTGGCGGACGGCTGCTCGAACAAGGAAATCGCTGTACGCCTGGGAATAGGCATCGCGACCGTCCGCCTTCACGTCCGGACGCTCCTGCGCAAACTTGGGAGCCTAAACCGCACGCAAGCCGCGATCTGGGCTATTTCTCATGGATTTGGGAGCCGGACGAGCTAGCTGGTCCGGGTCCTAGCTCATTGCCACACGGGCAGGCGCAGTTCGACTTCCCTGGCAAGCACCGCAAATCCTTCCGCGCGAAGTTCATCCGCCCAAAGCTTGGCTTGCAGCACTGACGTCATGCCACACGCAACAGCGTTCAGCACCTCGTTCGCCTCTTGGCTACCCAAAACCGACATTGGAACCTGCTGGATCACTGGCACTACCCCCCCGAGTTAGGCTGCCTCAGAATATACCGAAATCGCTGCACGTCCATTACCCCCATGAAGCTGCCCGAAACTCAAAATAGGTAGAGCTGCCCAGGGGCGCGCCGCACGTGGCGATCCTGACATTCGAGTCAGCGCAATCGCTTGACGAGAGCAACACAAAATCGAGCAGTTGCAGACCGGTCGCGCGAAAAATCCGATGGATTGAAAAACTGGCGCCCACCGCCCGTCTGAATCGCCGCGATCGACGCTGAAGCGGCTCGCTACGACCTGCGACAGCGTGAGTCGTGGTCGAGCCGGATTAACCGCCACCGCGCAATTCCGAGAGCACGTGTGATGATCTGGTTAGTTCCTCCACCATAAGCATTACGCTGTAATTTCAGAAGAATATCACAGGTGAACCATGCACAAACGATGTCATGCGGTTCATCAATCATGATGCGCGGCAATATTGTGAACACTGGCGCTTGAGAACTTCACCCGCTCCACGACGGAGTTACAAGTGCCCATCAACCGGTATAAATCGATCAGGCTGTTTTCGAGGCTCAGCCGAAATGCGCCGCTCACGATCGCGGACCATTCCCAGCTAGCGGCGATCCCTTGCCAATTCCGCACGATCGAGCGTTCGGCCTTCCTTCAGCGCGAGGGACAAAGCGTAACGCATTTCGCCCTGATCGAAGACGGTTTGGCTTGCCGCCAGAAGTTCACCAGCGCGGGCGACCGACAGATCGTCGCTTTCCAGATGAGTGGCGATTTCCTGAACCTGCAAAATCTCTTTCTCAGCATCTCGGAGGACAATGTTCAGGCGATGACGCGGATCCGGATCATGGAGTTCCCCATGGCAGCGCTGCGGCGCCTGGTGTTGACCAACGCCTCGATCGGAAGGGCGATATGGATCGAAGCGCTGGTCGACGCAGCGATCTGCCATGAGTGGATTCTGAACATCGGCCGCAGAAACGCCCGCGCCCGCCTTGCCCATCTGCTGTGTGAGCTGGATACACGCCTAAGCATCTCCGGCGTCGAGGACGGAGATCGGCGCCAGTTGTCGATCACGCTGGAGCAGTTCGCCGACGCGCTCGGCCTGACATCTGTGCACATCAGCCGCGTGCTCAAGTGGCTGACCGAACAAGGCGTGATCGAGCGCACCAAACGACGCATATCGGTCAGCAAGATCGCCGAACTGCGGCAGATCGGCGATTTCAGCGACAGTTACCTGCGCGTCGATCAGCACCAGGCGACGTCGTGAACATCCTGTCGTGACGCGGGCATTGCCTGGGCACTCCGCGGATCGCCCGAAAGGCTTAGCGCGATCCCTCACATGATATGGGCGAGGCTCGGAATGGCACATCCGCGGCAGGACGTCCTGCTCTAAAACGGCAGAAACCAGCGAATACAGCCGGAATCGATCAACCTGTTTACGACTGGGAAGCCGATGGCCAATGGAGCTTATGCGAGTGCGGGAAGCGAGTTCCTCGCAAACTCGACGACGTCCGGCGTTCAGAATGATGCGACGATCACCGCCCTGGCTACGGGTGGCTTCGTCGTCAGCTGGACAGACAGCAGCGGTATCGGCGGCGACAGCAGCGGGTCGGGGATCAAGGCCCGGCTGTATGATGCCAACGGCGGTGCGCTCGGCGGCGAGTTCCTCGTCAACACCACCACGGCAAATGCGCAGGACCAGGCCTCGGTAGCGGTGCTGGGTTCAGGCGGCTTCGTGGTCACCTGGACAGATGCGAGCGCCGTGGGCCCCGATCCCGACCGTCTCGGCGTCAAGGCTCAGATGTTCGATGCGAACGGCGGGAAGATCGGATCGGAATTCCTGGTCAACAGCACGACCCGGCTCAACCAGAACAGCTCGGTTGTCACCGGGCTCGCATCGGGCGGCTTCGTCATTACTTGGGTCGATGCCAGCGCGACTGCGCCCGATGCAACCGGCACCGGTGTGCGCGCCCAGATTTACAACGAGCTCGGGTTGAAAGTGGGCGGCGAGTTCCTCGTCAATACCACGATCGCGAGCAGCCAGCAGGCGCCCGTCATCACCGGGCTCGCCTCGGGCGGATTCGTGGCGAGCTGGGTGGACAGCAGCGGATTGGGCGGCGACCCGACAGCGCCCAGCATCAAGGCCCAGGTCTTCACCGCCAGCGGTGCGAAGTCGGGCTCCGAGTTCCTGGTCAACAGCACAACGGCGGCGACGCAGGACCAGCCGACCATCACCTCGCTCTCCAACGGCGGTTTCGTCATCGTGTGGCGCGATACCAGCCTCCAGGGGGACACCAGCGGCTCCGGGTTGAAGGCGCAGGTCTTCGCCGCGAGCGGTGCGAAGGTCGGGACGGAATTCCAGGTCAACACGACGGAGTTCAACGCGCAGGACCAGCCTACCGTCACCGGCATCGCCGGCGGCGGCTTCGCGGTCAGCTGGCGCGACAACAGCCTGCTCGCCTCCGATGCCAGCGGCTTCGGCGTGAAGACGCAGGTCTTTGACGATCTTGGCCACAAGGTCGGCGCCGAAATCCAGGTCAACTCCACCACCCTCGGGACACAGGAACTGCCAAGCATCGCTTCGCTCGCATCCGGCGCGCTGGTCATCGGGTGGACCGACCGCAGCGGGCTCGACGGAGACCCCGACGGCGGAATCAAGATGCAGATCCTTACCCCCACAACGGGCGCGATCAGCAACATCAGCCTGTCCAACAACATCGTCTCCGAGGCGGCGGTCGAGAACACGACATTTGCCAGCCTCTCTGCCAATGGCGCCAGCAATGCGCTCTACAGCTATGAGATCGTCGACGATTCCACGGGCGGCGCATTCGCCATCCAGGGCAACCGGCTGGTCGTGCAGGACAGTCTCGCGCTCGACTATGAAAGCGCCTCCAGCGCTACCCTGACCGTCAGGGCAACCGACGGCTTCGGGAACAGCTTCGACAAGGTGTTCGGTCTGTCCGTCACCGACTCCATCGTCGAGAATCGCTATGGCGGCGGATCCGAGCTGCTGGCCAACACCAGCATCGCCAACAACCAGCAGTTCGCGTCGGTCACGGCCATCGCCAACGATCATTATGTCATCACCTGGACCGACGGAAGCGGCCAGGGCGATACCAGCGTGACCGGGATCAAGGGCCGGATCGTCGATGCCGATGGCAATCCGATCGGCGGCGAATTCCTGGTCAATACGCAGACGCTGAACGGCCAGGACAGTTCCGCGGTGGCGGGCCTCACATCGGGCGGCTTCGTCGTGACCTGGACCGACAATAGTGCGGTTGGCGGCGATACCTCGAGCAGCGGCATCAAGGCGCAGGTCTTCGATGCCAACGGCAGCGCCACGGGCGGGGAGTTCCTGATCAACACGTCGACGTTGAATGCACAGAAGACGCCGGTGGTTGCCGGGCTTGCATCCGGCGGCTTTGTCGTGACCTGGGCGGATGCCAGCGGACAGGGGGGCGACAGCAGCGTCAGCAGCGTGAAGGCGCAGCTCTACAACGCGGCGGGCAATGCCGTGGGCTCCGAATTCCTGGTCAACACGAACACCGCCAACGCGCAGGATACGCCGGTTGTCGCCGCGCTGACGGCCGGCGGCTTCGTGGTCAGCTGGCGCGACAGCAGCCTGATCGGCGGCGACACCAGCAAGGATGCCGTGAAGGCGCAACTCTTCGATGCGGCTGGCGCGAAGGTCGGCGGTGAGTTCCTCGTCAACAGCCTGACGCAGGGCAACCAGCAACAGGAAAGCATCACCGCGCTGAGCACCGGCGGTTTCGTGGTCAGCTGGGCCGATGCCAGCCAGCGCGGCGGCGATCCCGACAATTACGGCATCGCCTTCCAGATCTATGACGCGTCCGGATCCCCGCTCGGCGGCCAGTCTCTAGCGAATACGACGACGGCGGGAGCCCAGCTGGCCCCGGCCGTGTCGGCGCTGGCGGACGGCGGCTTCATCATCAGCTGGGCCGATTATGGCGGCAGCGGCCCGGAGGTCGGCACTGCCGGGATCAAAGCACAGATATTTACCGGCGGCGGCGTCAAGATCGGCGGCGAGTTCATCGTCAACGGCCAGCTACCCGGGGTCCAGGCCGATCCCACGGTGGCCGCCGCGGGCAATGGCGGCTTCGCGGTCGCATGGACGGACTATGGCGGGCTTGGCGGCGACGATCTCGGCACGTCGGTCAAGTACAAGATATTCGATCCGCTTGCGGTACAGGGCGGCCCGCCGCCCCTCATCGCCACTGCGGATGTCTTGGCGGGCACCGAGGACCAGCCATCCGTCTTCCAGATATCCGCGCTGCTGGCCAACGATACCGACAGCTACGGACTACCGATATCCATCAGCGGCGTGACGGCCGTCTCGGGCGGTTCGGTGGTGCTCGACGGCAATGGCGGCATCCTGTTCACGCCCTTTGCAAACTTCAACGGCGCAGCGCTGTTCACCTATGCAGCGGGCGACAGCGCCGGCAACAGCGCCACGGGTCATGTCACGATCAACGTCGCCGCGGTCAACGATGCGCCGACCGCGTTCAACGATGCCGTCAACGTGTCCGAGGATGGCGGCACTATCCCAGGCGGCGTGTTGCTCGCCAACGACAAAGATCCCGACGCCGGCGACAAGCTCACTATCCAGCCCCTGCCGCCGACGACGTCGGCGGGCGCCAACCTCAGCCTGGCCAACGGTGTGATCACCTATTCCCCGGGCGCGCTGTTCCAGCAGCTTGCCGCAGGGCAGACGGCAACAGACAGCTTCTCCTATTCGGTCGCCGATCAGGGCGGCATCACATCGAGCGCGACGGTATCGCTTACCATCATGGGCGCCAACGACGCGCCGACCAACCTCAGTCTGTCGAATGCTCAGGTAAACGAAAACGCCGCGGCCGGGACCGTAGTCGGGACGCTATCCGGCCTTGATGTCGACCAGGGCGACACGTTGAGCTTCAGCCTGACCAGCAGCGCAGGCGGACGGTTCATCGTCAACCCGACGACAGGGGTCATCTCCGTCGCAAGCGGTGCGGTGCTCGACTATGAGGCGACGCCGACCCAGTCGATTGTCGGACGCGCCACCGATGCCGCCGGGCTGTTCGCCGAGACGACCTTTACGATCGCCCTGAACAACCTGCCAGAACCCAAGAGCTGGACGGGCGACAACGGCGTCAACATCTTCACGGCACCCACTAACGACTTGTGGACGATCAACGGTCTCGGCGGCAACGACGTGCTGACAGGCAATGCCAGCGCCGACACCATCTTGGGTGGCGCTGGCAACGATACGCTGGATGGCGCAGCAGGTGCCGACTCGCTTGTCGGAGGTATTGGCAACGATAGCTATTATGTCGACAACATTGGCGACAAGGTTGTCGAGAATGTCGGCGAAGGCACCGACACCGTCAACACGTCGGTCGATTTCACCCTCGATCCCAACATCGAGAATCTGAACCAGACAGGTTCGGCGAACCTCTCGATGACCGGCAACGACCTCGCCAACATCGTCAATGGCAATTCCGGCGCAAACGTCATGCATGGCGGCCTCGGCGGCGATTTGCTTACCGGCAATGACGGGAACGACCTGTTATGGGGAGAGGAGGGCGGCGATTTCCTGCAAGGCGGTGCCGGCGCCGACACGCTGATCGGCGGCGTGGGGGCGGATGAGCTGACCGGCGGCGCGGGCGCCGACATATTCCTGTTCGATTATCTCGGCACTTCCGCCGAGCGCGACAAGGTGAAGGACTTCGTCGCCGGGGAAGACCTGTTCCAGCTGTCCCGCACGGTGTTCACCGCCTTCTCCAACCTGCCGGCAGGCGCGATCCCGGCATCAGGATTCTTCAACGGCGCCCAAGCCGTGAGCACCGACCAGCATCTCATCTACCAGCAGTCGACGGGAAATCTCTATTATGATCCCGATGGCGTCGGCGGGCTGGCTCAGATCCAGATCGGGCTGCTGAGCACCAAGCCGGTGCTGGCGGCGAGCAGTTTCATACTGATCTGAGCGACGTTCGCAGCAGGGCCGTTCCAAAGGGCGATCCGGATCGAACCAGTCCACGACCATGCCGGGGAAATGCCGTCACTTTCGCGCGGGCGCCGGCGGGCCGAAGCCATTCTGATAGTCTATCTTCGCCTGCGCTTTGAGAGCGGTCAGAGTACGCTGTAGCGCTTCTTCCGCGGACTGTTTGCGCATGAGCGCCAGGCCGGCCGATTGGGCGTCGTCGCCAATCAGCGGCGCAGGAGTTCTTTTCAGGACGGTGACGATCGTCGCGATCCCGCCAGACGCCAGGCCGAAGGGCTCCTGGCCGGCAGCGAGCATTTGCGCAAGGATCGGCTGCGGCATCGAGATGGTGTCGAGTTCCCGCGTCGCCCGCTCGAACTGGATGCCGTTCTGCCGCAGGCCCGCGGTGACATCGTCAAGCGACTTCGCAGCAGCGAACCAGCCCGTGCGCAGCACTGACTCCGGCGCGCGGATCTGGTCCACGGTCAAAATCTCACGCCTTTCGAAGCGAGTGGGATTCTCCGCGACATAACGCGACACATCCAGGTCGAGCGGCGTATGCACCGACTGCGCGATCTGCTGCTGCAGCAACTGGATCGCGATGCTGTCCGACGCCTGCCGAACCGCAGCCAGATATTCCGGCGACTTGTCGATCTTGCGCTCCTTGGCCGCCTCGACCAGCAGTTCGCGGTTTATCAGCTGCGACAGCGCCTCGTTCTGGCGCTGCTTGCGTTGAGCCGCCGATGCCGACCCGCTGTCGCGGATGAGCATGTTGAGCTGCTGCCGGGTGATCTCGTCACCGTTGACGGTAGCGATGACCTGCCCTTCCGGCTTCTTCCCGCAGCCGGCCAGCAGCGCCAGGCCAGCGATCAACATCATGGTGCGGTGGGGGTTTTTCATTGCTCTCTCCCGATAACATGCTGGCATTGGCGGCGGCGGATGTTCATGCCTTCGGACCTAGCATGACTTTCAACGCGGTTGGCCCGGACATTTCCGTCAATTCCCTGGCAAACGACTTCAGCAGCGCGAGCGACCGATCCTGGTCGGGCGATATGATCGACATCCGCACGATCACTCCGTCGGGGATCGAGCCCGAGAAGTTGCTATGAACGACAGCCAGGTTTTCCTCGAGCCACGTCGTTGGAAAGGAGGTGCCGATGCGCGTCCAGTATAGCAGCTGCTCGATGCGGCTATAGGCGCTGGCGGTGAAGAAGCCGCTCGCTATGCGTTCTCCGCCACGCACGTCGACGCTGACGGTCCGCTTCGGCCCGAGCGTGAAACCGTTGGCCGGATAGCACGCCTCCGGCCGGTGAACCTGGAACAGGCCGGTCTGCCCGCTGCCATAGGCGATCAGCAGCATCAACACGACGCCCGACGGATGCTGATAGGCGCGGGTGAGCACCTGATCGTATATGCGCAGCGGGTCGGCGTCCTCCGGCGGCAATACGAAGCTGCTGGCGCGCTTCGTCGACCAGGATCCGATCGTGGCCGGGATCGATTTCTCCAGAGCGCCCTTCGGGAGTGGGTTGGTGCTGCGGTTCGGCTTCAGTGCCAGGCCGGCAGCCGATGCCGAGAGCAACAGCGTCCCGAACAGAAGCTGCCGGCGCGACGGCGAGATGCCGGCCCAGCTGTCCTGGCTCATATCGTCACGCGGCCTTGTCGGCCGCTCCGGCCACGAATGGCGCGCACGGCCGTATCGGCGGTGACGAGCGCGACCATCGCGACCACGAACATGAAGATCGCGGCAAAGTCATGGACGAACCCCTGCCCGACGGCGTCACCGAAATAATGGGTGACGAGGATCAGCACGAAAACCCTCGTGAAGTTGGCCGTCACCGCAATGGGGAAGATCAGGATCAGCAGGGGTAGCGATTCCCGCCAGCGGCCTTCGTAGCAGACATAGACGTAGAACACGCCGATAGCCGAAAGGGTTAGCAACGAATTAAGACCTGAGCAGGCTGTCGCAACGAGTATCTCATATTGGTCGATGAAGATCACGACACCTGCCTGCGCGACCTCGTATCCAAGCCTGGAGAGAATTTCGACAGCCATTGAGGATATACCCATCTTGAGCAGCCGGCTCAGGGGAAGCACGATGGTGTCGAGCTGCGGGAACATGAACACCATGTACAGCAGCGGAAACCACATCGCGCGCAACGCTGCCGCTCCGGCGTGGTAATAGAATAGGACGATGCAGGCGGCATAGGCGGACAGGCACTCGACCCCGAGCCAGCCCAGCACCCGGGCGGCGACGAACAGCAGCAGCGCCGGCACCAGCACGATCATCGTCAATGGCAGCGAACCTGGCCGCGAAAGCCCTATGATCTTGCGGCGTTCCCGGCCGATCAGCCATAGCCCCGACGCGAAGATCAGCGGCCCATGGGCGGTCTGTTCCTCGGTCCATGCGCCACGCGCAAGATCGATTATCGTCGGAATCACGAAGATCGCCAGGCTGAGCCAGAAAAACCACGCTGGTTTGACTATTCGCCAAATGCGGAGCGGACTGCGGACGGAGTCCGGGCTGCCCAGCGTGGCACCATCCTTTAAAATTGAATGATCCAAGTCCTGAACCGAGGCCTCATGTCCGTATTGCTGGTCGAGCGACCTCGACGGCTGACCAAACGCAACTTTGTCGAGAAGGATGCACGCGCCATGAAAATTTATTGGAACAATTTCGTGACTACGTTCGCTGGGCCGCATGCGTGATCGGGCAATACGCGAAAAAGGGCGAAAGCGTTCACCAAGTTCATGGGCCAAACCAGGCGGGGTCATCAGGGAATGACAAAAAATATAGTGTTCACCAGAGGGTTGATCGCCGCGGGACTTGCTCTGGCAGGAACAGCCTTGCAGGCGCAGAGCGTTGAACTTACCGACTCTCGGCCGACGACATATGATCCCTCCGGCATTGGCGCGGGAGGCTTCAGGATCTACCCCTCCGTGCAGGCCCGATTGACCTACGATGACAATATATTTCTGCGCGATAACAACGTCGTCGGTGACGGCCTGGTAACGGTCACGCCCAGCGTCGTCGCCCGATCGAACTGGACGAGCCACAGCCTGGTGATGAGCGCGTCGTCCACCGTACGGCGCTATTTTTCCAATCAGGACCAGAACAGCGAAGAATATCGGGCCACGGCCGATGGCCGGCTGGACATCTTGCAGTCGTGGAACGTCGGGGCAACGGCCGACTATGGGCATCTTGTTGAACCCCGTGGCACCGTCGGCAACGACTTCGTCACCGGCGAGCCGGTCCGCTATGATCGCTATAGCGCCGCACTCCGCACCGCCAAGTCATTCAACCGGATAGCCTTCAGCGGCGGAGTCAGCGCCGACCGTTATCGCTACCAGGACATAAAGGGCGGCGGCATATTTGTCGACCAGAGCCTGAGAGACCATGATACGCTGGTCGCGCGATTTCGGGTCGATAACCGGATCGGCGGCTCCTCTAGCGTGTTCGTCTCCACCTCGATCAACAAGATCAACTACCGCAATCTGAAGAGCCGCGATTCCAAGGGCTACACCGCGCTCGCCGGCATCAGGTTCGAAGTCACGCGCCTGCTCCACGGCGAGGCCGGGCTTGGCTATATTCATCAATCCTTCGACGACCCTCGTTTCCGGGGGTTCAGTGGCCTCAATTACAGCGCCAACCTGATCTACGAACCCACTCGACTGACCACCTTCCGCCTGAAAGCCAGCCGGCAGATCGCGGATAGCGCCATCGCCGGGGTGCCCGGCGTGCTGCAGAGCCGCGTGCGCTTGGAAGTCGAGCACGAACTGCTGAGGCGGCTGATTCTTACGGGTTACGTCGAAGGAACTCGGGAAACCTATCGCGGCATCGACCGTCGCGAACAGCGCTACTATGCCGGAGCCGGTGCGCGATATTATCTGAACCGCAACTTCGCCGTCACACTCGCATATGATCGTCAGCAGCAGAATGGGCGCGGCCTGTTCAACAACGACTATCGCGGAAATCGCATTTCCCTGTCCATTCTGGCCCAGCGCTGATCTAGCGTTCTCGCAAGGGTTCCGGTGCCAATGTGCAGAGCAGCACATTGGCACCTCGGCTTGCCTCCCAAAATGCCGCACTCGGCGCAAAAGTATATGCCGCACCGCACAAATGGCCGCTTTTATCTCACCGACCACCGAGGCGGCGAAACGAAATCGGGCAACGCACGTTGTGGCCCGGTGAGCTCCTGCGGCACGAGGGTACCCCATTGTCCACTAATATCGATCTCTACCGGGACCACGAGATAGCACGTCAAAATCTCGCACTGACAGGGAACACTGGCGAAGAAGCCGCGAAGGACAAAGTCAATTTCAACACGCTGATCGCGATATTGCGGCGGCGTAGGGCTCTGTTTTTCGGCGTCTTGCTTGGAATCGTTTCGCTGGTGGCTTTGATGACATTCCGGGCGACGCCGCTCTATTCAGCGTCGTCGCAGGTCGTCTTTGACAGCAGGCCGACGCAGGTGACACCGCTGCAGGAGCAGATCGTCCCCGACACCGGCGAGATTTCCTCACCCATCGTCGACACGCAGGTCGAGGTCATCCGCTCCAGCGAGTTGGCCAACCAGGTTGCCGACGCGCTACAGCTCGACAAGCTTCCGGCGCTTGATCCTCGCAACGCGAAGCCCGGCCGTCTCGCTTCGCTCCAGTCGTTCATCACCGGAACGCCGCCACCCTTGTCGCAGCGTGCCTATGATCCGCAGGCGCAGCGGGAATATGTTCTCCGTTTCCTGAAGGACAAACTCGAAGTCGCTCGCGCGGGAGCATCCTACGCGCTGACGATCACCTTCACGTCGACAAGTCCGGAGTTTTCGACGCTCGTCGCGAACGAATATGCGAGGCAATATTCGCTCCAGGCGCAGAAGGACAAGCGCAGGGAAAATGCGGAAGCCATCGTCTTCCTCAAGAAGCGGATGGAAGAGCTGCGCCGCCAGGCCCAGATCGACACCCGCGCCGTGCAGGATTACCGCATCGCGCATAATCTGCTGAGCACCAATGCCGCGCAGCTGACCGAGCAGAATGTCTCGGTCTACGACCAGCAACTGGCGATGTCGCGCGCCGCCGCCGCGGAAGACCGCGCCAGGCTCGCCACCGCGGAGCAGCAGCTCAGAAGCGGGTCGCGGGGCGACGATGTCGGCGCAGCGTTGCAATCACCGGTCGTATCGTCATTGCGGACGCAGCGGGCGCAGTTGGGCGCCGAGCTCGCAAACCTGCAGGCTCGATATGGCCCGCTGCACCCTGACATCATCAAACTCAAGGAGCAGGTGGCCGATCTCGACAAATCTATCCAAGGCGAGATCAGCCGTGTCATCTCCAATCTCAAGGCCAACACCAATGTGTCCAGCCAGCGCCTGTCCTCGGTGGCCGGTAGCCTCGGCGCGGCGCGAGGAACGCTGGCGAGCAGCAATCGCGCGCTGGTTGGTTTCGACGATCTCACCCGCAAGGCCGAAACATCGCAGGGACTCTACGAGGCGTACCTGAACCGCTACAAGACCGCTGCGGCGCAGGAGGGCACCGAGACCGCCGATGCCCGTGTTGTCTCCTGGGCACAGCCGCCAGACGGACCCAGCAGCCCGAACATCCCGCTCAACATGTTTTTCGCGCTTGCCCTGGGCGTTGGTGCGGGGCTGGCCGCTGCATTCGGAGGCGAACTGCTCTTCTCTGGCCTGACCACCGGGGAAGACGTCGAAAACAACCTTCACGTCCCCTATCTGGGAACGATCCCGCTGCTCGACTCCGTCGTCGACAATCCGCCTGCCCCGTTCGAGGCAGTGGCAGAGCATCCGCATTCCAGCTTCAACGCGTCGCTGCGCAGCCTGCGAACGTCGATCGAATATTCGGTTGGAGCGGTTGTCCAGGTCGTTGCGATTACGTCAGCGGTGCCGAAGGAAGGAAAAAGCACCACGGCCGCCTGCCTGGCCCGGGTTGCCGCCATCGATGGCGAAAAAGTCGTTCTGGTGGACTGCGATCCGCGGCGCCGGGCAGCCAACAAGTTGATCGCCGATCCCGCCGATGCCGGCCTGATCGAGGTGCTCCGCGGTCGCGCATCATTGAGCGACGCCCTCATCCAGCATCATGAGAGCGGGATTTGGATCCTACCGCTCAACAAGACCCCCGTCGATGGCGGCGAGATGGTCACGGGCGATGCGCTCGCCAACGTCATCAAGAAACTTCGCGAGGAGTTCACCTATATCATCATCGACACGCCGCCGGTGCTGCCGGTGGTCGATGCACGCGTGATCGCGACGCTGGCCGATGCCGTGCTGTTCATCGCGCGTTGGCGCAAGACGCCCGACCATGCGGTTCGCAATGCGCTGAAGCTGCTGCCCGCGCGCCGTATGCATCTGGCCGGCGTCGTGCTCAGCCAGGTCGATATGCGCAAGCAATCCCGCTTCGGATATGGCGACGCCACCGCCTATTATGACAGCTACAAGGAATATTACAGTTGAGCGCCGAGTTCCCACGTGAAGCCTGGCGGGCGACATGCGAAGCGCCGCGCCGCGTGGCGATCATCCATTACTGGCTGGTCGGCATGCGCGGCGGCGAACGAGTGCTCGAGCGTCTGCTGCGCCTATTTCCTCAAGCTGACATCTTCACCCACGTCTATGTGCCGAACCAGGTCTCCTCGTTGATTAGGAGCCACAAGGTTACGACCACCTTCATCAACAAGCTTCCCTGGGCCTCGAAGCTCTATCAGAAGTACCTGCCGCTGATGCCGCTCGCGCTCGAAGAGCTGGACCTGCGCGGCTATGATCTGGTGATCAGCAGCGAGTCCGGCCCTGCCAAGGGCGTAATCACAGCAAACGATGCCTTTCACCTCTGCTATTGCCACTCGCCGATGCGCTATCTGTGGGACCATTACCACGATTACCGTCACTCCGCGGGCTTCCTATCCAGGATGGCAATGCCATGGGTCTTCCATCGCCTTCGGGCGTGGGATTCCGGCTCGGCGCACGGGGTCGACACGATTCTCGCCAATTCCAACTTCATCCGGAAGCGGGTGCAGAAAGCATGGGGCCGCGATGCGCAGGTGGTATTCCCACCCGTCGACGTAGACCTGTTCAGGCCCACCACCGATCTCGAGGACCGTTATCTCTGGGTCGGCCAGATGACACCCTACAAGCGCGCGGACCTGGCGGTCGACGCCTTCAACGAATTGAAGCTTCCCCTGCTGATGGTTGGCGAAGGCGAGATGGCGGCGGAGCTAAGGCGCCGCGCCGGGCCGAACATCACGATCGTCTCCAAGCTGAACTTCGACCAGTTGCGCCTTGCCTATTCGCGGGCCAAGGCGCTCGTGTTCACGCCCGAGGAAGATTTCGGCATCGTGCCCGTCGAGGCGATGGCGTCGGGGCGCCCGGTGCTGGCCTATGGGAAGGGCGGCGCGCTCGACACCGTAGCGCCGGGACGCAGCGGTCTTTACTTCGCCGAACAGACGACCGCGTCGCTGGTGGAAGGCGTTCGGGCGATGGAGGCCTGGCTGCCGGCCTTCGATCCGGCAGCGGCCATGAGCCAGGCGCGCAAATTCTCTCCGGACAAGTTCGATGCCGGCATATTGGGGGCGCTTGCGCGGTGAGAACGGTCAAGATCGATGCCCTGCGCTCATAGGGCCTGACCGATGCTACCGACGCTCCTCGGGCTGATCCTGTTCGCCACCGGGCTGTTCCTGCTGTTCAGGAGAAGCATCGAGGCGATGGTCGCCTTCTGTTTCGCCTGCACACTGCTCGGCGGCGGTGCCGCGGCGGTGCTGCCGGCGCTCGGGGGCGCGTCCATCCCGCCGGCCTATCTTGGCCTGGCTTTCGCCATTTTGCGGATTTTCCTGCCTGGCGAACGGCGGGGGCGGCTTGTGCAGGACAGCCTGGGTGCCAACCTGTTCCTGCTGGTCTTCGCCAGCTACGGGGTCGTCTCGGCCTTCATCCTGCCGAGGCTCTTCGCCGGGGACATCAATGTCGTTCCACTGAAGCCGGTTGGCCTGCGCGGCATGTTCGGAACCACTCCCCTCGTCTTCACCTCGCAGAATATCACCGCGTCGCTGAGCCTCATCGCGACCGCGCTCTATGCCGTCGTGACATATGTCGCCTGCCGCCAGCCGCGGGGTGCGATCGTCATCGTCAAGGCTGCAACCATAGTGGCCTTTGTCCATGTCTATCTCGGCGTCAGCGCGTCGCTGCTCGCCGGCACTCCCTACTCGCTGTTTATCGATTTCTTCCGTAACGGCTCTTATTATCAATATAATCAGGGGATAGGCGGATTTGCGCGGATAACCGGCGTGTGGCCGGAGCCATCGGCCTATGCGAATTTCGGCTTCTTCTGGTTTGTATTCTCATGCGAATGCTGGCTTCGTGACGTCATGCCACGGCGTACCGGTTGCGCCGCCTTCCTGATGGGACTTGTGCTGGTCGTCTCGACCTCGTCTACCGCCTATGCCGGGCTGGCCGCCTATCTGGCTCTCTTCATGGTCCGGATGATCCTGTTCCCGAATAGCCTCAAATTTTCCAAGGCGGCGATGCTCATGGCGACGGCACTGGCAATGGTGATCGGCGTGTGCGTGCTGATCCTGTTCCACCCGTCGCTGGCGAAGACGCTCGGCGATATCCTCTACGCCCTTACGATCGAAAAGGGCGACAGCCTGTCGGGCCAGCAGCGGGCGTTCTGGGCAAAGCAGGGCGTCGACGCCTTCTTCGCATCGAAGGGGCTGGGCATCGGTGTCGGCAGCTTCCGCTCGTCCAGCCTCATCACGGCCGTTCTCGGATCGACCGGGATCATCGGCTCGGCGACTCTCATCCTGTTCCTCCTCCACGTCTTCAAGCCCGGCCGGATGTCGACCTATGTCAGCCGCAGCAACCCGGTCGAGGACGTCGGCGCCGCAGCCGGCTGGACGGTGATCATGTCGCTGTTTCCTCTCGGTGTCAGCTGGCCGACGGCTGATCCGGGCTATGTGTTCGGCATATTCTGCGGCGTCGCGCTGGCCCTTCGCGCGGCCCCTGCGCGGGTGAGATCGAACCGCGGTCTCGCGCCCCCGGCTGGCCGACCGATCGCATTCGAAGCCGCCACTTGATCGGGACAGCACGCACTGCCCTTGCAATTGCTGGTCTCTGTTCGGCAATCGCCGTCATAGGTCTGCTGGGCAGCTTCTCGGACGTGGCCGACTCGGTCAACCAGCTTTCGATGCTGTGGTGCCCCATAGGCCTGCTGGCATCGGCGTTCCTGATCCGGACCGCCAGAAAGGCTGCGCTCGCGAGCTTCGTGATGCTGGGGCTCTACGCATCGGTGATGCTGTTGCCCGAGCTGTTCACGAAGGCCGCCCTGCACCGGGAGATGGGCGGTACGGGCGACATCAAGCTCATCCAGTTCAACCTGTTCAAGAACAACAGGGATCCACAGGCCGCCGTCGATTGGCTGCTTGCGCAGGACGCGGACATCATCACGATCAGCGAAGGCTCCAACAAAGCCCGCCAGATCCTGCGCGGCCTCGAACCGGCCTATCCTTATCAGTTCAGTTGCCGAGCAACATATTTCTGCTCGACGCTGATCCTTTCGAAGCGTGCACCGATCGAGGTCGAATATCTCGGCACCGGCGATCAGGAGAATGCGAAGGGGCTGTCGGCGGTCAAGGCGACGTTCGAGGATGGGAGCGTTCCATTCTCCGTGATCTCCGTTCATTTGATGCGGCCCTGGCCTTTCAACGACCAGGGATCCGCGATCACGGCCCTACGCAAGGCGGTCCGACGATCGGAGCAGGACAGGCTGATCGTTGCGGGCGACTTCAACACGCCGCCGCACAGCTATGCCATGGAACGGCTCGATCGCGCGCTCGGCCTGCGCCGGATAACGCGGGAGATGCCGACCTGGCCTGCCTTGCTGCCGCGGAGGCACAGCTGGCCCCTGCCGTTACTGGGGCTTGATCATGTCTATGCCGGCCGCGCCTGGCGGGTGGCCTCGCTTCGTACCGGACCGTCGAGCGGCTCCGATCACCGGCCCGTTATCGCGACCTTGGCGCTGGCGCGTTCACCCGCCCCTTCGGGCAGTTCCGCGATCGAGAGCATGAAGCGATAGAGCTTCTCGGCGAGCGTCGCCGGGTGGAACGCAGTGGCCCGTTGCGCCGCATTTTCGCGCATGGTTTCCAGGCCCTGCCGGTCCTCGATCAGGCGCTCCATGGCCTTCGCCCAGGCCGGCACGTCGCCGGCTTCGACGAGCAGGCCATTATCTTCGTGATGAACGAGTTCGGGGATCCCGCCCTTGTTGCTACCCAGAATCGCCAGCCGGCAATTCAGCGCATTGATGGCAACGCCAGGCGAGTTCTCCGCCCAGATCGAAGGTATGCACAGCACATCACTGGCCACCATCCAGTTGCTGACCTCCTCCTGCGGAACCCTGCCTGTGAAATGAACCCAGCTGCGATCGCCATAGCTGTTCCGCAAGCCTGCTGCGCTTGGCCCTTCCCCGACGATCGTCAGCGAGAAATCATGGCGCTCGGCCAGCGAATCCGCCGCAGCAAGCAGGGTCTCGACTCCCTTCGTCGGGTGGATGCGCCCGACATACAGAAAGCGCACCTTCTCGGACGGTGCGGAGGTGACGGTCGGTTCCGGATAGCGGTTCGGATTGGGCGCAACCAGCGTCAGATATCTGTGCAGGGGGAAATGTGCCTCGACCGTCTCCAGGTTGGCGCTGGACGGCGAATAGAAACCCAGTCGCCTGACCTTGGCTATGAGGTGCTGCTTCCACCATGACGAAGCGACGCAGGTGGCGCAGCGCGTGCGGCATTCGCGGCCGTCCTTGAACATGCTCGAACGCAGGCAGATCACCGCCAGATCGTGAAGCGCGAACATCACGGGCAAGTCGCGTTTCGCCAAGCTGGCGAGGATGTTGAATCCAATCCCCGCGAGCAGGTGGATATTCACGAACTCGGGCTGGAACGCATCGATGACCTTCTCGACCAGGCGACGGTTTCGCGGATCGAGATGGTCCTGGAGGTGCCACAGCATCTTTTGTGGCTTGGGGCGGTCGATATGGTTCGCGGCGGCGTAGCGCCGCGGCATCCAAATCCGCCAGACCCTGAGGCCGTCCTTGTCGACGACGTCATCCTCCGCCTCGCCGGGAAGGTTGGCCGTGGTTACGACGCCGACCTCATGCCCCTGGCTCTTCAACCATCGGGCAAGATTCCAGGCGGAGATCTCCGCGCCGCCGATCACGTTGGGCGGGAAGAGAGTGGAAATGACGAGAACGCGCACCGCTCTGGCCCGGCCTCAAGAAGTGGATGGGCGATGGCTGCCCAGCGCACCAGCCCAGTTTCGGCGCGACAATATCAAGACCGCGGCCCGAGACGAGCAGGGCTCCACAGACCGGCAGCGGTCGAGCGTGCCCCTCCCAGGAACAGCACCCAGATGACTGACGAGATGCCCACGCCTGCCAGCCCGGTCAGCGAGATGGCGATCATGGTCAACAGGGTGCCGAGGACGAGAGCGGCGATGTTCAGAACCGCCACAGCCGTGTCCCGCCGTCGGCTGTAGAGGCCGACATTGAAGATATCTGACACGGGCTTCATCACCGCTGCGCACACCATCGACAAGAATAATGTAGACTGCTCCGTAAGTTGGCGGATGTCCACCATCGGCAAGATGTACAGTACCACCCCGATCATCGGCGCGGCGAGGCAGAGCCCGAATGAAGTGGCCTGCCTGACGTAACTGACCAGAACGCGGCGCCAGCGTTCTTGATCCGGATCGTCGATCGCCCTCGCCAAAGAAGGCAGAGCGATCTGCACCGTCGACACGTGAACGAGCACATAAAGGCTGTTGGTGATCGAAAAGGCGAAGGTATAGATGCCGGTCGCGGTGCTGCCCAATAGCCAATATACCACGAAGCGATCGAGGTAGGTCTGGCCGGCAAGCCCGAGATCGTTGACATATATGAGCGGGTTGGCGCGGGCTCGCTTGAGCAGCGCGCAGACGCGCGGTGCCCGCTTCCAGAATGGCGTCCCGATGCGTCGCATGAAGAAGAGGGCCGCGATCACCCCGCTGACGATGAGAGCGAGGAGCCAGGCGGCGAATATGGCCGACAGGCTGCGCAGCGCCGGAGCCGCGATCCCGAGCAGGATGACCGGCGGGATCCAGCTTGCCGAGCGGATGAACAGCAACAGGTTTGCCAGCACCGCATGCCCACGGTTGATGATCATCACGTGCATGTCGGTCGCCAACGTCTCCAGGCTGACGATAAGGCCGAGGAGCAGAGGATAGCCGCCGAGCAGAGACAGGCTCCACGCCCCCGACAGGGCCGCGCAGAGCCACACTAGCGCCAACATGGACACGCTGACGATCAGCCTGTCCCGCGCGGCCAGATGGGCTTCAGTCTGGCTCATTGCCAGGATGTCTCGGTTGAGATGATAGTTGATGCCGAGCCCCAGCAATGGAGGCATGATCCCAGCGAGGCCCACCGCCAGCCCGAACGTCCCGAGGCTTTCTATGCTGAGATATCGAAGCGCGTAGATCGAAAGAGCGAAGCGGCTTGCGAGCGCCGTCGCGCGCAAGGACATTGCCGTCACCTGGGTGACCGAAGGAAGCTGGTGTGAAAACCGCATCATGTGAAATCCGGCGCCCACGTCACGGCTCGAGGCGATCGGCACGACGGCGCCGCCACGCCCGATCCAGATCCGCGGGATCGCCT
>NZ_JBFUKC010000023.1:0-41631 GCF_056401045.1 Rhizorhabdus sp. P4_G6 | reverse complement strand
GCCGCCGCCCCTGGTCGCGCCCGCGCCCGCGCCGCTGGTGACGCCGCCGCCACCGCCGAAGCCGGCGGCAAAAAGCGTACCCAGGCTCGAAGATCCGCTGGCGGGCGAGCCGGCCAGGGCCACGCCCGAGCCGCACCTGCCGCCCGCCAAGGGCGCGCCGGCCGATCTCCTCCCGCCCGACATCGGCAGCGACGATGTCGCGCCGGCCAACAGCAACTAGATGATCGCCATGTTTGCGCTCGCTGCCGCGGCTGCGGCAGCACCGGCGGTCACGGCCGATTGTGCCGGATCGCTGTGCGACTATTCGGTGCTGCGGCCCTATTTCGACAAGCTGGCAAGCGCGCGCGGGAGCGGCGGCAAGCCGGTGCACATCCTCCAGATCGGCGACAGCCATACCGCCGGCGACGCGATCACCGGCGCATGGCGCGATATGCTGCAGGCGCGCTACGGCAGCGGCGGGCGCGGGGTTCTGCCGCCGGGCCTGCCCTTCCAGGGCTATAATCCGCGCGGCGTGAGCGTCGACATGTCTGCGGGCTGGACCATATCCTCGATCTTCGGGCCTGGATCGCAGGGGACGCGCGGGCCACTGGGACTGGCAGGGTTCAGCATCACCTCGACCCAGGCTGGCGCACGGATCGGCCTGACGACCTCGGCAACCGAGACCTTCACCCGCTTCGTGCTGTGCGCGATGGCGCAGCCGGGTGCCGGCACCCTGGCGATCAGCATCGGCGGCCAGACCGAACGCATGGAGCTCGGCGCGCTGATCACCCGGGCCGAGTGCAAGGAGATGACGTTCGACCAACCGCAGCCGGCGGTATCGGTCGTGACCGAAGGCGGGCCGGTGACGATCACCAGCTGGGCCAGCTTCCGGGATGCAGGCGGCGTCGCGCTGTCGAATGTCGGGGTGGTAGGCTCGCAGCTGGTCCACTTCAGCCGCAACGACGATGCCGTGCTGGCCGAAGAGCTGCGCAGCTACCAGCCCGACCTGATCGTCATCGCCTTCGGAACCAATGAGGGCTTCGCGCCGCGGGTCAGCGCACAGGAATATGAAATCGTGCTGCGGACCCAGATCGGCCGCATCCGCCGACTGGCGGGCCGTGTGCCGATGTTGCTGCTCGGGGCGCCGGACGCACTGACGCGCCGTTCCGAGCTGCTGTCGAACGCCGCCACCGTCACGCCCGCGCCCTGCGTCGAGCCGGTGCCCGCGCCGCCGCCATCGCCCGTCTCCACGGCGCCCGCCGCCAGCACCGATCGCATGTCCAGCGGGATCGAGGATGTGCTCGACGCGCTCGATGATCGCGTGACGGTCGCGCGCGGCACCGCGCCGTTGCTGGCTCCTCCCGCCGCTGCGGCGCCGGTGTCGGCGCCGCAGCAGATCGGCTGGTCGATCACCGCCCGCCCGCTCTTCCCGCCGCCCGGCCTGAAGGTCGTGCGCGAGGTCCAGCGGCGCGTCGCGCATCAGCTGCGGCTGGCGTTCTGGGACTGGGAGGCCCGCATGGGCGGGCGCTGCACCGCGGTCAGCTGGGTCAAGCTCCAGCCGACCCGGATGCGCGGGGACTATGTCCATTACAACAGCGCTGGTGGCCAGGAAATCGCGACGCGACTGCAGGCGGACATGGACGCAGCGGCCGGAGCGGGGTGGCACTGGTGAGAACCGATAGAGTGGCCCATTCGTCATCCCAGCGGAAGCTGGGATCTCACTTCTCCCCGATGAGAGAGGAAAACAGAGATCCCAGCCTTCGCTGGGATGACGCGGTGGCGCGGATCGTCCGCTAGATGCTGTTCCCCACGCTCGACTTCGGGCTGTTCTTCCTCGTCGCCTTCACGCTGATATGGGCGGTGTCGGGCAGCAACGAGTGGCGCAAGATCCTGCTGCTGCTGGCCAGCTGGGTCTTCTACGGCGCGTGGGACTGGCGCTTCGTCGCGCTGCTGATCGCCTCGGCCTTCATCAACTGGAGCTCGGCGCGCATCATCGATGCGCTGGAGGCGCCCGGAACGCGCAAGCTCGTGGTGACGATCGGCATCGTCGCCAATCTCGGCATCCTCGGCTTCTTCAAATATTACGACTTCTTCCTCGAGCAGCTCGGCGCGCTGCTGGCGACCTGGGGCTATGCGCGCGACCTGCCGCTGCTGCAGATCGTGCTGCCAGTGGGGGTGTCCTTCTTCACCTTCCAGGGCATGTCCTACCTGATCGACGTCTATCGCGGGCGGATCCGCGCGGGATCGCTGCTCGACATCACCTTGCTGATGTCCTTCTTTCCGCATCTGGTGGCGGGGCCGATCGTGCGCGGCGCCGATCTGCTGCCCCAGTTCGAGAAGACGCCTAAGCTGAGCCGCGGCATGGCGTCGATGGCGCTGCTGCTGATCGTCTGGGGCCTGTTCAAGAAGGCGGTCGTCGCGTCCGAGCTGTCGGTCAACCTGGTCGATCCGGTGTTCTTCGACCCGTCCGCCCATTCGAGCCTCGATCTGCTGCTAGCTGCCTATGGCTATGCGGTGCAGATCTATTGCGACTTCTCGGCCTATAGCGACATGGCGATCGGCATCGCGGCGCTGTTCGGCTACCGCTTCCCGCGCAACTTCAACCAGCCCTATCGCGCCGCCTCCCTCCAGGATTTCTGGCGGCGTTGGCACATCAGCCTGTCGAGCTGGCTGCGCGACTATCTCTATATCGGTCTTGGCGGCAATCGCGGCGGCCTGTTCATGCAGTGCCGCAACATCCTGCTGACGATGCTGCTCGGCGGCTTCTGGCATGGCGCGAAGTGGACCTTCCTGATCTGGGGCGCGCTGCATGGCGGCGTGCAGGTGGTCGAGACCTTGTGGCGCAAGGCGGGCCTGCCGGGCCTGCCGAAGCTGCTCGGCATCCTCGTCACCTTCCACATCGTCACCCTCGGCTGGATCTTCTTCCGCGCGGAGAGCTTCGACGCGGCGATCGCCTATCTGCGCGGCATCGCCGGCGGCGACTGGAGCAACGGCATGACCACGCCGCTGCTGGCCGGCCTGATGCTGCTCGGCATGGCGTTCCACTTCACGCCCCCAGGCCTGGCTCAGGCGATTGCGCAGCGGCTGCGACGGCTGCCGGCGCCGGTCCTGGGGCTGCTGGTGGCGATAGCGATCCTGCTGATCGATGCGATGCGCTTTGAAGGGGTCGCGCCCTTCATCTACTATCAATTTTAGGGCGGAGACGGCGATGGTGCGCGAGATGAAGGAGCATGAACTGGTCTCGCCGGTCGATCTGCCGGGCGATCCGGCCGAGCAGGGAGATCCACTCGCCTGGACGACGATCACCATCATCGTCGCGGCGCTGGTGCTGCTGTTCGCCAATGCCGGGACGCTGTCGGCATGGATCGACGAGAAGCCGCCAAGCGATTTCCAGCAACAGGCATCGGATCTCGCCGGCCGCTGGACCGCCGTCATGGATGCCGTCGGCGTGACCGCGCCGCGGCAGGCGATGCACGCCAGGTGGAAGGAAGCGCAGGCGGCACGGTTCGGCGACGAGGCGCCGGCCGGGACGCAGTAGCGCGGTCTCAGGCGGTCAGCGCCGCCACAACCGCGCCCAGCGCCTCTGTCGCGTCACCGGGCGCCAGCCGCACCTGCAGCCCGCGTTGGCCGCCATTGATGTACACCTGGTCCTCGGCGAGCGCGTCTCGCTCGATCGCGACGGGCAGCCGCTTCTTCTGTCCGAACGGGCTGATCCCGCCGACATGATAGCCGGTGATGCGTTCGGCGTCGGCGGGCTTCATCATCTGCGCCGCCTTGCCGCCGAGCGCTGCCGCCACCTTCTTCATGGAAAGTTCGCGGTCCGACGGGATCACCGCGCACGCCGGCCGGCCGTCGATCTCGATCATCAGCGTCTTGAGCACCCGCGAGGGCGGCTCGCCCAGCGCGTCGGCCGCCTGCAGCCCGACGCGCTCGCCGCCGGGCGCATAGTCATAGCCGTGGACGCTGTGCGCGACCTTGGCCTGCGCAAGGAACTGGGTGGCACGGGTGGTGCGGGACATGGCCGCGCCCTAAACATTTTTGCATGACTCTCAACCGTCATTCCCGCCTGCGAGGACATGACGGACGTTAGCGTGCCGCCTCAGCGGTAGAAAACGTGATCGCCCACCATCGAGATACGCTCGCGGGTGCGGAAGAACCGGTTCGGCGACTGGTAGGCCGCGTGATAGAAAACGGCGCCCGGCACGATCTGCTCGGCGTTGCCGGCCATCGCCTGGCGGGAAACCTCGACGGCATTGGCCCAGCGCTGCGAATCCCGCGGCGGATTATAGGATGCGGTGCGGAAGAACTGGCCGGGCTGGTTGACCACGGCGCAGACGGTGTCGCCGAAGCGGTCCTGGCCCACGCGGTTCATGATCAGCTGCGCAACCGCAAGCTGGCCGGGGCGCGGCTGGTTGCCGGCTTCATGCATGACGACCTTGGCCATGCATTCGAGATCCTGGTCGAGCTTGGAATTGGAGGCGACGGCCTCCTTGAAGATCACCTGATCGATGCCGTCATCGACGACCTTGTCGTCGGCGGTGATCTGGGGGGTTAACTGATAGGCGAGCGTTGGCTCGGATACGGGAATAGCCGCAAAGCCCATAGCGCCCGTGGCGGCAGCGATCAGCATCGCCGCGATCATGAGCGGATGTTGAGCAAGTTTCGCGGACATTCAGCACTCCATGCAATGCGCAAAAGTCCACGCTCGCCCGAACCTTCGAAACAAAGGACGAGGTGCTCTTCCACGACTTGTCGGCAGGAGGCGGTAAGTGCGTCGTGCCCCGGACGACCAATTTCGAGGTCCCATTGGGAGCCCCGGAGCTCGGAGTCAACAAAGGCACGATGAATCGTTTCGTCCGCAGGATGGGTCGAGGAACCCCAGATATGGTGTTTTTGTGCAACTGCTAACGCAAGGGGCCATATCTTTGCCACGAAGCTGTTGTGATATCGCAATGTTTCCGCAACGGTTTGGCAGGCTTTTCGCGAGCCGCTGGCCCGCTGCCGAAAAGAGCGCGATAATGGCATTTCGGGCGCATTGCCCGGCGGAGCGAATCGATGGGGGACGAGCTGATTGAGCGGGAGGAGCAGTCGATTCCGACGGCGGCCGAACCCGTCGTCCAGATCCTGCGCGAATCGATGGCCGGACAGGTGGAGATGGCTTATCGCCGCGACCGGCTGCTGGCCTGGCTTGCCCTGACCGCGGGCGCGGGCATCATCCTTGCCTTTCCCTTCGCGTTGCGGGCGGGCTCCGAGTTCTTCCTGCCGGTAACCACGGCGCTGGTTATCGCGGTGGCGCTGGTGCCGTTGCTGGAATGGCTCGAACGGCGCGGCCTGCCTTCACCGCTGGCGGGGCTGCTATGCGTGCTGCTGTTTCTCGGCCTGGCCAACGCCGCGATCGCATCGGTGATCGTGCCGGCGACAGAGTGGTTCGCGCGGCTTCCCTCGCGCATCAAGCTGATCCGCAAGAACCTCTCGCCGCTGATCGACATCTATTCGTCGTTCGAGCGCTTCGTCGACGAGACTATGGGCTCGCTGCTGCGCAACTCGGCCGCACGCGGCCGGACGGTGACGGTCGAGCAGCCCAACTCGCTGTTCGACTATGTCGCCAGTTCGGCGCCGCACCTGCTCGTCCAGATGGTGTTCGCGACCCTCGTTGTCTATTTCTTCCTGTCGGGCTGGACGCGCATGCGCCGCCGCACGATCACCAGCCGCGGCAGCTTTTCGAGCGCGATGACCACGGCGCGGGTGATCCAGGAGATGGTCGATCGCACCTCGGCCTATCTGGCGACGATCACCGCGGTGAACATCGGCATGGGCGTGTTGGTATCGCTGATGCTGTGGTTCGTCGAGATGCCCAGCCCGATCATGTGGGGCGGCCTGGTGGCGATCCTCAACTATGTGCCCTATTTCGGACCGATCGTGGGCGCGGTGCTGCTCGCCGTCGGCGGACTGATGACCTTTTCCGATCTGGGCTATGCGCTGGTCCCCGCGCTGCTGTTCATCGCGGTCCACCTGGTCGAGGCCAATGTGCTGACGCCGATGCTGGTCGGCCGGCGCCTCACGATAAATCCGCTGCTGATTCTCGTCGCGCTGAGCTTCTGGAGCTGGGTGTGGGGCACGGCCGGCGCGCTGCTCGCCGTGCCGCTGCTGATCATCCTCAAGACGATCCTCGATGCTGCCGGCTGGCCGGACATCGCCGGTTTCCTGTTTGCCGAGGGCACCTTCACCAACGCGCATGAAGAGGAAGATCCGGCGCTGCCGCCCGAGCTCCGAAAATGATGCCGCGCGATGTTGACAGGTGATCGGGGCTCCACTAGGTGCCCGCTCCACGACGCGATCGTTCGCGGGTGTAGCTCAGTTGGTTAGAGCGCCGGCCTGTCACGCCGGAGGTCGCGGGTTCGAGCCCCGTCACTCGCGCCATTCCTTTCCCGGTGTCTCGCCAGAGGGCGAAAACATCCCGGATCGATGGCCAGGAACACAGGTAAATCCACGGGTTACGTCTGCAGTCCGATCTGCTAGGCATGCATTGCGTTGGGGGACGCGCTGTGCCTGACGGAGTGCCGCGTTTGATCAACCTCCCTTTCCGATCGCGCGGCTCGCGCCGCGGGACAGCCTTGATGCCGACGCGCTTGCCCGAGGGCACCTATATCGAGCTGGTCCAGTCGCTGTTCGGCTTTGCGCTGGCGCCGCTGATCATGACGCTCTGTTTTGCCGGAACCGGCTTCTACATCCTGACCCGCGGCGAAGACCCGCTGCTGCTCGACCTGTACATAATCGGCCTGGCCGCCTCGGCGGTGCGGTTGGTGACGCTGTTTGGTCATCGCAGCGCGGTGCGGTCCGCTGCGATCGGCGCGGTGGCCGTGCGGATGATCGAGCGGCGCTTCGCAATCTCCTACATCGCCTTCGCGGCAGCCTTCGGCGCCTTTGCCGCGCGCGCTTACTGGGTGGCCGACGGCGATGTGCACAAGCCGCTGATCGCGCTGGTGTTCGGCTATGGCGCCGGCGTGGCGGCGACCGTCTCGCTGCGCCCCTGGATCAGCATCACCGCGATACTGACCGCGATCGTGCCGATGATCCTGGTGAGCCTGTCGATGCCGGGCGGCGCCGATCAAGGCACGGCCATCCTCACCGCCCTGTTCCTGGCGGGTGGCGTCCTGTCGATGGTTCAGCGCTATCGGGACAGCGCCGCGCAAATCTCGCTGCGCCGCCTGATGGAGACGCTCGCGCGCCAGGACGACCTGACCGGCCTGCCGAACCGGCTGGTCATGCGCGAGCGCTTCGAGCAGCTCACCGCGCGGTCCGACGGATCGGAGCTGATCGCGGTCCATTGCGTGGATATCAACCGGCTGGAGCCGGTCAACGAGATGTACGGCCATATGGCCGGCGACGCGTTGCTGAAGGCGGTTTCGCAACGGCTGCGGCGCGTGGTGCGCGGCGACAACCTCGTCATCCGTCTCAACGGCGACGATTTCGTGATCGTCCAGCCTGATATGGGCACCAGCGCGGAGGCGGAGGCACTGGCGCACCAGATCGTCGGCACGCTCGACAAGAGCTATGCGGTAGACGGCGAGGACATCATCATCACGGCGAACCTCGGCTATGCGGTGGACCTGCAACAGGGTGCGGATCTCGAGCAGCTCCTGCTGCGCGCCGAACGCGCGCTGGCAAAGGGCAAGCGCCAGGCGAGCGGCGTTGCCCTCGACGACGGCACCTATTCGGACGTGAGCCTGCGCCAGGCCGGCTGAGCCGGCTGCCGGCCGCTCGCCTCAGCTAGCGCGCCGCCTGCACGAAGGCGACAAACCGTCGCCGGCCTGATGAACGCGCGGTGCGGACGCGTTCGACATGGCGGATGATCCGGGTCGCCAGCCGCCCATAATAGATGGTGACGCTCTTCAGGTCGAGCGCGGCGGGCGCCGCCGCGACGGGCAGTCCGGCGAGCAGCTTCGCGTCGCATCGCCGCCCGCTCTTGATCGCGCTCGACAGCAGCGCGCCGCGCCGCTCGGCGAGCACCAGCAGGCGGGCGCGATCGTCGATGCGGTGGCCGAACAGCGCGGGATAGGCGGCCAGCTTGGCGGTTACGGTGCGCCGCCGCGTGAAGGCGCGCAGCATGTGCCCCGACAGTCCGGACGCGGCCGCCAGTTCGTCCAGCAATATGTTCAGGAACCGGTCGAGCTCGCGCAGTGAATTGCCCAGCACGGTGTTGCGATGCGCCGCACTCGATATTCCGTCCTGTTCGAGGGCGGCGGCGCGGGCATAGAGAAACGCGGCGCCGCGCGTCATCGTCTCGATCGCGGCGGTGAGCGTCACCGTCCGGCGCGGCGGTGGCGTGCTGCGGGTGCCGGCGCGGCCTCCGGTCGGCGGTTGCAGGCGCCGGGTTCGAGCGCGGCTCTGGGACAGACCCGCGGACGTCATGGCTTGGGCAGATCCTTGCGCCGCAGCAGGTCGCGCAGCTCGGCGCTGCGGATATAATGATCCTCGGCGGTCACGATTGCAAAACGCCAGAGATCCTCCGGATCCTGGTCCGACACATGGCGTGCCAGCGCGGCAAGCGATCCGCGCATCACTTCTGCGGGACCGCTTTTCGGGCCATGCCAGCCGCGTCCGTAATCCTGCGCGCGCAGCAGGCGCGCGTCGGAGCTCCAGAAGGCGCCGGTCATGGCCGCCGGCCTTGCTGAAGGATAGCCCATGAGGCTTTTGTCGACGGTGTCGTTGTCCAGCGGGTCATGGCCATGGAGTCTCCTCTTGCCGAGGAGCGCATCTGGCGAACGGCGAGCGTCCTACGATTCCCTGCGGCGCGATGCTATCATTGCGGGCCGGCAAAAACGAACCGTCATTTTCCGCAGCGAAGATCAGTGTCGCGGCCGGATCGGCATACGGTTGACCGCGCCGGTCATGACCTTGGTGCCATAGGCGCGTGAGATCGTGGCGGCATCGATCGCATTCAGCAGGACCACGCGGGTACCGCCTGACTGCAGCGGTTCGATGACGCTGATGGTAGCGTCATGCTTGGTGCACATGGCGGTGACGTGCGCCAGCGTGGCGTCCAGATTGAGGGCTCGTGACATGGGGGGCTCCTGCACGACGCGATCGTGCCTGCCGTTATTAGCAAAAAGATTATAGCCGATACGGTGCAAATTGTCGCGAGCTTTCTCGGTTTGCTGTTCACCGGCGCAAAATAACGCGGCATTTAGCCGATTTAATTGCTGCACGCGCGCATGAATATCCTGTGGCTCGGCTGGCCGTTCGGCAAGTTCGATTGACTTTTGACGCCGAAATGCTAGAGGGAAGGGGCTGACGTCGCCTGCGACGGATTTTGAGGCTTCTTGAAAGCCGATTTCTCCATTTCATGCCACCTAGCCTCCCAGGCATGTCGTCGGGAGAAAATTGATTCGTGAAAGGACGCTAAATGCTGACCGGCGTCGTCAAATTCTTTAATACCGACAAGGGCTATGGCTTCATTCAGGCAGAGGATGGCTCGGGTGACAGCTTCGTCCACATCACCGCCGTCGAGCGTGCCGGCATGTCGACCCTGCAGAAGGACCAGCGCGTCAAGTACGAGCTGGAAACCGATCGCCGCGGCAAGCAGTCGGCCTGCAACCTCCAGCCGGCCTGAGCCGAGCCATGGCCAAAGAGGATCTCATGGTCCTCGACGGCACGATCGATGAAATACTTCCCGACGGGCGCTTCGGCGTCACTCTCGAGAATGAGCATCGGATCATCGCCTATACGGCGGGCAAGATGCGGCGTTTCCGCATCCGCTCGGTGGTCGGCGATCGTGTCCAGGTCGAGATGACACCTTATGATCTCGACAAGGGCCGGATCATTTTCCGCGAACGGACCCCGGGCGCTGCGCCCGGCGGCCCGCGACGCGGAGGCTTCCGGCGCTAAACTCTGACCGTCCCGGGCCTGAACGCGCTGCGTTCGGCCTGGGACGCCAGCTTCCGGCCAGTCGCCGGACTTTCCCAAAAAATGCGCGACCAAAAATGGTGCGCCAAGGATATCATGCACTCAATACTCAAAAACCGTTCAATCAAGAATCGTACCCTTATTTCCCACGCCTCCGCCGACCGGCGACCCTCAGCACCGCGTTCGGCCGTGCTGACCCGTAGCGAGCTACGCCAGATCGTCGCCGAGATGCTCGGCTGACACCGGCGGCGGATAGCAAACAGCCTCTTCTTACGTCGTCATGCCGGGCTTGACCCGGCATCCCGCTTCTTCGAACCCTTCCGTCATGAATCGCGGCTGGGTCTACATCATGGCGGATCGTTATCGCGGCGCGATGTATGTTGGAGTGACGTCCGACCTCGCGGCGCGTGTGCATCAGCATCGATTGGGCGAGGGGTCTGACTTCTGCGCGCGCTATCGCCTCGCACGTCTTGTCTGGGCGGAGCAGGGCGGCGACATGCTCGAATGCATCGCCCATGAGAAGCGGCTGAAGCGCTGGCGACGTGACTGGAAGTTCGCGCTTATCGAGCGCGGCAATCCCGAATGGAACGATCTGTACGAGCAGATGCTCTGAGAAGGAGCGGGATCCCGGCTCAAGGCCGGGATGACCTAGGGTGGTCTCATCCGCTCATCCCGAACTTCTTCCCCAACAAAAAACCCCGCCGGCTCGCACCGGCGGGGTTTTCTTTTTCAATGCTGGCCGCGCTGGCCGAGGATCACTCCTCGGTCAGGTAATCCCCGGCGTCGGCATCGGTGCCATGGCTCTCGCCCACCACCGCGCCAAGCACATCGTCGCCGATATCGGCTTCGACCGGCTGGCGCAGCTCGGCGGCATGCTCCTCCGCCGCGCTCTGCGGCGCGATCAGCGATTCCTGCCAGTTGCGCTGTGCGGCGCGCAGCGCGGCATCGCGGCTGGTGGCGGTGACCCGGAGACGGCTCATGCCGGCGCCGGTACCCGCCGGGATCAGCCGGCCGACGATGACATTCTCCTTGAGGCCGTTGAGCGTGTCGACCTTGCCCTGCACCGACGCGTCGGTGAGCACCCGGGTCGTCTCCTGGAAGGAGGCGGCCGAGATGAACGAACGGGTCTGCAGCGAGGCCTTGGTGATGCCGAGCAGGATCGGCTTGCCCTGGGCGAGTTCGCGATTTTCGGCTTCCGCCTTGGCGTTGATCTCGTCCATTTCCTCGCGGTCGACCTGCTCGCCGGGGAGCAGCGTCGTGTCGCCGCCACTGGTGATCTCGACCTTCTGCAGCATCTGCCGAACGATCGTCTCGATGTGCTTGTCGTTGATCTTCACGCCCTGGAGACGATAGACCTCCTGGATTTCCGACACGAGATATTCGGCGAGCGGCTCGATGCCGAGCACCTCGAGAATATCATGCGGATCGGGCGAGCCGCCGATCAGGTTGTCGCCGCGCTTGACGTAATCGCCTTCCTGCACGTCGATCACCTTGGACTTCGGCACCAGATACTCGACCGCATCGCTGCCATCGTCCGGACGGATGATGATCTTGCGCTTGGCCTTGTAGTCCTTGCCGAACTCGACGCGGCCCGAGACCTTCGCGATGATCGCGTTCTCCTTGGGCTTGCGCGCCTCGAACAGCTCGGCGACGCGCGGCAGACCGCCGGTGATGTCGCGGGTCTTGGCCGACTCGCGGCTGACGCGGGCGAGAACCTCGCCGGCCTTCACCGTCTGTCCGTCCTCGACCGAGAGCATCGCGCCCGGCGCCAGCATGTAGCGCGCAGTCTCGCCCGACGAGTCGTCGAGCAGGGTCAGGCGCGGACGGAGATCCTCCTTCCGGCTGGTGGCGCGATACTCGATCACGACCTTCTGGCTGATGCCGGTCGCTTCGTCGGTCTGCTCGGTGAGCGTCTGGTTGTCGAGCAGGTCCTGATACTTCACCGTACCGCCGGTCTCGGTGATCACCGGCATGGTGAAGGGATCCCACTCGGCGATGCGATCGCCCTTCGACACCTTGGCGCCATCGTCGAGCAGCAGATGCGCACCATAAGGCAGGCGGTGGGTCGAGCGTTCGCGACCCTCGCCGTCGATGATCGCAACTTCGCCCGAACGGCTCAGCGAGACATGACGGCCGCGCGGATCGGTGATCGTGCGCAGGTCGCGATATTCGATGGTGCCGTCGGCGATCGATTCGAGGTTCGACTGCTCGTTGATCTGCGCCGCGCCGCCGATGTGGAAGGTCCGCATCGTCAGCTGGGTGCCCGGCTCGCCGATCGACTGCGCCGCGATGACGCCGACCGCTTCGCCGATGTTCACCGGCGTACCGCGGGCAAGGTCACGGCCGTAGCAGGCCGCGCAGACGCCGCCCTTGGATTCGCACACCAGCGGCGAGCGGATCTTGACGCCCTGCACCCCGATCGCCTCGATCGCGGCAACCATCGGCTCGTCGAGCAGCGTGCCCTCGGCGATCAGCACCTCGTTGGTCTTGCTGTCGACGATATCCTCGGCCGTGGTGCGGCCCAGGATGCGCTCGCCCAGCGAGGCGATGGTGGCGCCGCCCTGGACGATCGCCTTCATGTCGAGCGCGCGGTCGGTGCCGCAATCCACTTCGACGACGACGCAATCCTGCGACACGTCGACCAGACGGCGGGTCAGGTAGCCCGAGTTCGCCGTCTTGAGCGCGGTGTCGGCCAGGCCCTTGCGGGCGCCGTGGGTCGAGTTGAAATATTCGAGGACGGTCAGGCCTTCCTTGAAGTTCGAGATGATCGGCGTCTCGATGATCTCGCCCGACGGCTTGGCCATCAGGCCGCGCATGCCGGCGAGCTGCTTGATCTGCGCGGCGCTACCACGGGCACCGGAGTGCGCCATCATGTAGATCGCGTTGATCGGCTTCTCGCGGCCGTTCTCGTCATGCTTGATCGCCGAGATGCCCTTCATCATCGCGTCTGCGACACGGTCGCCGCAACGTGACCAGGCGTCGATCACCTTGTTGTACTTTTCCTGCTGGGTAATCAGGCCGTCCTGATATTGCTGCTCGAAATCCTTCACCAGCCCGCGGGTCTCCTCGACCAGCGGCTCCTTGGCGTCTGGGATCACCATATCGTCCTTGCCGAACGAGATGCCGGCCTGGAATGCGTGGCGGAAGCCCAGCGCCATGATGGCGTCGGCGAACAGCACCGTCTCCTTCTGGCCGGTGTGGCGATAGACGATGTCGATGACGTCGCCGATCTCCTTCTTGGTCAGCAGGCGGTTGACGGTCTCGAACGGCACCTTGTGGCTCTTCGGCAGCGTCTCGCCGAGCAGCATGCGGCCCGGCGTCGTCTCGACGCGCTTCATATACTGGTTGCCGTCCTCGTCGGTCTGCGGGACGCGGGTGATGATCTTGGTATGCAGCGTGACCGCCTTGGCGGCGAGCGCCTGGTGCACTTCCGCCATGTCGGAGACCATCGAGCCTTCGCCCGGCTCCTTTTCCTTCATCATCGACAGATAATAGAGGCCCAGCACCATGTCCTGCGACGGCACGATGATCGGCTTGCCATTGGCTGGCGACAGGATGTTGTTGGTCGACATCATCAGGACGCGCGCTTCCAGCTGGGCCTCGAGGCTCAGCGGAACGTGCACGGCCATCTGGTCGCCATCGAAGTCGGCGTTGAAGGCCGAGCAGACCAGCGGGTGAAGCTGGATCGCCTTGCCCTCGATCAGCACCGGCTCGAATGCCTGGATGCCGAGACGGTGGAGCGTCGGCGCGCGGTTCAGCAGCACCGGATGCTCGCGGATCACTTCGTCGAGGATGTCCCAGACTTCCTTGCGCTCCTTCTCGACCCACTTCTTGGCCTGCTTCAGGGTCATCGACAGACCCTTGGCGTCAAGACGGGCGTAGATGAACGGCTTGAACAGCTCGAGCGCCATCTTCTTCGGCAGGCCGCACTGATGCAGCTTCAGCTCTGGACCGGTCACGATCACCGAACGGCCCGAATAGTCGACGCGCTTGCCGAGCAGATTCTGGCGGAAGCGGCCCTGCTTGCCCTTGAGCATGTCGGACAGCGACTTCAGCGGACGCTTGTTGGCGCCGGTGATCGTCCGGCCGCGGCGGCCATTGTCGAACAGCGCGTCGACCGACTCCTGCAGCATGCGCTTTTCGTTGCGGACGATGATGTCCGGCGCGCGCAGCTCCATGAGGCGCTTGAGGCGATTGTTGCGGTTGATCACGCGGCGATAGAGATCGTTGAGGTCCGAGGTCGCGAAGCGGCCGCCGTCGAGCGGGACCAGCGGACGCAGATCCGGCGGAATGACCGGGACGACTTCGAGGATCATCCACTCCGGGCGGTTGCCCGATTCCAGGAAGCTCTCGACGACCTTCAGCCGCTTGATGATCTTCTTGGGCTTGAGTTCGGACTTGGTTTCGGAGAGCTCCTTGAGCAGCTCTTCCTTCTCGCCCTCGAGATCGAGTTCCTCGAGCATGCGGCGCACGGCTTCCGCGCCGATGCCGGCGGAGAAGGCGTCCTCGCCATATTCATCCTGCGCGGCGAGCAGTTCGTCCTCGGTGAGGAGCTGGAACTTCTCCAGCGCGGTCAGGCCGGGTTCGATGACGATATAGGCTTCGAAGTAGAGCACGCGCTCGAGCTGCTTGAGCTGCATGTCGAGCAGCAGGCCGATGCGGCTCGGCAGCGACTTCAGGAACCAGATGTGCGCGACCGGGGCGGCGAGCTCGATATGGCCCATCCGCTCGCGGCGGACCTTCGAGACGGTAACCTCGACGCCGCACTTCTCGCAGACGATGCCCTTGTACTTCATGCGCTTGTACTTGCCGCACAGGCACTCATAATCCTTGATAGGACCGAAGATGCGCGCGCAGAACAGGCCGTCACGCTCGGGCTTGAACGTGCGATAGTTGATCGTCTCGGGCTTCTTGATCTCGCCGAAGGACCAGCTGCGGATCCGCTCCGGGCTGGCGATGCCGATCTGGATCTGGTCGAAAGTCTCGGCCTTGGCGACCGGATTGGCGAAATTGGTCAGTTCGTTCATGGGTTCGAACCCTTCCTTGAAATCTCTTGCCCCTCTCCCTTCAGGGAGAGGGAGGGCCCCAGCCCATTCGGGCTGGGAGGGGTGAGGGCACGCTGTCATCTCAGCGTTGCCGCTAGCGGCTGCGTGCCATCACCCCCGGCCCTCTCCCCTGAAGGGAGAGGGAGATTGCGTTCTACTCCGCGGCCTCGGCCTGGCCCTCGTCGGACGTGTCGGCGATCGACGACAGTTCGACGTTGAGGCCGAGCGACCGCATTTCCTTCACGAGCACGTTGAAGCTCTCCGGGATGCCGGCCTCGAAGGTATCGTCGCCCTTGACGATCGCCTCATAGACCTTGGTGCGGCCGACCACGTCGTCCGACTTCACCGTCAGCATCTCCTGCAGCGTGTAGGCGGCGCCGTAGGCCTGGAGCGCCCAGACCTCCATTTCGCCGAAGCGCTGGCCGCCGAACTGCGCCTTTCCGCCCAGCGGCTGCTGGGTGACGAGGCTGTACGGCCCGATCGAGCGTGCGTGGATCTTGTCGTCGACCAGATGGTGGAGCTTGAGCATGTAGATATAGCCCACGGTCACCTTGCGGTCGAACTGGTCGCCGGTGCGGCCGTCGAACAGCTCCACCTGGCCGCTCTCGTCGAGCCCGGCCCTGCGCAGCATCTCCGCGACATCGGCTTCGCGCGCACCGTCGAACACCGGCGTCGCCATTGGCACGCCGTTCTTCAGCACGCCCGCCATCTCGACGATCTGGTCGAACGACCGCGCCTCGATCTCCGCATGATATTGCTCGCCATAGATCACCTTCAGGCGATCGACGACCACCGCCGGTGCCTGACCGCCGGTCACGTCCGGATTGGCTTCGCGCCACTCCTCCAACGCCTGGGTCACCTGCTTGCCCAGGCCGCGGGCGGCCCAGCCAAGATGGGTCTCGAAGATCTGGCCGACGTTCATCCGGCTCGGCACGCCGAGCGGGTTGAGAACGATGTCGACGGGGGTGCCGTCGGCAAGGAACGGCATGTCCTCCTGCGGCAGGATGCGGCTGATCACACCCTTGTTGCCATGGCGGCCGGCCATCTTGTCGCCCGGCTGCAGCTTGCGCTTCACCGCGACGAACACCTTGACCATCTTGAGCACGCCCGGGGGCAGCTCGTCGCCGCGCTGCAGCTTCTCGACGCGATCCTCGAACTTCTTGACGATCAGGCCGACGGCTTCGTGATATTGGGCCTTGACCGCCTCGAGATCCGCCTGGCGCGCGTCGTCCGCGACCACGAACTTCCACCAGTCGCGCTTCTCGACCTCTTCGAGCAGGGCGTCGTCGATTTCCGAGCCCTTCTTGATGCCCTTGGGGGCCGCGGTCGCGACCTGGCCGAGCAGCATCTCGCGGAGTCGGGCATAGTTGGCGCGGTTCAGGATCGCGCGTTCGTCCTCGCGGTCCTTGGTCAGGCGGTCGATTTCCTCGCGCTCGATCGCCATCGCGCGCTCGTCCTTGTCGATGCCGTGGCGGTTGAACACACGCACGTCGACGACCGTGCCGGAGACGCCCGGCGGAAGGCGCAGCGAGGTGTCGCGAACGTCCGAAGCCTTCTCGCCGAAGATGGCGCGGAGGAGCTTTTCCTCCGGCGTCATCGGGCTTTCGCCCTTCGGCGTGATCTTGCCGCACAGGATGTCGCCCGGCTCCACTTCGGCGCCGATATAGACGATGCCTGCCTCGTCGAGGTTGCGCAGCGCTTCCTCGCCGACGTTCGGGATGTCGCGGGTGATGTCTTCCGGCCCGAGCTTGGTGTCGCGGGCCATCACCTCGAACTCGTCGATGTGGATCGAGGTGAAGACGTCGTCCTTCACGATCCGCTCGGAGATGAGGATCGAATCCTCATAGTTGTAGCCGTTCCAGGGCATGAACGCGACGAGCACGTTGCGGCCCAGTGCCAGCTCGCCGAACTCGGTCGACGGGCCGTCGGCGATGATGTCGCCGGCGTTGACCACGTCGCCCACCTTCACCAGCGGGCGCTGGTTGATGCAGGTCGACTGGTTGGAACGCTGGAACTTCATCAGCGTGTAGATGTCCACGCCCGACTTGCCGGCATCGACATCGCCCGACGCGCGGACGACGATGCGGGTCGCGTCGACCTGGTCGATCACGCCCGAGCGGCGCGCCGCGATCGCGGCGCCCGAATCGCGGGCGACGGTCTCTTCCATGCCGGTGCCGACGAACGGCGCCTCGGCGCGAACCAGCGGCACGGCCTGGCGCTGCATGTTCGAGCCCATCAGCGCGCGGTTGGCGTCATCGTTTTCCAGGAACGGGATCAGCGATGCCGCGACCGAGACGAGCTGCTTGGGGCTGACGTCCATCAGGGTGATGTGATCGCGCGGCGCGATCAGGAACTCGCCCGCTTCGCGCGACGAAATCAGCTCCTCGACGAAATGGCCTTCGCCATCGAGCTCGGCATTCGCCTGCGCGATCGTGTGCTTGGCCTCTTCCATCGCCGACAGATAGACGACGTCGTTGGTCACCTTATGGTCGACGACCTTGCGGTACGGCGTCTCGATGAAGCCGTACTTGTTCACCCGGCTGAAGCTTGCCAGCGAGTTGATCAGGCCGATGTTCGGGCCTTCCGGCGTCTCGATCGGGCAGATGCGGCCATAATGGGTCGGATGGACGTCGCGGACCTCGAAGCCCGCGCGCTCGCGGGTGAGGCCGCCCGGCCCGAGCGCCGAGACGCGACGCTTGTGCGTCACTTCGGAGAGCGGGTTGGTCTGATCCATGAACTGCGACAGCTGCGACGAGCCGAAGAACTCGCGCACCGCGGCGACCGCGGGCTTGGCGTTGATCAGGTCGTTCGGCATTGCGGTCGACACGTCGACCGACGACATGCGCTCCTTGACGGCGCGCTCCATGCGCAGCAGGCCGACGCGATACTGGTTCTCGAGCAGCTCGCCCACCGAACGGACGCGACGGTTGCCGAGATTGTCGATGTCGTCGATCTCGCCCTTGCCGTCCTTCAGGTCGACGAGCGTCTTGACGACCGCGAGGATGTCCTCCGACCGCAGCGTCGTGATCGTGTCCTCGGCGTCGAGCTCGAGGCGCATGTTCAGCTTGACGCGGCCCACGGCCGACAGGTCGTAGCGCTCGGGATCGAAGAACAGGCCGGCGAACAGCGCTTCAGCGGTTTCCTTGGTCGGCGGCTCGCCGGGGCGCATGACGCGGTAGATCTCGCTGAGCGCATGGTCGCGCTCCTCGACCTTGTCGGCCTTCAGCGTGTTGCGGATCCAGGGACCGGTCGAGATATGATCGATGTCGAGCAGCTCGATATGGTCGATGCCCGCCTTGTCGAGCGCTTCGAGATTCTCGGGCGAGACCTCGTCGCCGGCTTCGATATAGATGCGGCCGGTGCTCTCGTCGATCAGGTCATAGGCCGAGTAGCGACCGAAGATCTGGTCGGTCGGGATGAGCAGCGTCTGGAGCCCGTCCTTGCCGGCCTTGTTGGCGGCGCGGGGCGAGATCTTGGTGCCGGCGGGGAAGACGACCTCGCCGGTCTCGCCGTTGACGACGTCGAACGCCGGCTTCTGGCCACGCCAGTTCTCGGGGACGAACGGAACCTTCCAGCCGCCATCGCCGCGGATATAGGTCTGCGTCTTGTAGAAATAGTTGAGAATGTCCTCGCCGTTGAGGCCGAGGGCATAGAGCAGCGACGTCACCGGCAGCTTGCGCTTGCGGTCGATGCGGACGTTGACGATGTCCTTTGCGTCGAACTCGAAGTCGAGCCACGAACCACGATACGGAATGACGCGCGCGGCGAACAGATATTTGCCCGACGCGTGGGTCTTGCCGCGATCATGGTCGAACAGGACGCCCGGCGAGCGGTGCATCTGCGAGACGATGACGCGCTCGGTGCCGTTGATCAGGAAGGTGCCGTTCTGGGTCATGAGCGGCATGTCGCCCATGTAAACGTCCTGCTCCTTGATATCGAGGACCGAACGGGTGTCCGTATCGGGATCGACTTCGAACACGATGAGGCGCAGCGTGACGCGCATCGGCGCCGCATAGGTCATCCCGCGCTGGCGGCACTCCTCGGTGTCGTACTTGGGGTCCTCCAGCTCATACTGGACGAAATCGAGCTCGGCAGTGCCGGCGAAGTCGCGGATCGGGAACACCGAGCGCAGCGTCTTCTCCAGGCCCGACACATAGTTGTCGGCCGGGCGCGAGCGCAGGAACTGCTCGTAGGATTCACGCTGAACCTCGATGAGGTTCGGCATCTGCACGACTTCGTGGATGTTGCCGAAGACCTTGCGGATGCGCTTCTTGGCGGTCGCCGGAACTGCCTGGGTGGCCATTGCGTAATTTCCCTCGCGTCAAAATTTCGTCCGCATCGCAGCGGAATTCAGCCCGATTCGTGCCCGAGTCGCTTATGCGTCTCACGACAAAAAGTGCGGGTCCCGGGCTGTTGGGAACCGCACTGCCAGCGTTTGGAAAACCCCTGAAAACCTTCTCCAATTCGTCGCGGTCCGTTCGCAAGGCGGGCCGTGTCCCGGAGGGCCAAGGGCGGCGCCCGCGCGCACGCGCCGAGCATCTGCCGATGTATTTGGAAGCGGCTATATAGGCCCGCCTGTAGGTTTTGGGAAGGGGCGATCCGCCCCTCGATCGTCATGCGCAAAATCATCGTCATCGCCGACGCTCGACTGCGATATGCCAGCAGCACATACTGAGTTGATGACAGGAAGGAACGACAGGTACGATGGTTCGCAACCTCCTCGCCGGCCTATTGCTTGCCGCCACCCCCGCGCTCGCCGCGCCCTCGCTCCAGGATGCGACGGTCGGCGCGACGGTCGCGGCGATGAAGCCCGGCGATTTCCTCTGGGCGCCGGATCTCGCGCCCGCCGGCCCGGTCGTGATCGTCGTCAGCATCGCCCAGCAGCGTGCCTATGCCTATCGCAACGGCGTGCCGATCGGCATCTCCACCGTGTCGACCGGCAAGAAGGGGCATGAGACGCCCACCGGCGTGTTCACGCTGCTCCAGAAGAATGTCGACCATAGGTCGAACCTCTATAACAGCGCGCCGATGCCCTATATGCAGCGGCTCACCTGGGACGGGATCGCGATGCATGCCGGCAACCTGCCCGGCTATCCCGCCTCGCATGGCTGCGTGCGCCTGCCGCTGGCCTTCGCCAGGCTGCTCTACGGCGTCACCCGGCTGGGCCTGACCGTGATCATCACCGCCGGCGCCGAGGTGCCGCGCTTCGCGCCGACGCCGAGCGTGCTGAGCGCCGATCCCGCGCACGCGGCCGATGAACTGTTCGGCGGCATGCTGTGGCAGCCCGAGCGCTCGCCGAGCGGGCCGGTGTCGATCATCATCAGCGCGGCCGACAGCCGCATGCTGGTGCTGCGCAACGGCACCCCGATCGGCTCGGCGCCGGTGCGGATCGCCGGCGCCGTGACCGGCACCACCGCCTATACGCTCGGCGCGATCGAGGGCGATCGCTATCGCTGGATGAAGCTGCCGATGCCGGGCGAGACGCTGCCCGGCCCGGTCGAGGTCACCCCCGACGAGCGCGCCCGTCTGACCGTGCCCGCCGATATCCAGAAGGCGATGGCCGGCGTCGTCACGGTGGGCACCACGGTGGTGGTCACCCTCGATACGCTGCGGCAGGGCGGATCGGGCAAGAAGATGACGGTGATGACCGCCGGGAAGTGAGGGGGGCTTTATCGCCAAAAGAAAAAGGGCGGCCCCTCGCGGAGCCGCCCTTCGTCGAAGTTCGTCCCGCCCGATCGGGCGGAAAGAAGCTTACTTGAGTTCGACGGTCGCGCCGGCTTCCTCGAGCTGCTTCTTGACCTTCTCGGCCTCGTCCTTGCTGACGCCTTCCTTGATCGCCTTCGGAGCCGACTCGACGAGAGTCTTGGCTTCGGTCAGGCCCAGGCCGGTGATCGCGCGGACTTCCTTGATCACGTTGATCTTCTTGCCGCCGTCGCCGGTCAGGATGACGTCGAATTCGGTCTTCTCTTCGACCGCGGCAGCAGCAGCGCCACCGCCGGCCGGTGCCGCAACCGCAACCGCAGCAGCGGCCGAAACGCCCCACTTCTCTTCGAGGAGCTTCGAGAGCTCGGCTGCTTCGAGAACGGTGAGAGCCGAAAGATCGTCAACGAGCTTGTTAAGGTCTGCCATTTTAAGTCTCCATCAGGGCCGCTCGGGCCCAATTTGTGTCAGTCGAAATCGGATATCGAATTGAAAGCGCCGAAAATCAGGCGTCTTCTTTCGCCGCATAAGCGCCGAACACGCGGGCCAGCTGGCCTGCGGGTGCCTGGACGATCTGGACGATCTTGGTCGCGGGCGCCTGTACGAGGCCCACGATCTTGGCGCGCAGTTCGTCGAGCGACGGCAGCTCGGCCAGCGCCTTCACGCCGGCCACGTCGAGAACCGTATCGCCCATCGCGCCGCCGACGATTTCCAACTTGTCGTTGGTCTTCGCGAAATCCACGATCACCTTTGCGGGGGCGACGGGATCGACGGAGGTGCTGAGCGCGGTCGGCCCCACCAGCAGATCGTTGATCGCTGTGTAGGGCGTGCCCTCGACGGCAATGCGGGCGAGCTTGTTCTTCGATACCTTGTAGCTGGCACCAGCTTCGCGCATCTTCAGACGGAGCGCAGTGGACTGCGCGACGGTCAGGCCGAGATTGCGGGTGACGATCACCACGCTCGTGCCCTTGAAGGTGCTCTGCAGCTCGGCGACCAGCTCGGCTTTTTGAGCTCGATCCATGCCTTACTCCTTAGAACCACCCCTGCAGCACATCCGCAGGGGCTTTGGATCACAGGACAGATACGCCGTCCCGCGACCCGTCCGAGGGGTCGGTCGCCTGGCCGGGCCAAGGAGGCTTCGGCAGACCCGGCCTAAACCCCGAGGGGCAGGGCCGGTGAACTTTTCCCCGTCTTGGCAGGGCATTAAGCGGGGCAAACTCCCCGCACCTGCTGTCTCGGACGGTACAATCCCGGCGCTGCCTGAGCAGAGTCGGGACATGTGGGCGCGGCCTGTAGGGGATTGGGCGGGAGATGTCGAGTCTCGCGCGCCGCGCTATGATCGCGGGTGCGCCCAGTTGAAGGGTGAGACTGTCGTCTGGAGCGAGGCACGCGCGCGACAGTCCCGTGCGAGTGTCGAGACGGCGTCTTCGTAATCGGGTGACCCAGCTGGAAGGCGGCGTTTGATGGAGGAGCATCGGCCGGTTTGCGCCTCAATTTCGGTCATGCAGGTTGCTTGGACTCGGCCCGAAAACCGCCATTCGTTCATCCAACTGTCAGCGTCGACCGGAACCGCCGGCATCGGGACTTATGGATCGTACCTAGCGACATGCTCAGGGGCAGGTTCTTCGCCAATACCAGACGCCTAGCGGCGTCACCCATTAGATTGCTTGGTCACCCCGCGATTGGTTGATTGAAAGTCAGGCCATAAGCCGTCTAACCACATCATGGTGGCTGTCCACAGCATCGCAATTGACGTGGTGCGGGTGGGCACTATCTGGACCCAATGAAGAAAATCGGCTTCCTGTCTTTCGGCCACTGGTCGAACACCTCCCATTCTCAAACGCGCACGGCAAGTGACACGCTGCACCAGTCGATCGATCTGGCGGTCGCGGCTGAAGAGCTTGGCGCCGACGGTGCCTATTTCCGCGTACACCATTTCGCGCAGCAGCTCGCTTCGCCGTTCCCGCTATTGGCAGCCATCGGCGCAAAGACGAGCCGAATCGAGATCGGCACTGGCGTCATCGACATGCGTTACGAGAATCCGCTTTACATGATCGAAGATGCGGGTGCTGCCGACCTGATCAGCAATGGACGCCTTCAACTGGGAATCAGCCGCGGCTCCGGGGAACAGGTGATCGATGGATGGCGCCACTTCGGCTATGCGCCGGCGCAGGGCCAGACCCACGCGGATATGGGCCGTCACCATGCCGAAGTGTTCCTGAAATTGCTCAGCGGGCAGGGTTTCGCCGCGCCAAACCCCAACCCCATGTTCCCCAATCCACCAGGCATGCTGCGCCTTGAGCCGCATTCGAGCGGCTTGCACAGGCGGATCTGGTGGGGATCGGCATCGAACGCGACTGCGCAATGGGCGGCCGAAAGAGGCATGAACCTGCAAAGTTCCACGCTGAAAGCCAATGAGACCGGCGAGCCGTTTCACATTCAGCAAGCCAGGCAAATCCGCCATTACCGTGAGGCGTGGAAAGCCGCCGGGCACGACTGGGCACCGCGCGTCTCGGTCTCACGCTCCATATTTGCGATAACGGACGATCGGGATCGCGCGTATTTCGGCCGTGATGAGTCGAGCGATCAGATCGGCATCATCGATAATATGCAGGCGATCTTCGGTCGGTCCTATGCGGCCGAGCCGGACAAGCTCATTGCGCAACTGAAGGAGGACGAAGCAATTGCCGAGGCCGACACGCTGCTGCTCACCGTGCCGAACCAACTGGGCGTCGACTATAATTGCCATGTGATCGAGTCGATCCTGACTCACGTGGCTCCCGCCATGGAGTGGCGTTAGGTTCGGTTCCTTGGCATTGCCAATCGTCCACTTCTACGCGTCCAATCGGCAGCTTCTGTAAGGGCCGGACATGGTTGGCGCCTGTCGTGACCGACCGGGTCTGGTCGAATGCCGAAATTCGTGAAACAGGTCGCGCAACGGCACTAATTTCGGGACCTATATACTTAGCTAGCCGGGAAGCTACGTAGGTTCATCCTCTGTTCCCATCCGCGTCGGACTGTGCCATGAGGCACGCATGGCGACGGGGGCGGTCATAACATCGGTAGCGCAAGCATCGTCGATCCCGGCGAACGTTTGCGCGCAGATGGTCGAGGCCGCCACCCGATCCTGTCAGCCGATGATTTCGGTTCCACCGGAGCAGGCCAATCCGAACTGGGATGCGATGGCAGCGTCCTTTGCATCCCTGTCGAATGCATTCGCTTGGGGGTCGCTCATCCTTGCTGGCGTCGCGATTATAGCGGCTTTCGCATGGGGCAAGGTTGTGACTGCAACAGCCGAGCGGGAAGCGCGGGATATGGCGAAACAATGCGCAGAGGACTATATCAAAGACTGGATGGCGAAAAACGCCCCTGGGATCATCCAGAGGCACGTTGAATTCATACAAGACACGACAATGGGTGGAGGCGACGATGCCACCGCCGCAGATGAAATCGGAAAGGAGGCTTAAATGCCAGATCCCATGAAGGTGATCGAACAGCACTGGAACAGCTCTCCAGTGCCGATTGAAACCATTATCCGCGATGTCGGCTTGAAGTTTGATCGTGAAGTTCTGGACGACAATGTGTCTGGCTTCATCGAGCGCCAAACGGATGGGGGATATCGAATTGTCGTGAACGCGTTCCATCCAGAGACCCGGCAACGTTTTACGGCGGCGCATGAGCTTGGCCACTATATCTACCATCGCGACCTATTGGGTGACGGAGTAGGTGATAATCGGGCATATCGCGCCGAAGGAACGACGCGGCCTAACCCGAACATCCGGCCACTTCATGAGCGGCAGGCGAATAGCTTCGCTGCCAATGTCCTAATGCCTCGCCATAGGTTAACGGATGTTGCGGGCCAGACGACGACCGCCCTTGCTCAGCAATTCAAGGTATCGCAGGAGGCGATGCGCATCCGGCTGGGGCGTTAGCGCCGACTCTCGATTGCTATCGGTTCGTACATCGCCGCAAGCTGCTGCGCATCGCTCATACCTCCGGGCAGAAGGCTTGCCTTTTTGAGGATGTACACGGGGTATTTCGTGGGCAGGTAGACGACGCGCAGCCAGTGCCGAAATTCTGCCAAAGCCTGATCGGGGTAAGCCCACGCTCTTTGAGGGTTGCTGGCGCTCTGCGGGTACTCAGGCGGGTAGTAATGGGGATATTCGATCCGCTCGCCATATCGCGTTGCGAGATTGTTTGCAGTCCAATAGCGTCCCCATGTCCCACCGACACTACCGTCCGGTATGGTGTGCTGGTTTACCGGTAACCCGGCACTGATCAGATCCACCACGAGGCCGCTGCTCTCTTTGAATACGCTGAAATATCCCAGCGGCACGCTGTCCTTGAGCAGTGAGACGCGGGCGTTGAACAGCTTCCAAGGGTCTTCGGGAACATACCCCAGCGCGTTGTAAATGAACTCTTGAAGGCCGTAGCGAGCAAGGTTTCGGAAGTTGGTGACAGCCGTCTCGTTTTTCCGCTGAGCCTCGAACKCGAAATATTCCACCGTCACCATGCAAACCACGTCTGGGTAGGCGTAGTGGGGCGAGCCATCCTTACTGATCTCGATGAAAAGACTGGGCTCGTCGAAACCTGCCTTCGTGAGAGCCTGCCGGAAAAACTGCATCCGCCCACGCGGCCAGACATTGGTGGATTGGGCTTGTTGCCATTCCTGAGTGATCTCGAAGATTGTCGATCGCGCAGCCCCAGCCATTTCGGCCAGACCGGTCTGAGTGAGGTAGGGGATGCCATTCTCGAGCACACCCATTTCAATGCCGCCCACTACTCGTTCGACCTCAATTCCGAGGTCGAGAGGTAGCTGGCGAGGCCGTGCCGGACTTTGGCCTGAAACTGACGGTAAAGTATTGGTTTTACTAGATAATGACACCGCCGGAGTTACCATGGCTTTCGCTACCGCGTCGAAGTCGGCATCGATTGGTTCGATCATCTTCTTATCGTCAGGCATGGATCAAACCCTTGTAGGTAAGGTGCTTGCCGATCATCCGGCCAGTCGTCATTTCGATAAAGCCCATAGTCCCAGCCTCCCTAGTGTTCTGGCCGAACGAGAATTCGTTGACGTAGCGGTGCAGGTGCTTGGGCGACATGTAGTGGTAAATACCATAGTAGCCGCGCTTGAGCAGCGCCCAGAAGCTCTCAATGCCGTTCGTATGGATGCAGAAGTGGCGGACATATTCGCCAGCGCTGTGGTTCACGGTGTGGTGGACGTAGCCCTTGGCGTTCAAGCCACGATAGCCGGCGAATTCATCGGTAACGACTGCCGCACCAGTGGGGACATCGGCGACGACGAAGCCTTGCACGGTCTTTGAAGTGATGTTGGCGATCGGGATGGCGCGAACGTCGCCATCTTCGTCCATGATACCGATGACGGCGATCTTGCCGACCGCGCCGCGACCGGCGTGAAGCTTCTTGTCGGCGTGCTTGTTCTTCTCTTTGCCGCCAATGTAGGTTTCGTCCGCTTGGACATTGCTGCCCATGCCGTCGTCAGATTGGCCCAGCCACGTTTCACGGATGCGCTGGGCGAGAAACCAAGCCGATTTCTGAGTGATGCCGAGTTCGCGGGCCATCTGGGTCGAAGGGATGCCTTTGCGCGCCGTGGTCATCATGTAGATCGCCATGAGCCACTTGTGCAGCGGCAGGCGGCTTTCCGCGAGAACGGTGCCGGTGCGGACGCTTAAATGCTGGCGGCAAACCCGGCAGCGATAGGGCATCGGCTTGTGGTTTTTGACCTCGGCAACCGAGAGGCTGCCGCAATGGGGGCAAGAAACCTCGCCAGCCCAGCGGTTATGCTCGAAGTACTGCCGGGCAGCTTCCTCGCCAGGGAAGCGCTGGAAGAACTGATAGAGGCTGACGGTCTCGGGCTTGTGGGTCATGAAACCTAACTAGCCGCAATAGTTTGGCTAGTAACTTATTTTTGGCTAGCTAGTTCCCCTAATTTTCAAGATTGCCGAATGCCCCTTTCCGGCGGCGCGCCATCCCGCCACACACGCCGTAATCATCACAATGWTGCCGACCGCATCGAGCAGACCCACCCAGGTTAGCATCGGCACGACGCTGTAAAACCAGTAATCGAACACGAAGAACGGCAGCAGGCCGATCCCATATGCGAGGAAGGTCTGGCGCTCAAACCGGGAGAACGCTGCAAATATCCCGGCTATGAGGGCCTGTGCGCCGAATGCACAAATCAGAATCGGCACGATCGGCGCGTCGGAGCGATAAGCAGGTGTGATCGTCAGCGCGAGGACCGAGCTCGGCGATGCCAGGCACCAGCCGCCGAGCACGACGAACACCGCCGCCAGCCACCACTGAATTGTCCGGACCGACATCACAGCGCCGCGGAAGGCTGAGGGGTATCGACCGCGGTGCCGGTGCAAACGGGCATTTTCAAGGGCTTACGGTCAGACAGCACGCTATATTTGCGGCGCGAGATTCCCGACAGCGCAAGGCTGAGCTTGCGCTTGAACGGGGGTACTCGGTTGAGAATCCGCAGCACGACATTGCGCACGCGCCGGCCCAGCGCCGATCGCACCGTGGCCATCCGCGTCAGACGTGAGGCGAGCCCTAGCACCAGTTGCGCCGCCGGGCGCCGCGTCGCGGCATAATCGTCGAGCACGCTGTCCGGCGCACCGTCCCGCACCACGCGGGTCAGCGCTTCGCCAAGCACGATTGCGTCGACCAGACCGGCGTTCATTCCCTGACCGCCGGCGGGGCTGTGGACGTGTGCGGCATCGCCCATCAACAGGATCGGGCCCCTCCGGTAGGTATCCGCGAGCCGATGATGGACGCGAAAGYGCGACGACCAGACCATATCAGCGACATGCGCCGGCTTCGCCGCCGGGCCACGCGTGTCGAGCAACTGCTGGATCAGGTCGATCCCCGGCAACTCCGGCGCATCGTCGACTGTGGCAACGACGCGGTAGGAGCCGTCGGGGAGCGGCGCGACCACCACCAGCCCCGCCGGCGAGAAGAATAGCGACACTTCCCCGTTGCCCATCGGCCAGTCCATATAGACATCGGCGAGCACGAAGGATTCGCCATAGGCCTCGCCCTGGAAGCCGATTCCAGCAGCTTCACGGATCACACTGTGCATACCGTCCGCGCCGACGACGAAGCGGGTGCGGACAGTGCGTTCCCCTTCGAGCGTCTTGACTAGCACATCAGCCCCGTTCGCGTCCGGGGTCACGCCCAACGCCGCGATCCCGCGATGCACGTTGCCGCCGAGGCTTTCGAGCCGTGTTTGCAGCACCACTTCGGTAGTCGATTGCGGCACGAGCAGCATGTGCCGGAATGCTGAAGGCAGCGCCGCATAGCTAATACCAAGTAGCGGCTGGTCGCGGTCGCGCACGGTGAAGTCGGTAACCGTGGTCCCCTCGGCCGATAGCAGACCCGTGACGCCAATCGTCTCAAGCATCTCCAGCGTGTGAGGATGCACCACGCCGGCGCGCGAGGTGTTTTGCGCCGTTTCGAGCGCATCGATCAGCAGATGATCCACCCCCGCCTGCCGCAGGGCAGTGGCCAGCGCGAGCCCCGTGGGTCCAGCACCAATGATGAGAACGTCTGTTTGGAGCGGCAACATGACAGCACTTCCTTATTTGCCAACACGTGTTGACTAAAACCAAAGGTTGCATTTGTCAACATTCGTTGGCAAAAATCAGTATGACCAAACCCAAAGGCAGCACGCCAAAAGCACTCCGCACCCGTGAAGCCATTGAGAAGGCCGCCCGGGAATTGTTTGCTATCAATGGCTTCGACCGCACCACGGTGCGCGACATCGGCGCCCGGGCGGGCATCGATCCGTCGATGATCATCCGCTATTTCGGCAGCAAGGACGCGCTGTTCACGCAGATCGCGGCCCCCAATCTGCGTCTGCCGGACCTCGCTGCCACCGACTCGGCGGCGATCGGGGAAACTCTGGTGCGCCATTTCCTCGACCTCTGGGAAGGGGACGGTGTTGGCGGCGGCATGCCCGTGCTGCTGCGCTCGGCAGCGTCGAATGACGATGCAGCCGAGCAGTTACGAAAGATTTTCCTGACGCAGGTCTTTCCTGCGGTTGCCCGTGCAGGGCCGCCCGAAACCGCATCGATGCGCGCCGGGCTGGTCGCGAGCCAGCTGCTCGGCCTTGCGCTGACGCGCTACGTGTTGATGGTGCGGCCGGTGGTCGTGATGTCGCCCGACTTCATCGTCCGCACGATTGGCGCGACGATTCAGCGTTATGCATCGGGCGAAGGCTTGGCGCCTGATGGGACTGGGTAGAAATATGAACCCGGCGGTCTTCGGGGGCGTTCGCTTACGGGAGGATCGAAACGTCAGCCAACGGCAAAACTGCCGCGTTGGTAACCGTCCGCGTCGATAGTCCGATCGGCATTGCCCATCAGCCCGCCGCCCCCGTCAGCCCCGCGAAGTCGCCAGCATCATGCCGCTCGCGTAGCATCTCAGATGGCTCGCCGCCTCTGGCGCGGTTGACGATGCGGCCGCGCTGGACGGCGGGTCGCGCGCCGATCGCTGCGGTCCAGCGCTGGACGTTCGCATAGTCCTGCACGCCGAGGAACTCCGCCGCCTCGTAGATCTCGCCCCTGGCGAGGCCGCCATACCAGGGCCACACCGCCATGTCGGCGATCGTGTACTCCGGGCCGGCGAGATATTCGCTTTCCGCCAGCCGGCGGTCGAGCACGTCCAGCTGGCGTTTCACCTCCATCGCGTAGCGGTCGATCGCATAGCGGATCTTGATGGGCGCATAGGCGTAGAAATGGCCGAAGCCGCCGCCGAGGAAGGGCGTGCTGCCGACCTGCCAGAACAGCCAGGACAGGCATTCGGCGCGTGCTTCGCCGGCCGGGGGCAGGAAGGCGCCGAATTTCTCGGCGAGATGGACGAGGATCGCACCGGATTCGAAGATGCGGACCGGGGCGCCGCCGCTGCGGTCGACCATCGCCGGGATCTTCGAATTGGGGTTGATCCCGACAAAGCCGCTGGTGAACTGGTCGCCTTCGCGGATGTCGATGAACCAGGCGTCATATTCGGCGCCGGTCATCCCGAGCGCGAGCAGCTCTTCGAGCAGGATGGTGACCTTCTGGCCGTTCGGGGAGCCGAGCGAATAGAGCTGCAGCGGGTGGCGCCCGACCGGCAGCGCCCGCTCGCTCGTCGCGCCTGCAACGGGCCGATTGAGCCGGCTGGCGTTGGCGGACGTGGTGCCGCTGCCCGGGTCTTCCACCCAAATGCGGGGCGGAACATAGTTGCCGTCGTCGGTCACTTGCAAACTCCCACTCGAAAGCCGGGCTACAGCCGTCGCCCGCCCACGCCGCGCTCTGCCCCGCCTACCCCTCCGGGGCCTCGCGCCACATCCGCTTCAGGATATCGTCCTTCAGCACGAACTGGTGGCGCAGCGCGGCGCCGACATGGCCGATCAGCAGCACCACCCAGGCATAGCCGAAGACGACATGCGCATTGTGCGTGCCGATCGCCAGCGGCGCGCCCTTTTCCACCGCGAACTTCGGCACGTCGAACAGCCAGAAGAAGTGGAGCGGCCACGGCCCCGCCGAGCTGAAGATCCAGCCGGTCGTCGGCAGGATGATCATCAGCGCGTAGAAGATCCAGTGCAGGCCATGCGCCGCGAACGCCTCGAGCCTGCCCATATGCGCGGGCAGCGGCGGGGCGGGGTGGGTGATCCGCCACGACAGCCGGAACAGGCTCAGCGCCAGCACCAGCAGGCCGATCGACTTGTGGAGGTCCATCACCGGCCAGCCCTTCGGCACCCAGTCATGGACGATGCCGAGGATCAGGTTGACGATGATCAGCGCGCCGACCGTCCAGTGCAGCAAGCGGGCGACCCGGTCATAGTGCAGGACGGCCTCGGCCATCAGCTTTTCACCCGGTTCGCGACCAGGTCGTCGACCACCGCCGGATCGGCCAGCGTCGAGGTGTCGCCGAGCGAGGAGACGTCGCCCTCGGCGATCTTGCGCAGGATGCGGCGCATGATCTTGCCGCTCCGCGTCTTGGGCAGGCCGGGCGCGAACTGGATCGCGTCGGGCGTCGCGATCGGGCCGATCTCGGTGCGGACCCAGTCGCGCAGCGCCTTGCGCAGCGGTTCGCTCGGTTCCTCGCCGGCGTTCAGCGTCACATAGGCGTAGATGCCCTGGCCCTTGATGTCGTGCGGGAAGCCCACCACCGCGGCCTCGGCGACCTTGGGGTGGAGCACCAGCGCGCTCTCCACCTCGGCGGTGCCCATGCGGTGGCCCGAGACGTTGATCACGTCGTCGACCCGCCCGGTGATCCAGTAATAGCCGTCCGCGTCGCGGCGGCAGCCGTCGCCGGTGAAATATTTGCCGGGATAGGTCGAGAAATAGGTCTGGAAGAAGCGGTCATGGTCGCCCCACACGGTGCGCATCTGCCCGGGCCAGCTCCGCGTGATGCACAGATTGCCCTCGGTCGCGCCTTCCAGCACCTGGCCCTCGGCATCGACCAGCTCGGGCACGACGCCGAACAGCGGCCGCGTCGCCGAACCCGGCTTCAGGTCGGTCGCGCCGGGCAGGGGGGCGATCATCGCCGCGCCGGTCTCGGTCTGCCACCAGGTGTCGACGATCGGGCAGCGGCCCTCGCCGACCACCTCATGATACCAGCGCCACGCCTCGGGGTTGATCGGCTCGCCGACCGTGCCGAGCAATTTGAGGCTCTTCCGCGAGGTCGCCTTCACATAGTCGTCGCCATCCTTCATCAGCGCGCGCAGCGCGGTCGGCGCGGTGAAGACGATCTCGACCTGGTGGCGGTCGATCACCTGCCAGATCCGGCTGGCGTCGGGCCAGTTCGGTACCCCCTCGTACATCAGGGTCGTCCCGCCATTGGCGAGCGGGCCGTAGACGATATAGCTGTGCCCGGTGACCCAGCCGATATCGGCGGCGCACCAATAGACCTGGCCCGGCCGGTAATCGAAGCAGAGCTCGTGCGTCAGGCTCGCCCACAGCAGATAGCCGCCGGTCGTATGGAGCACGCCCTTCGGCTTGCCGGTCGATCCCGAGGTGTAGAGGATGAACAGCGGATCCTCGGCGTTCATCGGCTCGGGCGGGCAGTCGGCGGAGACGCCCGCTGCCGCCTCGTGATACCAGAGGTCGCGGCCCGCCTGCATCGTCACGTCGCTGCCGGTCGCCTTGATCACCAGCACCGTCTTCAGGCTCGGGCTCAGCTTCGCGGCGGCGTCGACATTGGCCTTGAGCGGTACCAGCTTGCCCGCGCGCCGCCCGCAATCGGCGGTGATCACCACCGAGCTGTCGCAATCCTGGATGCGCCCGGCCAGCGCGTCGGGCGAGAAGCCGCCGAACACCACCGAGTGGATCGCCCCGATCCGCGCGCAGGCCAGCAGCGCGAACGCCGCCTCGGGGATCATCGGCAGGTAGACGGTGACGCGATCGCCCTTCCGCACGCCCTGCGCCTTCAGCACATTGGCGAAGCGGCACACCTCCTCATGCACCTGGGCGTAGGTGAAGCGCCGCGGCGCCTCGCTCGGGACATCGGGCTCCCAGATGATCGCGGTCTGCTCGCCGCGCTCGGCGAGGTGTCGGTCGAGGCAGTTGGCGGCGACGTTCAGCTCGCCGTCCGCAAACCAGCGGATACCGAAGTCCGCCTCGTTGAACGAGCTCTCGCTCGCCCGGGTCGGCGCCTTGATCCAGTCGAGCCGCCGCGCCTGTTCGAGCCAGAAGGCGTCCGCGTCACCGACCGATCGCGCATAGAGCGCCTTATAGTCCGCATCGGTCACTCTGGCCTTGGCGGCCCATTCGCTGGGCACGGGATACAGGTCGGACATCAGGACCCTCTCATTCTGGTAAAGTCGTCCTCGACTATTGGTTCAGCCGCGCCACCGCATCAAGCGGTCGTTGCTATAAATGCGCCGCGCCACGATCTCCTGCCACCTCATCCCGCCCCTCCCCAACGTCGTCCCGGACGGTTGGTTTTGGTGGATGGCCCGCCGTCGAAAAATCCTCTATCGGCGCGCCATGCTCAATTTCTCGAATCTCACCGTCCGTCTCGGCGGGCGCACGATCCTGGACCGCGCCTCGGCCGCCTTGCCGCCGCGCGCCCGCGTCGGGCTGATCGGCCGCAACGGCGCCGGCAAGTCGACGCTGATGAAGGTGATGATCGGCAGCCTCGAAGCCGACGACGGCGATCTCGACAAGCCGCGCGGCCTGCGGATCGGCTATATCGCGCAGGAAGCGCCGAGCGGCACCTCGACCCCGATCGACACCGTGCTGGCGGCGGACACCGAGCGCGCCGCGCTGCTCCACGAAAGCGAGACCTGCGAGGATCCCGATCGCCTCGGCGAGGTCTATGAGCGGCTGATGGCGATCGACGCCTATACCGCCCCGGCCCGCGCCTCCACCATTCTCGTCGGCCTCGGCTTCGACGAGGAGATGCAGCAGCGCCCGCTCGACAGCTATTCGGGCGGCTGGAAGATGCGCGTCGCGCTCGCCTCGCTGCTCTTCTCCGAGCCCGATCTGCTGCTGCTCGACGAGCCTTCGAACCATCTCGATCTCGAAGCGACCCTGTGGCTCGAGAATTTCCTGAAATCCTATCCGGCGATGATGGTCGTGATCAGCCATGAGCGCGATCTGCTCAACAATGTCGTCGATCATATTCTCCACCTCGAGGGCGGCAAGACCACGCTCTACACCGGCGGCTATGACAGCTTCGAGCGCCAGCGGGCCGAGCGCGCCGCCCAGCTCGCCGCCGCCAAGGCATCGCAGGATGCCCAGCGCGCCAAGCTGCAGGATTATATCGCCCGCAACTCGGCCCGCGCCTCCACCGCGAAACAGGCGCAGTCGCGCGCCAAGATGCTGGCGAAGATGCAGCCGATCGCCTCGCTGGCCGACGATCCCAGCCTGTCCTTCGATTTCCCCAGCCCGGAAGAGCTGCGCCCGCCGCTGGTCACGCTCGACATGGCCAGCGTCGGCTACACCGAGGGCAAGCCGATCCTCCAGCGGCTCAACCTGCGGCTCGATCCCGACGATCGCATCGCCCTGCTCGGCCGCAACGGCAACGGCAAGACCACGCTCGCCCGCCTGCTCGCCGCGCAGCTCAAGCCGATGGACGGCAACATCACCGTCTCGGGCAAGATGCGGGTCGGCTATTTCACCCAATATCAGGTCGAGGAGCTCGACGGCGACGATACCCCGCTCGAGCATATGACCCGGTTGATGAAGGGGATGACCCCCGGCGCCGTCCGCGCCCAGCTCGGCCGCTTCGGCTTCCAGGGCGAGAAGGCGGTGACGAAGGTCGGCAAGCTGTCGGGCGGCGAACGCGCCCGCCTCGCGCTGGCGCTGATCACCCGCGATGCGCCGCACATGCTGATCCTCGACGAGCCGACCAACCACTTGGACGTCGACGCGCGCGAGGCGCTGGTCCAGGCGCTCAACGCCTATGACGGCGCGGTGGTGGTGGTCAGCCACGATCGCCACATGATCGAGCTGACCGCCGACCGGCTGGTGCTGGTCGATGGCGGCGCCGCCACCGAATATAATGGCAGCCTCGACGACTATACCGATCTGATCCTCGGCAAGAACCAGCCGAAGGGCGACGCCGCCGGCAGGCCCGGCTCGAAGAAGGACAAGAAGGCCGCCGCCGCGGCGCGTGACCAGCTCGCCGCGCTGCGCAAGACGGTGAAGGAGATGGAGGCGAAGATCGCCAGCCTGACCGCGCGCCGCTCGGAGATCGACAAGGCGATGTTCGATCCCAAGTCCGCCAGCCCGCAGGACGCCAGGCGCACCACCGGCGACCTGATGAAACTGCGCGCCGATGTCGAGCGCGAGCTGGAAGGCGTCGAGGCCGAGTGGCTGGAGGCGAACGAGGCGCTGGAGGCCGCGGCGTAGCGCGATCAACACCGAACCCGTTCGTCCCGAGCCCTTCGACTGCCTTGCAGGCGCTCAGGATAAACTAAAGTCGAGGACCCGCCAGAGCGAAGCGAAGGCTCCCCGGAACTCCGTGCGGAACTCCAGGCAATTCGGATTTTCGGGCCGGGATTCAGCGGCAGTTGGACGATGGGCGGCCGATGCCGTCGCTAAGGATCGGGCGCGACGAGGCCTGACCCTTGCAGGAAATACCTAGCTGCATCGCGGGAGATTTAAAGGCTATCTCGACAAAGATGCGCGGTGAAGAGGGGGGAGATATATGGGCATTCGCGGGGCGGCTTTCTGCGACAGCAAGAGCCACGCTGCTGGATTTGCGATCCGCGTTGTCGTGGCTCATATGCTCTTGTTGGGAACGGCCAGCCAAGCGGCGGAAAATGCATTTGGGCCGGACGGCCTGGCCGCGCTGTCAATTGAGGAATTGGGAAACATCAAAGTCACCGCGCAAAAGCGCGAGGAAAATCTTCAGCAGGTTCCGATTTCGATTGTTGCCGTCAGCGGCGCGACACTGGAAAAATCCAGTGTGCGCGACATCAGGGACCTGCCCCGGCTGGTGCCGAATTTCATGATCAACCAGGCGGCTCAATCGCCAGGGCTTCGCATGGCGATACGTGGCGTCGGTACGTTCGGAAATTCCGCAATCGAACCGAGCGTCGCGCCATTCCTGGACGGCATTTATGTGCCGCGCTCGGGCATGATCTTTGGCTCGTTTCTGGACCTGGAGGCGATCGAGGTGCTGCGCGGCCCTCAGGGCACCATGTTCGGCCGCAACGCCAGTATGGGCGCGCTCGTCCTGCGAACCGCGCAGCCAGCCGACATCTTGTCGGGATCAGTCAAGACCGAAGCTGGTAGCGGCAATCGTTATCGCCTTGAGGCGAACGCCAATGTGCCGCTCTCGGACCGCGTATCGACCCGAATTGCGGTGCTGGGACAGGCATTTGGCGGCTATTGGCACAATATGATGGGCGGCGGCGATCTGAGAAAACTGGATCAGGTCGCCGGGCGCGCCAGCATCAAGGTGAAACTGACCGATGCGTTGACCTGGACGGTGCGCGGCGAATATGCCGCATCCGACGGATCTGAATATCCCAACTTCAAGCTCGATTATCGCAGCCTGACACAGGCTGGCGTCGCGCGCTTGACGGCTGCTTTCGGTACGAATGTCCCGACTACCAATCTCTATGGTGCGAATAACAACGTCTATTTCCCGCCCGACGCTCAAGGCCATGACGATCAGTGGTCGGCGACGAGCGAGCTTTCATGGACGTCAGCCTCCGGCTTTACTATGAAACTGCTTAACGCGTATCGCGACTGGCGAAATCGCTCGATCGATCCGGGCACTAGCTTCCTGCCGGTTCCGATCGTCGCGCGGGATGCCTATTACGACAGTGCCAGTCACAGTCACGAACTGCAGTTTCTGACGCCCAAAGGCGATCTTCTTGACGGCCGGTTCGATGCGGTGTCGGGCGTGTATTATTATCGCGAAGCCTATGGCGTAGGCGAGGCCAACACCGCCCTTGAACAATATTGTCCTCTCATCGTCGCGACATTGTCGCCGGCGCTGCTGCCCTCGTGCACCGCTGGCCCGGCTCTTTTAACCAAAAGCCGCTTCCGGCAGGTCACCGAGAGCGTTGCGGTCTATGTGGAGGGCCACACCGAGATCCTCCCGGGCCTTGAAGTCACGACAGGCGTGCGCTGGACCGACGAACGAAAGACCGGGAGCTTTGTGCAGGCCGTTCCCAACGCCGCCGGCGCCGTCCTCCGCGGAGCCGAAAACACAGCATTGCGCTTTGCCCGCGATCGCGTGACATGGAAGGCGGGATTGTCCTGGCGTCCCAACGACGACATGATGTTATTCTCGACGGTCTCGACGGGATACAAGTCGGGCGGATTCAATTCTGCCGCCAGTGCGACCGCGCTTGGTCTGCGGCGCATCTATGGGCCTGAGTCCACCACGAATTACGAGGTCGGCGCCAAGACCGCATGGTTGGGCAATCGGCTTATCGTCAATGCGACATTGTATCGCGTGGATATAGACGGTTATCAGGATCGATCCTTCGATGGGATCGGCTTCATTGTTCGGAACGTCGGTAGCTTGCGTCATCAGGGGGCCGAACTGGAAATACAGGCCCAGGCGGACAGGAATCTAGGCGTGTATGTCAGTCTGGCGTACCTGGATTCGGGTTTTACATCCTACCCCAACGCATCCAACCTTCCTGGGATACCGGGCACGCGGGACCTGACGAACGGATATGCCCATTATGCGCCGAAATGGTCCGGCACGGTTGGGCTGGAATTTGCCGACGAGACCTGGTCGATTCCCTGGACGCTGCGCGCCGATGCCGTTTTTCGCTCGACCGCCAATATAGGAACGGCCGTGGACGACAATCCGCAAACGCTGCAGAAAGGCTATGCTCTCCTGAATGCGCGTTTGACGCTTGGGAGCCGGGATCAGCATTGGCTTTTTGCAGTCTTTGGCGAGAATCTCACCGATAAAGGTTACAGCAGCAACGCTTTCTACCAGACTTTCGATACAGTCTTCGGCCTGCGAACTGCGGGAATGACTGGCGTTCGTCAGACTATTGGCAATCCAAGAACATTTGGGGCGTCGGTGACAAGGCGGTTCTGAGGCTAGGCTCGCGCCGCTTTAGATTGACGAGGCGCCGGAGGCGGCGGCGTGGCGCCCACCGCCCGTTAATACCCAATCCGTTCGTCCCGAGCCCTTCGACTGCCTTGCAGGCGCTCAGGATAAACTAAAGTCGAGGGATCCGCCTGAGCAAAGCGAAGGCTACCCGCTACAGTCTCGCCATCCGTCATCCCAGCGAAAGCTGGGATCTCCCTACCCCTTGGTTCCAGGCAATGGCGCGGCTGCGCATCGGCCGAAGGCTTCCCCCCCCCCAGAATCCAGGATTGAGCGTAGATGACGGGCTCGCTCGCTCCTGGATTCGAAGGTCGTGGCTCAGTTCACAGCAGGGGATACGGCAAGAACGGCTGCTCCGGTGGCCGAAGCCGCCGGAGTGGGCGGCGCAGCGGCGGCGAACTGCACTGCGACCTCTTCGGCGAGAAACGCCGTCACATGTGTCCCGGGCGCAATCTTGGCGCTCGTGCCGGTCACGAAAAATCCCGCAATGGGAACGAAGGCGACCGATGCGATGACACCGACGGTTCCCGTATCGCCGCGATCGTTGAAGCTGCCGTTCAGGCGGATCTGGCGACCATTTGCCTCGACATACAGCACCCGCGCGGTGATGCCGCCGGACTTGCCCCACATGCCCTTGTTGCGGACGCTGGTGATCTCTCCGACCGCGCGGCTGCCGGCAGCTATGGCGACCTGGTTGTTCAGGAGCACAGGTTGCTGCACATCCATTTCGATCCGCTGGCCGACCTTCAGGGCCTTGTGCTCGGTCGTCAGCGCGTCGCGCGTATCGAGCTGGATCGGCGTTCCCGTGTGAAGAACATTTTCGACCGGCTCGACGACCGTCATCGCCGTCTGGGCGGCCAGGGCGATCGGCGAGACGAGGCAGGCTGCCGCGATAGCGAAGCGGATCATTGCGCCACCGCCGGTGCGGGAGCGTTGAACTTGATCGCAATGCCCGTGGCCGTGGTCTGGCCCCAGCTCATGGCGCTGATATGCGATTCGCCATAGCTTGCATGGACGACGGCATCTGCCCCCAGCTTCTGGGCGCGCTCCCAAAGTTCGCGGTAAATCTTGTCCTGCGAGGCCGCCTTGCTGAAGACCGTAGCCTTGCGCACGCCTGCGGTAATCTCGCCCACCACGGTATAGGGCCGATCGCTTATGTCCCCAGCGATCACCGGCACGCTGCCAAGTTCGGCGGCCTTGATAGCGACAGGCGCGTTGGCGCCCTGCGCCGCAACCGGTCCACCGGCGGCGATCATCGCCACCGCCACAAGCATCTTCATCGTCATTGATTCCCCCTCGGATCGGCCGAATCCCCAATCGGCAGTCATCCACCCAAGCTGTACTCCGTGGCAGCCGTCAATAGCGGTCGCATCCGAAACGGAGATTCAAGCGGGGAAGGCCGATTCTTTCCTGCTGATGCGCTGATGCTCTGATGCTCTGATGCTCTCGTGCGCGGCGACACGCATTTGAGAAACAATCCCCCCGCCCAGCGCGGGCCGAAGCCGGAAGCGGGTGAATTAGTATGGTGCCTCCGGAACTCCCGCCTCGCGGTGATCAGGGGCCCCGGGCGGTGCTCCCGCCCAAATATGCAGCCGCTCTTCCGATGGACAAGGTGCCGGCGACGGCCCCAAGAGGCTCTCCGTGAATCGAAATATCTCGTTATGGACTGTTTCAAATTGCGCAGAGAGATTTTCGACGGCGGCGCCTCCTATGCCTACGGGATCGGTACGGAGGCTCCCGATCGAGTAGAACGGGGCTCCCCAGCGATAGAGGATCGTCCCCCTCATTTCGAAAGCGGTGCCGCGCTCTGGCAACGGGCTAGGCAGACTAATCTCCGTCCACATCGTAATGTGGCCATGAGCAATTCGGTGGCGGACGATCGCCAACTCATCGAGGGTTTGGAGGATCCGCCGCAACTCACCTTCGAGCATCTGGTCAGGACGACTTACGAAAAACTTCTCCGCGGCTCGCTCGACAGCCACCTTGCGCATCGAAAACTTGCGATATTCGGTGCCATAGGGGACGTAGGAATCCGGCCGATCCGGCAGTCCGGATAGGATTACGTACAGCCTTGCCAAGGCGAGCTCCATATTTTCCCAACGGTGAATGGCCCTTCCCACGGCGGCGTAGAGTACATTGGGATCAGTCTCCCCCTCAGGCAGTGCAGGTGCGGGGATTGTCTCGTCAGGCATTGTGGTATCAGCTCCGTTATGACCTCGTTGTGCCGTCACTGCGCCGATAAGTGGACTGATTAACCGGTACTCCACAGTCTACTAAGCCGAAGACTAATAGGTGCGGAGCCCTAGCCGCAGTGAGGCGAGTTGGACCATGGCGAGGGAGTCCGCGGTCATCGCGGTAGGTGCCAGCGAGTTTCTTTCGGTCGGCATTGGGGATACGTCTACCGGTCTTCATGGGGTATTTAGGCGGGGATAGTCATGGCGCGAGAGCGCGAGCAGGTGGCGTTGGAGAACAGCTATCGACTGATGTCGGACGCAATTCTGTTACGAGACCACGGGCGCAATCCCAGTGCCTTTGCACTTGCCATCTTATCGCTTGAAGCGTTGGGAAAGCTCCTGCTTTGGAAGTGGGAAGCGATCGACGCGATCCCGAAGGCGCCTCGCCGGTTCACCTATCACATACGAAAGCAACTCGCGACTGCCTACTTCATAGCGGCTGGGCCGGTAGTTGAGAAGATTCGAGGCAACAATTATAGTGAATCCCCTGAGTTTTTGGATGTACTGGTAAACTTCATTGCGTCGAGTGAAGCGACGAAACGCGTTATACATGCTACGATTGGTGCGGTGGAGAAGACGAAGCATCTGGCCCTATACGACGAGGTTAATGTTCCGAATGTCGGTCTCACGACGGCTGATTTTGGCCGAGCGGACGTTAATCGACTTCTTTCAGAAGCCCGCGTGGTTCTGGATCAACTCGACAAGCGAGAAATGCACTTAGTAGGGCGGGCAATGTATTGCGTTCACCTCACCGAAGGGGATTCCAGAGTTTCATTCTGATATGGTAAAAAAACGGGAAGTTTCGGGGACATAATAGAAAATAGGATTTCGCGGCCGATCGAACGCATCAGCACATTACCTGATCCCCACGCCCGCGCCATCACATCGGAACCCGCCCCGTCACCGCATTAGCCCGCGATGCAAGGATGACCCGCCCACCCGCATCGGCCGGCACCCGCGCCGTCAGCCGATCCTTCAGCTCGGCCTTCGCCGCCGCGCTCATCATGCGCGTGCCCTGGCCCATGCCAATGGCGATCTCCACCGACGCCCAATAATCCGAGAAATCCTCGAAGCTGCGCGAGACGACGATCTCCCGCGACGCCACGTCGGTCAGTCCGGCGCCCTCCCATAGCGCGCGCAGCGCGTCCATGCCCGATATGTCCGCGCGGGGCGGCAGCATCGGGGCGAAGCCCATCGCGCGCAGTTCCTCCTGCATCGCGTCCATCGGGAAGCCGCCGGGCGCCAGCACATCCCAGGCATAGGCGGACACCGAACCGCCCGGCTTCACCACGCGCTTCATCTCGGCGACGCCGCGTTCCGGATCGGGCACGAAGAAGATCACCAGCGCCATCACCGCCGCGTCGAACCGCTTCGCCTCGCTGGGCAGGGTCATGGCGTCGCCTTGCTCGAAGCGCGCGATTCCGGCGGGCAATCGCGATCGCGCGAAGCTCAATTGCGCTTCGGACGGGTCGACGCCCAAGATCTCGGCCGGCGCGCAGCGCTGGGCCAGCAATTCGGTGAACGCGCCATTGCCGCACCCCACGTCGATCCAGCGCTGGCCGGGAGGCGGCGACAACCATTGCAGGAAGGTCTCGCCGACCAGGCGGCTCCACACGCCCATCATCCGCTCATAGGCGGCGCCGTCTTCGAAGCGGATCTCGTTCTCGCTCATTGATGATCGCCCGTCATGTCCGATGGGCGCACTTGTACCAGACTTTTCGCTGCCAGCGGACTCCGGCGGCGCGTCCAAACCTATGTTCACTATTTGTTCTTGCTTTTCGCACGCTTTTCGGCTACACCGGCGCCCCCTCGAAAGGCGCCCCATGAGCGAAATCCACGGCCCCGAAGCCGGCGAAGGCGATCGGCAAGGCAGCGTGCCCGCCGACCCGATGGCGCGGTTGAACGAGATCCTGGTGCTGCAGACGCTCACCCTCAATGACATGTTCACCGAACTCGCCGAACATTGCGCCAGCAATTTCCAGTCTTGGCCGGGGCCGACCGAGCGCTACATCCGGCTCGCCTTGCGGGCGCAGTCGAACTTCCGGGTGTCGCTGGAGGCCGTCGCGCGCGCCGAAAGGACGAAGCGACAGGCACCGGGCGGCAAGGCCCGATGAGCTGCGGGCCGGCAGGCGCGCACCCACGACCCCGCGAACAGCCGGCGATATTGGCGAACGCCCCGCGCTGCGGCGCGCGGACGCGGGCGGGGACGGCGTGCCGGTCGCCCG
>NZ_JBFUKC010000022.1:0-48097 GCF_056401045.1 Rhizorhabdus sp. P4_G6 | reverse complement strand
GAGTTCGGGCGCGAAATGTGCACATCGGGCGTGGCCGACACACTGAACCTTGTCGATGACGATTTTGTAACCCATCCGGAAGTCCTTCTCCGATTGCCGATGTTCGCGCGGAAGTGTCGAGATCTCAGTCCGCCGGGACCGCCTCGAGGATCTCCTTGGATGCACCGCCATCCAGCGCATCGGGAACCCCGGGGATCCGATAGCGCCCCTCGCAACGGGCAAGGATGTCCGGTAGATCGCTACGCGGATTGTAGAACTGCTTGTACCAGGTCCGCACCTTCAGGAAGTTCCCGTCGGCAGGCATCTGCATCGGGCGCAGGCAAGCTTCCTTATTCGACCAAATCTCGAAATCGGCCGCGAAGGCATCGCAGCTCATCTGCTGCTGTACGCGGGCCTGCGCCACATCTTCGTCGGTCGGGCTACGCTCGGCCACCTTGCTGAGCACTGCGTGCCAGACATAGACCGTACCATCGTCGATCGGGGTATGGGCAATATACATGATGGAGTAGTTGGCATTGTCGGCAACGTAGCGTGATAACAGGATACCTGGACCGGTATAGTAGGTGTTGAACTCCGAAATACCTGCGTCGACACCGAGCAATTCGTGCTTTCCGCCCATCAGCTGCCAGGCCATATGGCCCTTGATGATATTCTCGAAGTAATCTTGGTGCGAGCCGTGGATCGGATAGAGATGCTGCATATCGCATATATTGTCGACAACCTCGATCGGGTGCAGATTCATCGCGCCCAGTTCGTCGAATTCCCAGCGGACGTAGCCCTCGTCAGCCCATTCCGGGATCGCGGGAATATCGTAATCCGGCTCGCCACCCTCCGGATCGTGCCAATAATAGATCGCGCCATAGCGCTCGACCACGGGATATGCGCCGAGTTCGGCCGCGGGGGGAATCTTGTCGGAATAAGGGATCTTGTCGCACTTGCCGTCCGGCCCGTAGCGCCAGGCGTGGTAGGGGCAATGGATCGATTCTCCCTCGATCTGGCTGCCACGCTGGGCAATGAACGATGACGAGCTCTTGCCGATATGCGTGCGCATGTGCGGGCAATAGGCCCCGACCATGTAGGCCTGCCCGCTTTCGCCGCGGTAGAGCACCATGTCGCGGCCAAAGAAACGGACGTTATGCGGCGCCTGCGTGACCGTGTTGGCTGCCGCGACCATGAACCATCCGCGCGGAAAGGTATATTCCCCCAGCCCGTATTCTTTTGCAGTAGCCATTTCCCGACGCTCCCAGACTGCCTCTCAATTGCGCTCGCCGGCACGGACGCCGGACGATGGCAACCGCGCGAGCGTTCCAAACGGAGGCTCCCGCGAATATCAATTCGATAGCATCGCCCCTGCATCACAGCCCTCGTCCGAATAGACGAGAATATCATCGGCTTGGCCTGAGCAGAGCGCACGGGGCAGGAGCGTCCGGCGACGCAAGGCTTGCAGGCGACTTACCCCGGCAAGCCGGATGGCACGCCTTCGCGACGGAAACTCACGCCGTACAGGAATGTTTTCACCGCCGCTGCAAGATATTTTTCGCGCTCGCCCTCCTGGACGTCCGATCCTCCGAAAAGATAGTCTATCGAATTTGTCGTAAGGTTCAGGAACTGCTGCGCCGCGTGTTGCGCGTTGTCGGTCGCGAATATTCCCGCAAGGGAGAGTCTGGTGAAGTAGCTGGCGAGAGGCTCCAGGCAGGTTTCGCGCAGCGCAAGCCCGCGGGTCGCCATATTCGGCATCCGTTCGGCTTCGATGATGAGGACGCGCGAAATCGCCCTGGACTCCGCGTAACGGCCTTCTTCATAGAAGCTGCGCCCGACTTCCATCAGCACTTCCCAAATCGGCAGTGAATCGTCGATGGCATTCTGCAGGGCCAAGCGCAGCCGCTCGCTGTAGTAGTCGGACAGCTTTTCCAAAAGCTGGTCCTTGCCCTCGACGTGCTTGTATACAGTCATGCGGGAGACGCCGGCACGCTGGGCGATGCTCGCGATCGTCGCGCCCCTGAAGCCTCGCTCGCTGAACTCGGCCATTGCAGCCGAGAAGATCATGTCGCGGCTTTCGTGCATTCGAACTGTCGAAGGGTGGCCTCCGGCCTCGTGCGAAGATGTCCTCCCGATGGCTGAACTGACGCTCCGGCTCTCGATTGCACGATTTGCCGGCGGCGGCACCGCAGCCCGCCCGCTTGCCCTCTTTACTGCCATCGAAAGCCTCGCATCACCTTCTCAAAGTGCGATACGCCAAAACGCGTTGTGCACCCATCTCAGCCGAGCGCATGGCACGCCGTGGCACCTCTGCCTTAACTGCTCAGGCCTTTCAGGCAATATCAATCACTTTCCCCCGATTAATCCCTCTGGGTCATCATGGGATCTGCTCCATCTTTCAGCTGCATGGTGCAGCCACACCTCCCCGTCCGTCGCCTGCCCTCTCTTACAACGTCGAAAAAACTGCGCAGAAGCGTTGCTTCGAGACGCCATCATTGCACCCAACGGCCACGAAACGCCCATAACTCGCGTTCAATCGCTGCGTCCCCTTCATTGACAGATGTTGCGTAATATGTAAACTTTGCTGCATCACTGCGTAACGCCGCATCTTTCGATTCGGCTATTGAACGATGCGCTTTCAAGCGGCGTACGACGCAAGGGGAGAGGAAATGTGCTGATTCGGCAATCCGAAGTCACTGCTTATGACGCCCTGGTTTCCGCTATCTACGAAAGCATCGAATGCGAACAGCCGTGGCTGGAACCACTCGAGATGCTGCGCGTCATGCTTGGCGGGAATTCGACCTGCATCCGCATATCTCAGAAGGGCGCAAGGCCCCGGCAACATATCTTCGCAAGCGGGCCGAAAGTCTCGACCGAGGGTCTCGAAGATGCTCAGCGCTTCAATGCGCGCGAACTCCTCCCGGTCGAACTTGGCGTGGGGGAAGCGCGAATGGTCGATTGGGATCAAGTCGTCAGCTCGGCGCCCTTCGATGAAATGCTGAAGGAGCACGACATCGCATATCTGGCCGTCGCGTGCATCGATGTGATCGATGGGGCGCAGTGCACGCTGAACTGCTGCCGCGGCACGGGGAGCGATCCGTTCAGCAAGGAAGAAATGCTGCTGGTCATGGCTGCGGGCCGGCATTTCCGCGAAGCGATGCGGATTCGCCGCGAGTTGACCCGTGCGCGCATTCTTTCCCAGTTCCAGACCGAGGCCCTCGACAGCCTCGGCATCGCCGCCTTCCTGGTCAACCGGTCGGGCAGCCACTCGCTGCTGAACCAGACCGCACGCTTTGCCATAGAAAACCGTATCGGGCTCAAGCAGTTCCGCTCTGGCCTGCACGCCATCCACGCCAGTGAGGACATGACCTTCCAGTCCGCCATTCGCGCGGCATTCCAGGCGGAAGATGGCTCGGGTGCCCGGGCCTTGCTCTTCGAACCGACCGATGGTCGTGAGCGTCTTCACGTCATCGTCCGCCCACGGGTTCACCAATCGTTGCTGCACGACAAGCCGGAAGTTTCAGCACTGGTCTTCCTGCGCGTGCACGAGGTGGTAGGCCGAGATGACGTCAAGTTACTGCAGCAGTTGTTTTCCTTCACTGCCACCGAGGCGCAGCTCGCCGTCGGCCTGGCCAAGGGGCTTTGCCTGAAGGAAATCGAGGCGAACCTCAACATCCGCCACAACACCGCGCGCGCCCACTTACGCTCGATGTTCATCAAGACCGATGTTGGCCGCCAGTCGCAGCTCGTCTCGCTGCTGACCAACAGCCTGGTACCGCTAGGGCGCAGCCAGATGCATTCGATCCAGTAATCGGACTGGGGCAGGCTTGTCGTTTTACTGAATACAAAAGGGGGGCGTGACAGCTCCCCTTTTTGGTTCCTCACTCGGGAAAATCGACGACGTGGTCGACGGTGCCGGCAAGGAAGGCCGGCCAGTCAGGGAAGGATGTGCGCGCTACCAGTTCGACGTACATGCCACCGGGCATCTCGTGGTAGGCCATGCCGAACATCCGGCCGTTGGACATGGCACAGGCAACCTTTGGGCAGCCCTGCTCTTCAAGCTGCGCTGACACTTCTGCGAGATCATCGACCCAATAGCCCAGATGATGCAGCGGGCGGCCCTCCACGGCTGTCCAGATCGGTACAGAAACCTCAATGCGGAGCGTCCAGGTCAGCCCCACTCTGCCTGGACATGCGAACGAGCGTCGCGTCGAAATCATCGACGATGATGCCAACGTGATAATGATCCTGCTGCTTAAGCATGTACCTCTCCAATTGAGAATACGCGGATCATTTTCCCGGTGCGCTTTGCCTGATCACCAGTTGCAACCAGCATGAAATCCGGAAGGCCTTTCAATCAAGGCCCGCCTGTTGCAACACGGCCCTGGTGCCTCCGTCACCAGCAGCGAAATCGGGATCGGCGCCCATCTGCCGGTTCCAGCTCGCGAGATCGAAGTAATCCCGCCAGACCGTGATCTTGCCCTCCTCGTTCACCAGCCATGAGCCCATGCAGGGTGAATAGACGGTACGGCCATCTTTCAGCTCGAAAATGTCGATCCGTTCGGTCAGGACCGCCCCGGTCTCTTCGTTCACAGCGATGTTGAAGATCTTCCACGGCGCGCGATTGCACAGCGCCATATGGGCCGCTGTGGCAGCACGGATCGCCTCTTTACCTACAATCGGGTCCATCGGCACGTTCTCGAACACAGCGTCGTCCGAAAGCTGTTCCATCATCAGATCAAGGTCGCAAATCTCCCACGCCCTGATGAGACTCCAAACGGGAGCTGTCCTGTCCATCATCTTCTCCTCTTTTCCCCGAACCTGCGACGTTCAGGCCTTGCCGGCCTCGGAACGGGCGATGCCATCTGCGATCAGTTGGTGCGCCGATACTATGGTAAGCGCCGATGCCGATGATCCGCCCTCGACCGGCAGGGTTGCCCCGTGCAGTCATCGGATCCTCCCAGGGCCCGTCTTATTCGGCAAGAGCCTGCGCCTTCAGTTCGCGGAATGCGGGCACGCCGGGCATTGCGGCGCTCATCCCACCGTCGATGACGAGCACCTGGCCAGTCATGAACGTGGCTTGCCCGGATAGAAGGAAGCAGACGGCTGCAGCCAGTTGCTCGGCCGTGCCGAGTTGCGCCGTCATGTGATGCTCAAGCAGCAGATTCAGCAGCGAGGGGTCGAAAGTCGCATGCGCGGCAGGCGTCATCACGAGACCTGGCGCGATGCAGTTGCTGCGGATTCCCTGCTTGCCGTACTGGACCGCAATCGATCGCGACAACCCGAACAGGCCAGCCTTTGCGGTGGCGTAGCAAGTCCGGCTATCCTCACCGCGCATGCCCGCAAGCGAAGCCATGTGCACGAAGGCACCCCCGCCCCGCGAAAGCATGTGGGGAATAGCCGCGCGGGAAAGCAGCGCAGGGCCGATGAGATTGGCCGAAAGCAGCGTCCGCCAGAGATCCGCATCGATTTCATGGACCGCGGCATCTCCTTGATCCATCTGCACGGCGTTGTTCACCACGAAGTCGATGCCGCCAAAGGCGGTCGCGGTGGCGCTTGCGAGGGCATCTATCTGCCGGGCATCACCCATGTCAGTTGGGAAAGCCTCGGCCCGCAGGCCTGCAGCCGTCAATTCGCCAGCGGCGCGGGCAGCACCCGGGCCGTCGATATCGGCGACAGAAACATAGGCACCCGCCTGGGCAAGAACCCTGCAGACAGCGAGCCCGATGCCGGATGCCCCACCCGTGACGATCGCCACTTTGCCGGCCAGATCATGCGCCATAACTGACTTAAACCTTCCATTCCGCGCGCGAATTTTTGCCCCAGACAGGACGGGTCACGATGGCCCTCCCGGTATGGAACGTCACACGGCTGCGCGATCCCTTGCGTCGAGGAAGCGCGCGGCAAGTTGTCCGGTGAATTCGCCATCCTTCTGTGCGAGGACGCCGTTTACAAAGGTGTAACGCATGCCGCCCACAGGGCGACGGAAGCGCGGCTTGCCGCCGGGCACGTCGAATATCTTCTGCTCCACATCCCAGTGGAGCGCGTCCAAATCGAAAACGGCGATGTCGGCGATCGCCCCTTCCCGGATCACGCCGCGATCCTTCAGGCCGAGGAGGTCGGCCTGATCGAGCGTCATCCGTTTKACGGCCTCCTCCAGCGCCATGTCCGGATTGTCCCGCACATGGCGTGTGAGCACCAGTGTCGTGTCGCCAGCACCGTCGAACATGCCGATATGTGCGCCCGCATCGCTAGCGCTGATGATGCTCTCTTCCGCGGCCAGAAGCTGGCCCACGATGCGCTCATCAGTATTGGTGAATGGATAGACGAACTCCGGTTCGAAGTCGTTTTCCAGTACCCAGTCGGCCAGGATATCGGAGGGATGGTCACCACGTTCGTCGAGGATCACATCGAAGGTCTTGCCGATAAACTTCTCGTTCTCGGGCTTGCCGACCTTCACGATGCGGAAGCCCCGAATCATGCCGCCGCTGGGGAAACCTTCCTTGACCTCATCCCAATCGGCGCGTGCCTGCTCCCGCCAAGCCGGGTCGGACAGCCGCCGGCGCTTCTCGGCAAGCTCGACCCCGGGCTGCACGACGTCATTCCAGCTCGGCACGTAGATGAAGACCATCGCCTGATGGAAGCTCACCAGCAACTCGATCGAACGCGGCGACGCCAGAAAGCGGAAGTCGGCGCCCTTCGCGCGCTCTTCCTTCGCCATGGCCAGCAGGCGCGGATGATAGTCCGGATCGTCCGGACGCTGGTAGATGCCGTTCGAAATCACTGGCACCCGATTGTGCTTGATCGAGTATCCGCAATATTCGCGAAGGTCCTTTTCCTGCTGATCGAGGCTGCCCATGTCGGGGATGACTTGGAAGATACCCTTGTGCGCGGATGTCACCGAGAAGATCCGGTCGAGTTCCCGGGCATCGGCGTAGAAGCTGGGCACGAGGTCGCCGGAAGGATTTCGGTCGAAGCGCGAACTCGATATGCCGAATGCTCCAGCCGCCAATGCAGCATCATAGGCGACGGCGATCCGTTCGACTTCGTCGTCGGTCGAGGCGCGGGACCATGCCGCGTGGCCGAGTTCGTAGCCGCGCAGGAGTGAATGACTGACCAGTGCGACGACGTTCACGCCAAGCTTCCGCGAGCGCATGTCATCGGCATATTCGGTGAAGGTCTCCCAGTTCCACGGTATCTCGTTCTCGAAAGTGTCGCGCGGAAGGTCCTCTATATAACTGAACAGCGTGGCGAGGTCGCTGATGCTCTCCTTTCTGACCGGAGCAAGACCCAGCGAGCAATTGCCGATCAGCACGGTTGTCACCCCGTGTTGGAGGATCGGATCGCAAGTCGGATCCCAGTAGAGTGCGCCATCATAATGCGTATGGGTATCGATGAAGCCCGGGGTGACATAGCACCCGGCGGCATCGTGCACTTCCTCGCCGTTGATCGCGAGATCCTTGCCGATTTCCACAATGCGTCCGCCGGAAACGCGCAGGTCGGCAACATAGGCAGCACATCCCGTGCCGTCGACGATCCTGCCACCCTTGATCAACATGTTACCGCCAGTTCCAGGCACGATGGAAGCTCCCCGCAATTGGAAAGCTAAGCCACGATGAAACCATCGTGTACCCGAACCACAAACGTCTCACCGGACTAGTTCTGTGCAAGCAGCTTGCCTCCTGATCGTGGGTCTATGCCGCCCCGACGAATGAAAACCGTCCGGCTGAGCCACAGCCCACCGGACGGTCCGCTTCGGCATCAAAGAGACTGAGCTCAGTCGAAGATACGGCCTGCAGCCTGCCGCATGGCGAGCGCGCGCTCCTCTGCCGGAACCTTGCCCATCAGCGACAGGTTCGCAGCTTCGAGGCCCAGCGGCAACCCAACGGGACAGCGACCAACGATCTCGCGCAACGGAAACTCTCCCGTGCCCGGCAACATCCGGCTCAGCATTTCCGCGCCCACATCCTCAGGCGGAAGCAGCATTCCGTCCGAAAGCTGGAGCGCCCCGATCATCTCGGGTTCGATCTTCGCGAGCCCATCGAGCCCGCCGCTCGTCCGCATCAGGTGCAGCACGTCAACCACTATGCCGCTGTTCCGGCGCCCCGCCTTCCGCACGAAGTCCGCGACCTCGACTATGGTCGGCAGGCTCCTTGCCGTCGCGAAGAATTCAACATTGACGTTGATAGCGTGCTCCGCTGCCATGTCGCAAAGTCTTTGAAACTTCGTGCAGGCATCTTCCAGATCGGGGTTTTCCCAGACGATCGCAGTTGCGGTCCGGGCACCGAGGTCGCTGCCGCATTCGAGCGCCCGAGCGAAATCGGCCGGATCGACAGAAGGCAGGAGATTGAAGCACTCCAGGTTGAGCAGAGCGACACCGGTCTGCTTCATCGCGGCGCGCATGGCCTCGCGCTGTTCGGGATCGTTTACCGATGGGTCGAGGGGAAGCTCGGACGACGCACTATGAGCGAAAATGCTGACGAAGTCGTATCCTGTCCGCTCCGCGGCCCTGACGAGCTCAGCTCCACCCAGCTCCGGCACGGCGAGGGGTTCCAATGCGTAGCTATAGTTACTCATGATTGCCTTCACCTCTCCGAACAGGGTCTTGTTCTCGATCGACTGACGGTCGTAGTAGCGCCTCGGGATCAGGCGGTTCTGCGAGCTGAAGCGGGCTCCCTACGTGATCGAACACTGCTGCGCGGCGAATTTCCGAGCATGGTCCGGATGGACTACAGGCCCGGAGCCCAGCTGTAGACTCGTCGCGGCCTATCAATCACTCGGCCGCGCGCGCCTCCTGTTATCCGCCTGATCCAGTGAGCGCAGCGCCTCGTCACTCTCGGCCATGCCGTCGGGATGCCCGGCCATGGCATTCAGCACGCGATCGAGCCATGGCGCAGGATGTGGCGCTGGATCGCCGACGAACGGCACGGGGACGTCTGACCGGACGTTGCGTATCGGCGTCGAGAGCGCTCAGTTATCCCATAGCCCTGCGCAAGGGCGCAGGCGACACTGTCAGGGAACGCGACGATGCAGGGAATGGGCGACGGCTCCTGTCCTTTCGAATTCAATTTCGACCCGGCCAGCTTCAAAGTCGGTGACGTGGTCAGCTACCGCGTCACCGGCACTCTCGAAGGCATGCCGTTCGTGGGAACGCTCGCCGAAGTCTACGATGATCATGTCGTCATCCTCCCCGACCCCCAGAAGCCTTCGCTACGCTACAGGGCGACGCGCGAGGATCGGCCGGTCGTGGACGAAAGCGAGGTGTGACTGGCGATCAGCGGCCGAGCCGCCCGACAGAGCCGGGGCCGTCAATCGCCAAAGGGCAACTGGATGACCACCGCGTTCGGGCCATCGCCGTTTGAGAGCCATGCCGCTTCGATAGCCGCGCGGGCGTCCGCGATGGAAACCGGACCGGCACAGGCGACGCCAAAGCCACGGATCATGTCGGTTATGGGTGCGCCCATCTCACGGAAATCCATGCCGGCATAGCTTGGAGCATTTTTTCTATTCCTGACACGATCGGCATAAGCGCGCGAAAAGTGTCGGGTCGAGCCGTAGCCACCGTTGTCGAGTATCACGAAGGTGATTGGCAGCTTCTCTGCCACAGCCGTCCACAGCCCGTGAACGCCAAAGCGCAGCGCGCCGTCGCCCAGCACGCACGTTACCGGCCCGCCGGATGCGATGGCGGCACCCACCGCTACGCCCGTCCCCCAACCGAGGGATCCGCCGGTTGAGCCGATATATCGGGCACCATCTCCGGACTTGAGGGAACCGATCAGGGCCACCGAGCCCATGACGGATTCATCCACCACCCAACCCCGTTCCAAAGCGTCATGCAATGAAGCGAGTGCGGCTCCATACGATGCGAGGGTCTGCGCAAAGGGATTGCCGGGAGGCATCGACGCACCACGCGCCGCGGCGATGAAATTGCGGCGTTCCGCGAGTAGATCTTCATCCGGCAGGCGCGCCGCCTCGGCAAGGGCCGCCAGGAAAGCTGCCGGATCACACGCGCATGACCAGTTGGCGGTGTGCGTCTCTTCCAGCTTTGCCGGGTCCGCATTGACATGAGCCACGAACTTTGCGTTGCGAAAATAGGGTTCGGGCCTCGGATGACCCTCGGACACGAACCGGCAGCCGACGGCCAGCACGAAGTCGGCCTGCGCCTCGGCCACGCTGCCGGCAAGCCCGGTCATGCTGCCGAGAAAGGCCGGGTGATCGGGCGACAGCGCGAGACGATCGCTGAAGCCATATTCGGTCGTTACCGCGATGCCGAGCCGGTCGGCAAGTTCCGCCAGGATCGTTGAGCCGCCATATCGCCTGACCTGACCTCCGGCAACGATCAGGGGCCTCTGCGCTACCGACAGAAGCTTGGCAATTTCGCCCACGTCCGGCGCGCCGGAGGTAACCCGGTGCGTCCGGGCCTCCGGCAGAACCGGGCCATCGCCTTCCAGCACGTCCTCGGGAAGCGACAGGAACGACGGGCCGCCAGGAAATCCTGACGCCGATCGCATCGCGCGCTCCAGCTCGCGATAGACTGCCATGCCGGGGGCAAGCTCGCGGGCATGGCGACAGAATGGCGCAACGAGCGGAACGAGGTCCGCTTCGCCAATGGTTCCCTCGCGCGTCCTCGTCCACGCTGCCTGTTGCGATGCAAGGATCAGAAGCGGGGTCTCGTCCCGCCAGGCATTGTAGATGTTGGCAAGCGCATTCGTCGTACCGGGGACCATGTAGACATAGGCTGCTGCCTTGCCAGCCACCCTGGCATAGCCATCGGCAGCAGCGACGGTGACGGATTCATGGATCGTCGCGATGATCCGGACCGAAGATTCCGACAATTCCTGGACCAGCGACGCGAGCGAGCTCCCGGGCAGTCCGAATATGTGGCCGATGCCTTGGTCGGCGAGGAACCGCACGATTTCGCGAGCCCCCTGGGCATTGGCATCCAAGCTCGGCTTCATAACATAACCTCGAAGACCCATCGGGCCGTTTGCGAATTCGGCCTGGACGGCCGACGCTTCGTGCCTTCAGGCTCTCGCCTTGAGCATGTCCAATGCCACGTCGACGATCATGTCCTCCTGCCCGCCGACCATCTTGCGACGGCCAAGTTCGACGAGGATCGACCGGGTATCGAGGCCATAGGTCTCGGCAGCCCTTTCTGCATGACGCAGGAAGCTCGAATAGACCCCGGCATAACCGAGCGCGAGCGTCTCGCGGTCGACGCGGACGGGACGGTCCTGCAAGGGCCGCACGAGGTCCTCGGCGGCGTCCATCAGCATCATTACATCACAGCCGTGGTTCCAGCCCTTACGGTCGGCAGCAGCGATGAAGACTTCGAGCGGAGCGTTGCCCGCTCCCGCGCCCATGCCGGTGAGCGAAGCGTCGATGCGCACAGCACCGCACTGCGCAGCGACGATCGAGTTGGCGACCCCAAGGCCGAGGTTATGGTGCGCGTGAATGCCGCGCTGCGTTTCGGGCTTCAATACGCGGTCATAGGCCTCGAACCGAGCACGCACGCCGTCCATGTCGAGCGCACCGCCACTGTCAGTCACATAGACGCACTGCGCGCCGTAGCTTTCCATCAGCAGGGCCTGCTGCGCGAGGGCCTCGGGCGCGATCATGTGGCTCATCATCAGGAAGCCGGAGACATCCATGCCGAGATCGCGGGCAATGCCGATGTGCTGCTTCGAAACGTCAGCCTCGGTGCAGTGGGTGGCGACCCGGACCGAGCGCACGCCGATGTCAAAGGCGCGGCGCAGTTCCTCGACCGTGCCGACGCCTGGCAGGATCAGCGTGGTCAACACGCACTTGTCGAGGACGTCCGCGACGGCTTCGAGCCATTCCCAGTCGGTGTGCGCGCCGAAACCGTAATTGAAGCTGGCACCCGACAGGCCATCGCCATGGGCAACCTCGATAGCGTCGACGCCGCTCTTCTCGATCGCGCTGGCAATCGCACGAACATGGTCGATGCCGTACATATGCTTGATGGCATGCATGCCGTCGCGAAGCGTCACGTCTTGGATGTAGAGCTTATCGCCCGCCTCGACGTTGAAAGTGGAGGTCATCGTCTGGTCTCCTTCAGGCGGCGGCCATGCGGCGCGCGGCCAGCAGCTCGCCGGTGGCCTTGGCGGCGGCGGTCATGATGTCGAGGTTGCCGGAGTAGGATGGCAGGTAGTCGCCCGCGCCTTCGACCTCTAGCATGATCATCGACTTGATGCCCGTGAACTCGCCCTGCCCAGGAATCTTAAGCCTGTTGTTATCGCCATAGCGTTCGAACTGGACTTCCTGTTTCAGCCGGTAGCCGGGGACATATTTCTGCACCTCGGCGACCATGTCCTGCACCGACTGCCGGATCGCGGCCTCGTCGGCGCCCTCGGACAGGGTGAACACGGTGTCGCGCATGATCATCGGCGGCTCGGCCGGGTTGAGGATGATGATCGCCTTGCCCTTGGTTGCGCCGCCGACCTTCTCAATCGCGCGAGCAGTGGTACGAGTAAACTCGTCGATGTTGGCGCGTGTGCCGGGACCGGCCGAGCGCGACGAGACCGAAGCAACGATCTCGGCATAGTGGACCTTGCCCAYCCGACTGACGGCAGCGACCATCGGAATCGTAGCCTGGCCGCCGCAGGTGACCATGTTGACGTTCGATGCGCTAAGATTCGCTTCCATGTTGACCGGCGGCACGATGAACGGCCCGATCGCGGCCGGCGTCAGATCGACCACCTGGATGCCATCGGCACGCAGAGCTTCGTCATGGACCTTGTGGGCATAGGCGCTGGTCGCGTCGAAGGCGATACCGATCTCCTTGTAGACCGGATGCTTGCGCAGGCCCTCTAGACCTTCGTGCGTCGTTGCGATGCCGTGTTCGCGCGCCATGGCGAGGCCTTCCGATTTCTCGTCAATGCCGACGACGATGGCGAGTTCCATGTTCTGCGGGTACTTGATCATCTTCATCATCAGGTCGGTGCCGATATTGCCCGAACCGATGATCGCAGCCTTTACGCGTGCCATCCGGTGTTCCTCAAACGAAGTTGGCAACGCAGGTGCCCAGCGGGCCTGCGTCGTTGCTCAGGGTCATTTCGAAGCGATCGCCCTTCACGGCGGGCGCAAGCGGGACGAGACTGCCCGACAGGATCACATCACCCGCATCAAGCGTGACGCCATAAGCGCCGAGCGTATTTGCGAGCCACGCCACGGCCTGCGCGGGATCTCCCTGCACGGCATGGCCGTAGCCCTCGGACAGCGGCGCACCGTTCTTGGTAACCTCGACATGTAGGTTCGGAAGATCCAGCCCTGCCGGATCGAGCCGCTCCTTTCCGATCACATAAACGCCGCAGCTGGCGTTATCGGCGACGGTATCGACAATGCTGATCTTCCAGTCACGGATACGGCTGTCGACAATCTCGAAGCAGGGTGCGATGCTTTCCGTCGCGGCCAGGACATCCGCGGCAGTGACACCGGGGCCAGTCAGGCCGCGCTTGAGGATGAAGGCGATTTCCGCCTCCGCGCGCGGGGCGATCAGCGCCTTGCCATCGACATCGATATCGCCTTCGATGTGCATCCAGTCGGTCAGGAAGCCGAAGTCCGGCTGATGCACGCCGAGCATGTCCTGCACAGCCTTGCTGGTCACGCCGATCTTCTTCCCGACAATCTTCTCGCCACCGCTGCGCCGCCGCGACAGGAAATCGAGGCTGATCGCATAGGCGTCATCAATCGTCAGTGACGGATCCTGCTCGATCAGCGGAACCAGCGTCCGGCGATCCCGCAAGGCAGCGTAAAGCTCCGCACCATATTTCTCATGAGTCTGCAAACTCATCTGTGCTCCTGTGAAGAACCGGGTGCCTGACGGGGCAGGTGGCGGCACAAACCTTGCGCTGCCACCCAGGGCCGTCAGGCTGCGGTCGGGATCATGCCATGCGGATCAATCACGAACTTTTTCGCCGCGCCGTGGTCGAACACCTCATAACCCTTGGGCGCCTCGTCGAGCGATATCACGTCGACGTTGACGATCTTCGAAATCGGCATGCGATCGAACAGGATCGCCTGCATCAATTGGCGATTATATTTCACAACCGGTGTTTGCCCGGTGAAGAAGGCATGGCTCTTGGCCCATCCAAGGCCCAGGCGAATCGAAAGGCTGCCGATCTTGGCCGCGTCATCGATGCCGCCCGGATCGCCGGTTACGTAAAGGCCTGGAATACCGATACGCCCTGATGCGCGGGTTACTTCCATCAATGCGTTGAGTACGGTGGCAGGTGCCTCGTGCGAGGAATCCGCACCATGGCCGCGCGCTTCGAAGCCCACGGCGTCGATCGCGCAATCGACTTCGGGCACGCCCAGGATCTGTGCGATCTGTTCGCCAAGGTCGGCATGCTCGGAAAGGTCGACCGTCTGGAAGCCCATTGCGCGGGCATGGGCCAGACGCTCCTTGTTCATGTCCCCAACGATCGTGCAGGCAGCGCCGAGCAGATCGCAGGATGCGGCGGCAGCCATACCCACCGGGCCCGCACCCGCGACATAGACCGTCGACCCGGGTCCGACGCCCGCATTCACGGCACCGTGAAATCCGGTAGGCAGGATGTCGGAAAGGCAGGTGAGATCGCGGATCTTCGCGAGAGCCTGGTCGCGGTCGGGGAACTTCAGCAGGTTGAAGTCGGCATAGGGAACCATGACATAGTTCGCCTGGCCACCGATCCATCCGCCCATGTCGACATAGCCGTAGGCCGCGCCCGCACGATCGGAATTGGTGTTGAGGCACACGCCCGTGGCCTGCTCCTTGCACGTGCGGCACCGTCCGCAGGCGACATTGAACGGCACCGAGACGATATCGCCCTTTTTCAGGAATTCGACGCCGCTTCCCGCCTCGATCACCTCGCCGGTGATCTCATGGCCGAGAACCAGGCCCTCCGGCGCGGTGGTGCGCCCGCGCACCATGTGCTGGTCGGATCCGCAGATATTGGTCGAGACCACCTTCAGGATCACGCCATGGTCGATCTTTCGGCCATGCGGCGTTTCCATCTTCGGATCGGCGATCTTCTGGACCTCGACGTGATTTGGTCCGAGATAAACGACACCGCGATTGCCACTCATGATCGTTCTCCTGCTTTTGGCTGACCAAAGTCAGACTCGTCCTGCATTTGCTGACTATCTGAACTAGGCCGCCCTCCTTTTGCGCCTACGTCCGACGGGACTAGGTCGGACGGTTCGACGTGCGCCCGTTCACCTGGCCGGCACATCCCTGGCCCGTCCGCCGGGCACAGACGATCGAAGCTCCCCGCATTTGCACGGCCGTGGTTTCAACGATTCAAGACGCCGTCTCCAGCCTGCCGCCGCTCAGGCGGAAAGACCAGCCGCAGCGATTCCCGCCAATGCAGCCTTCTCGTCGTTGTCGCTGGTATCTCCGGTGACGCCGACCGCTCCGATCACCGCGCCGTCGCTGCCGCGGACGAGAACGCCGCCTGCGGCCGGCACGATGCCAGCGGGATTCAACCCCGCTGCGGCATTGATGAAGGTAGGACGCTCGATCGCCATTTCGCCGATCGCGCGCGATGACACCCCAAGGGCCAGCGCGCCAGAGGCCTTGGCCGTGGCGATCTGCGGCCGGAGATTGGAGGAATTGTCCTCGCGCGCGAAGGCGATCATGTGTCCACCGGCATCAAGGACCGCCACGCTGATGGGCTTGAGGCCGAGCGCGCGGCCTTCCTTCTGCGCTCCGGCTACGATGGCCTGCGCCTGCTCGAGAGAAATGCGTGTCATGACTTTACTCCTGGAAAAAATGCCTGAGTGCTCAAGGCCCGGTGACCGGCAAAGCGCGCGACCTGGCGGCGCAACCGGTCTTAGCGGCGGCGACCACACCAGCCTCGCGCCGTTCGATGTTGCAGACCTTGCGGCGGCCGAGCGTGCAGGCGATGTTCGGTACGCGAACACCGCCTTCATCGCTCACCTGGCCCAGTAGGTCACCATGCTAGGCGCTGGGCGAGCATTGGGCCGGGCTGGGCTCGGCCCAATGCCGGGACGGCGCCCCCCCGTTCAGGAACCCGGCAAGCCTCCCTCCGATGATGGCCTCGGCGTCCGCGACCATGCGGGAGAGAAGTTCCTTGCAGGTGGGAATGTCGTGGATGAGGCCTTGGATCTGCCCGGCCCACACGAGCCCCGCGTCGAGATCGCCGGTTTCCAGCGCCACCCGTCCCTTAGCGCCCGAGACCAAGGGCTGGACATCCTGGAATACCGCGTTCTCGCCCTTGCTGATCGCCACCACTTCGTCCGACACGCTGTTCTTCGCGACGCGCCCCGTGTTGTGGAAGCGGCGGAAGATCAGGTTGGTCGCCCGCTCGTCGTTGTCCACGATGAACTGTTTGACCTTCTGGTGGATCGGTGCCTCCACCGTGGCACAGAAGCGGGTCCCCATGTTCACCCCTTCCGCACCCAGCGCCAATGCGGCGGCAAGGCCTCGGCCATCGCCGATCCCGCCCGAAGCAAGCATCGGTATTTTGACCCTGTCAGCCGCAGCCGGGATGAGGACAAGCCCCGGAATGTCGTCCTCGCCAGGGTGGCCCGCGCACTCGAACCCGTCGATCGAGATCACGTCGACGCCCATGCGCTCTGCCGATAGCGCGTGGCGAACCGCGGTGCACTTGTGCAACACGGTAATGCCATGGCTCTTGAAGTCGTCGACATGCTCCTGCGGCTTGTGACCAGCGGTCTCCACGATCTTAATCCCGCTGTCGATGATCGCCTTGCGGTACTCCGCATAGGGCGGCGGGGAGACCGAGGGCAGGATCGTCAGGTTCACGCCGAACGGCTTGTCGGTCATGGCGCGACAGCGTTCTATCTCCCGGCGAAGGTCGTCGGGGGTCGGTTGGGTCAGCCCGGTCAGGATGCCGAGCCCCCCTGCATTCGACACGGCGGCGACCAGTTCCGCGCGCCCTACCCACATCATGCCACCCTGCACGATCGGGTGCTCGATGCCGAGCAGTTCGGTTATGCGTGTCCGGATTGCCATTAACGTGCCTCCACAATGATCACTTTCGCCGTTTTACCACCCGCGCATATCGCAGCAGGCCGTAGAACGCTCCTCGTCTAATTGGACGACCGCGCGAACATCGACGGATTCCCTAAAAATAATGGGCCAAGACTCCCTCCCGGAGGTAGCCGAGCAGCGCGTGATCGCAGATCAGCTCGAACAGCGCGCCGTCGACTTCCCACCAGTTCGCCATATCAACGCCGATCCGGGTGCCGACAGCCTCGGTGCGCCAACGGACCACGGGGCCTGGGACACATGACCAACGAAGGTGATCTGGAGGCCGTAAACGGCCGCACTGTTCCAGTCATGAAATGGGCATGGGCGTGGACATCAAGGGCTCGAATGCCAGACAACCAACAGCATTGAGATTGCCTGGATGCCCCGTGAGGATTCGAACCTCAATTAACGGAGTCAGAGTCCGTAGTCTTACCTTTAGACGACGGGGCAACAGGCAGAGCGGGCGACATAAGGACGGCTACCGGGCCTGTCAACGGCTCTGGGACGCCGCCCTTGCCGTTCATCGCGCCAGCCATTAGTCTTGCTCCCAAGTTCCATGCGGGTTTCCGCCGCGTGGTGATAGGTGAGACCGAAGATCATGACGTACGGCCACAATCCGGCCGCACCGCGTCCACCGCGTGATGGGGGGCGACGGGCGCATCCTCCATCGAATCCTCAGATGTCGCGGCACAGCTATGCGGCACTCGACCTCGGTACCAACAATTGTCGGCTGCTGATCGCGCGGCCGGCGGCCGAAGGCTTCGTGGTGGTCGACGCCTTCTCCCGCATCGTCCGTCTCGGCGAGGGCCTTGCGGCGACCGGCAAGCTCTCCGACGCGGCGATGGACCGGGCAGTAAGCGCATTGTCGGTTTGTGCCGACAAGCTGCGCCGCAGGCGCGTGTCGCTGGTCCGCTCGGTCGCGACCGAAGCCTGCCGCCGCGCCGCGAACGGCCGCGAGTTCGTGCAGCGCGTCTATCGCGAGACGGGCATCGCGCTCGAGATCATCACTCCGGAACAGGAGGCGCGGCTCGCGGTGCTCGGCTGTCATGCGCTGCTTGAGCCCGGCGAGGGCAGCGCGCTCGTATTCGACATCGGCGGCGGCTCGACCGAATTGATCCTGATCGATGCCGACGATAGTCCCCCGCGGGTGATCGACTGGTTCTCCGCGCCATGGGGCGTGGTTTCGCTGTCGGAGACGGAACCGCATGTCGGCGAGGACCGCAAGGGCCTGCTCGCCAGCTATGCGCGCATGCGCGCGCGCGTCGCCCACAGCTTTGCCGATTTCGCCACGAAACTTGTCCCCGGAGCGAGTCCAGGCCGGCTGCTCGGCACCAGCGGCACCGTGACCACCCTCGCGAGCGTCCATCTCGACCTGCCCAGTTACGATCGGCGGCTGATCGATGGGTTGATCGTTCCGGTGCCGGCAATGCGGGAGATCAGCGCTCGCCTGGCCGGCATGACCGTTGCCGAACGCGCCGAACTGCCATGCATCGGCCAGGAACGCGCCGACCTGGTGGTCGCCGGCTGCGCGATCCTCGACGCGATTCTCGACATCTGGCCCTCCCAGCGCCTCGGGGTGGCGGATCGCGGCATCCGCGAAGGCATTCTCCGCTCGCTGATGGCGCGCGACAAAGCAAGGATGGGCCAATGAGCCGCGGCGGCACCGGCGGACGGCAGCGGGTCAAGACCGCGAAGGGCCGCAGCGCGAGTTCAATCAGTTGGCTCTCGCGCCAGCTCAACGATCCCTATGTCCGCCGCGCCAAGGCCGAGGGCTATCGCTCGCGCGCGGCCTACAAGCTGATCGAGCTCGACGAGCGCTTCCGCTTCCTTCGTGGCGCCAAGCGGGTGATCGATCTCGGCATCGCCCCGGGCGGCTGGACGCAGGTGGTGCGAAAAATCTGTCCCCAGGCCGTGATCGTCGGCATCGACCTGCTCGAGACCGATCCGATCGAGGGTGCGACCATCCTTCAGATGGACTTCATGGACGAGGATGCCCCTGCCAAGCTCGCCGGGGCGCTCGGCGGTCCGGCCGACATCGTCCTGTCGGACATGGCGGCCAACACCGTCGGCCACCCCCAGACCGATCATCTGCGCACGATGGCGCTGGTCGAGGCGGGTTGCCTGTTTGCCAGCGAGGTGCTGCGGCCTGGCGGCTGCTATGTCGCCAAGGTGCTGGCCGGCGGCGCCGACAACAACCTGGTGGCGGAGCTCAAGCGGCTGTTCACGACGGTGAAGCATGCCAAGCCTCCGGCGAGCCGCAAGGACTCGTCCGAATGGTATGTGATCGCGCAAGGATTCAAGGGCAACCCTGTTACCTGATCTTGACGATGCTCTGCGGAGCGGCGCCAGCCTGCCCAGCCGGGCAACTCCGCCGGGCAAAACGCTTGTTGAGGCAGATCCACACCTCTTCGAGCCAGCCGTCCCTGGTGACGCCGAGCCGCAGCTGATCGGCGCGCATGCCCTCATTCGCCTCGGCGAAGCTCTTCTGAAAATCGGCGACTGTCATCGTCCTGCCCCGCAGCTCGGTCATATCGGGAAAGGACAGGGCGTGATAAAGCGCGCCGCTCCTGTCGAAATATTCGGCCGGAGTCTTCACCATGCAGGTGCCGTGCTTCTCCCACTCATGCTGGATCAACTGCGGTGAGGGCATGCTGCACAGATTGTCCCGGATCAGCTTCGCGGACACCAGCCGGGTCGGCCGGCAATATTGCGGCCATTGCGCGCCCTTGCCGTCGGGCCACAGGCCGTGGAGCGTGAAGCCGAAGTGCCCCACCGTGCCACCGCACTGGATATGATCGCGCGGGCTCGTCGTCCGGCTCGCACAATATTGCGGCGACCAGCTGAGCGCCAGCGTATAGCCGGCGATGGGCAGAACCCGCCGGGGCTGCTCGACGGTAGGCCCCTCCAGCATCGGACGCGGAAGATCGGCGGGGACGGTGCAGGACGACAGCTGCTTCCCGCAGGCCGGCGTCATCAACAGCGCCGCCAGCGCGGGAAGGAAGGCGAATCTCATCGGGCGAGCCTAGAGCCTGATCGATGATACGTCACCCTCGCCGCCGAGGACGACTCACCGGGCGGGTCGGAAATCCAGCCCGATATCCGCCGCCGGTGCCGATTGGGTCAGCCGTCCGACCGAGATATAGGTGACGCCGGTCTGGGCGATGGCCTTGATCGTGTCGAGTCGAACCCCGCCAGATGCCTCGGTCGGCACCCGGCCGCCCACCAGCGTCACTGCGCCCCGCAGAGTGGGCGGATCCATGTTGTCGAGCAGCAGATGGGTTGCGCCCGCGGCCAGCGCGGGCTCGATCTGGTCGACGCGATCCACTTCGACGATGATCCGCGCGATGCCCGCCGCGACAGCTCGCCGCACCGCCTCGCCGATGTCGCCGGCGACGGCGACATGATTGTCCTTGATCATCGCCGCATCGTCGAGCCGCATCCGGTGGTTGGTGCCGCCGCCCATCCTCACCGCATATTTCTCCAGTACGCGCAGCCCGGGAATCGTCTTGCGGGTATCGAGCAGCGTGGCACCGGTGCCGCGGATCGCGTCGACATAACTGCCCGTCAGGGTAGCGATGCCCGACAGATGCTGGACCGTGTTGAGCGCCGAACGCTCGGCGGTGAGGAGTGCGCGCGCCTTGCCTCGCAACCGCATCAGTGCGCCGCCCTTGGGGACGCGCACGCCGTCCTGCACCAGCGTTTCGATCGCGACCTGGGGATCGAGCGCGCGGAAGAAGGCCTCCGCCAGCGGCAAGCCGGCGACGCTGATCGCGTCGCGGCTTGCCATCTCCCCCTCGAACAGCGCGTCCGCGGGAATGGTCGCGGTGGAGGTGATGTCGCCGCCCTGCCCCATGTCCTCGGCAAGCGTGGCGCGGACGAAGTCGTCGAGGTCGAAACCGGGGAGGCTAAAGGTCATCGGCTCTATCCTGCGTCATCCCAGCGAAAGCTGGGATCTCACTTCTTCTGGGTCGGTAAGGCAAGGAGATCCCAGCTTTCGCTGGGATGACGATGCGACGCTATAGCTTGGGCCGCCCGACGTCCGGCCCGGACAACCCGCCGGTCATCTCCAGCATCCGGTCGAGCGAACGCTTCGCAGCGATCCTGGTGGGCTCGTCGACCTCGATCTGCGGGGTGAGGTCGCGTAGCGCCAGATAGAGCTTCTCGAGCGTGTTCAGCGCCATATAGGGGCACATGTTGCAGTTGCAGTTGCCGTCGGCGCCCGGCGCGCCGATGAAGCGCTTGTGCGGCGCCGCCTTTTCCATCTGGTGGATGATGTGCGGCTCGGTTGCGACGATGAAGGTGTCCGCATCCGTGTGAAGCACATAATCGAGGATACCGCGGGTCGACCCGACATAACTGGCATGGTCGAGGATGTGGACCGGGCATTCCGGGTGCGCCGCAACCGGGGCGCCCGGATGCTGCGCCTTCAGCTTGAGCAACTCGGTTTCGGAAAAAGCCTCATGGACAATGCAGCTGCCTTCCCAGAGCAGCATGTCGCGACCGGTCTTGCGGGCGAAATAGCCGCCGAGGTGGCGGTCGGGAGCGAAGATGATCTTCTGGTCGGCGGGCAGCTGCGACAGGATCGTCTCGGCCGAGGACGATGTCACGATGATGTCGCTGTGCGCCTTAACGGCAGCCGAGCAGTTGATGTAGGTCAGCGCCAGATGATCGGGATGCGCGGCGCGGAAGCGCGCGAACTCCTCGGGCGGGCAGCTGTCCTCGAGGCTGCAGCCGGCGTCCATGTCCGGCAGGATCACGGTCTTCTCCGGCGACAGGATCTTGGCGACTTCGGCCATGAAGCGCACGCCGCAGAAGGCGATGACCTCGGCGTCGGTCGCCGCGGCCTTGCGCGACAGGTCGAGGCTGTCGCCTACGAAATCGGCCAGGTCCTGGATTTCTGGAGTCTGGTAATAATGGGCGAGGATGACGGCCTTGCGCTCCTTGCGCAGCCGATCGATCTCGGCGCGCAGGTCGAGGCCGGCGAGGCTTGTCAGGGGGGCGTTCATAGCATGCTTCTCCAGGGGCGGCTCAGCCCGCCAGGCTCCATGTTGCATCATCGCGGCGGACGAGGCCGCGCGTCTCGAGATCGATCAGATGGGCGAGCACGGACAAGCCCGCTGCGGCGTGCAGGCGCACATCGACCCCGACATACATCTCCTTGACCATCTCCGGGACCCTGGTCGCCTGCTTCGCCAGCAGCCGCATGATCTGGCCTTCGCGCTGCTTGCGATGGCCGATCAGGCCACGCACGAAGCGGTGGGGCCGATCGATCGGCTCGCCATGCGCCGAATAATAGACTTCGTCCTGTTGCCGGCTCATCAGGCGCTCGAGACTCTCGAGATACTGGGCCATGTTGCCATCGGGGGGCGACACCACGGTGGTGGACCAACCCATCACATGGTCTCCGCTGAACAGCGCCTTCGCCTCGCGTAGCGCATAGCAGATATGGTTGGAGGTATGCCCGGGCGTGTGCAGCGCCTCCAGCGTCCACCCGTCGCCCTCGATGAGCGCGCCGTCGCGCATGGCATCATCAGGAATATAGCTGTGATCGAACGGCGCATCAGCGCGCGGACCGCTGTCATCCACCACGACGGGCGCACAGCCGATGATCGGCGCTCCGGTGCGCGCCTTGAGCTCGGCCGCCGCCGGGCTATGATCGCGATGGGTGTGGGTGCAGACGATCGCACGAACCCGCGCACCATCGATCGCCGCCATGATCGCGTCGACCTGCCCGGGCAGATCCGGCCCCGGATCGATCACCGCGACATCGCGCGTGCCGACCAGATAGGTCTGCGTACCAGTATAGGTGAACGGCCCCGGATTTGCCGCGAGAAGGCGGCGCACCAGGGGGTGCTGCGTCTGGGCAATACCTGCAACCTGTTCACTCATGGTCGCCATGTGGCACCGCTCGCCACCGATGTGAAGGGGACGGCGACGGCTCGGTTTAATTCCTTTTCCCAATCAGGCGCGCAGCGCCTGCTCCGCCGACCGCGCCGCCACTGCTTCCGCCGGGAAATCGCTGAACAGGCCATCGACGCCATGACGGAAGAAGCGTCGATATTCAGCGGCTGCATCACCATGGCCGCCCTGATCCTCCCCTTCGTGGTCACCCGCGGCAAGGAAGATGTTCTCCTGGCGGAACGTCCAGGCATGGACGAGCAGACCAGCGGCATGGGCATCGTCGACGAGCGCGGTCGGCGCCAGCGCGTGGCCGGTCGCGTCGCGCGGTTCGATCAGCAGCTTTGCCGGGCCGATCGCATCAGCATAGCCAGCGATCGCCTGCAGGCCGGCCGGCGTGGTCATCGCAGCGACGCCAAGGCCACTGCCAGTCTCGACCTGGTCAAAGGGCGGCTCTTCCGCGTCGATCAGCTGAACGAGGCGCAACTTCGTCATCGTCCGCAGCGCCTTGAGGTTACTCACCTCGAAAGACTGGATGAACACAGGATCGCCGGCCCCGGCGAATCCTTCCCGTGCCAGCGCGTCCAATAGCGGCCGTTCCATCGGCTTGCCCAGCGAGGCGAAATAGGTCGGATGCTTGGTCTCGGGGTAAATGCCGACCGGGCGCTTGCTGGCCTGGACCAGGGCCAGTGCCTCATCGAATGTCGCGATCGGCTCGTCGACCCATAATGTGTTGGCGGGGCGCAACTGCGGCAGCCTTTCCCGCGCCCGCAGCGTCTTCAGCTCGGCGAGGGTGAAATCCTCGGTGAACCAACCCGTGACGAGACGGCCATCGATTGCCTTGCTCGTCCGTCTATCGGCGAACTCCGCATGATCGGCGACATCCGTCGTCGTCGATATCTCGTTCTCATGGCGGATGACGAGGACGTCGTCCTTCGTCATCACCAGATCGGGCTCGATGAAATCCGCGCCCTGCTCGATCGCGAGGCGGTAGGCGGCGAGCGTATGCTCCGGCCGCAGGCCCGAGGCGCCGCGATGGGCGATGATGATCGGCCGGGCGGAGCCGGCCGCAGCCATCGACTCAGGCGTGGGCGATGCCCTTCTCCTCAAGCAGGTCGGCCAGTTCGCCCGCTTCGTACATCTCCATCATGATGTCCGATCCGCCGATGAATTCACCCTTCACATAGAGCTGCGGAACCGTAGGCCAGTCCGAATATTCCTTGATGCCCTGGCGAATGCTCTGATCCTGCAGCACGTCGATCGTCGCATATTCGACACCGAGATGCTCGAGGATGGCAATTGCCCGGCTGGAGAAGCCGCACTGCGGGAAGAGCGGCGTGCCCTTCATGAACAGGAGAATGTCGGCCGAATTGACCGCCGTTGCGATACGGGCCTGAACGTCGTCACTCATGATCTGCTCCTAGTCGGGGATAGCCGTGGTGAGCTGAAGCGCGTGGAGCACCCCGCCCATCCGGCCACCCAAAGCTTCGTAGACACGCTGATGCTGCCGCACGCGCGGCAGGCCGCGAAAGCTCTCGCTCACCACCCGCGCCGCATAGTGATCGCCGTCGCCAGCCAGATCCGTGATCTCGATCAGCGCGTCAGGCAGCGCCGCCTTGATCATCGCCTCGATCTCGCCTGCAGCCATTGGCATCGTCTATTTGCCTTCCATCAGCTGGCGGCGCGCCTCGACGGTCTTGTTCTCCAGCGCGGCGCGGATGCGCGCATCGTCGATATCGACGCCGGCCGAGGTGATGTCGCCGAGCAGCTTGCGGATGACGTCCTCGTCGCCGGCTTCCTCGAAATCCGCCTGGACCACCGATTTTGCATAGCTGTCGGTTTCCTCGGCGGTGAGCTTCATCAAGCTTGCCGCCCAGTGGCCGAGCAGCCGGTTGCGCCGCGCGGTGATGCGGAACGCCATTTCCTGGTCATGGGCGAATTTGCTCTCGAAAGCCTGCTCGCGGTCATCGAAGGTTGTCATCACGTCCCCTGCTCACCGGTGGTTCGAATTCAGATAGGCACGGCACGACCCGCGCGCAACTGCGCAATCCTTGGAAAGCGGCTGTACTAGAGCCAAGGGCGATCGGCCGTCATCCGCGCCTCGAAGGCCGAGATCGCTACATCCCGGGCCAGGGTCATGCCCACCTCGTCAAGACCGTTGAGCAGGCAATGCTTGCGGAAAGGGTCTATCTCGAAGGAGAAGCGATCCTGGAACGGCGTCGTTACCGTCTGATGTTCGAGGTCGACGCTGATCGGATGGGTCCTGGCGACCTCCATCAGGCGATCCACCGCGGCCTGCGGCAGCACGACGGTGAGTATGCCGTTCTTGAAGGCATTGCTGGAGAAGATGTCCGAGAAACTTGGCGCAATGACCGCATCGACGCCCATGTCGTTGAGCGCCCAGGCGGCGTGCTCTCGGCTTGACCCGCAGCCGAAATTATCCCCTGCGACCAGGATGTTCGCACCCGCATATTCGGGATCGTCAAAAATGTTGCCGGGCTGCGCGCGGATCGTCTCGAACGCGCCGCGGCCGAGGCCCTGGCGCGTGATCGTCTTGAGATAATGCGCCGGAATGATCACGTCCGTGTCGCAGTTTTTGAGACCAAGCGGAAAGGCGCGGCCCACAATTTCACGGATCGGCTTCATCATTCGGCTCCCTGCGGAAAGGCTGGCAGCTTGGCCACGTCACGCGGATCATGCTGGATGATCGCCACCGCCTTCAAGTCCTTGGCCATCGTGCGAAAGCGTGCCATCGCCGCGACGGATGCCGCGCGGTCGGTGTTGAATGGCGGCACGCCATTGCTGTCCAGATTTTCGTGGAAATGCGCAACATCGCCCGACAGCAACACGGTCCCGGTCTTCGGCAGCTTCACCAGCAATCCATGATGGCCGGGGGTATGCCCCGGCAGACTTATCATGATGACGCTGCCATCGCCGAAAAGATCCTTGTCGCCCTCGACGCCTTCGACCTTGGCGCCCGGCGCCAACCAGGGCGCCAACGGCTTGCCGACGCTGTCCTTCTCACGCGCGATGGCGAGATCGCCTGCCCCGATCACCAGCTTGGCCTTGGGAAAATCCGCCGCCTGTCCGGTATGATCGAAATGATAGTGGCTGATCCCGATCAACCCGATCTGCTCGGGCTTGAGGCCGAGTTGCGCCAGCTGCTCGACGATCGTCTTTCCCAGAGTCGGGCTCATCGGCTGCGACGAGTCGTTCGGCTTGTCGCCTGTGCTGGCCGGCAAACCGGTGTCCCACAGCATGTAGGCGTCGCCGTCCTTGATCAGATAGCAACTCGAAACCAGGTCGCGATGCTGCCCCGGATAAGCGTTGCTGTCCGAAAAGACGTTGAGCTGATTGACATGCACCGTCCCGCAATCGAGCCGCCATAGCTTGTCGACCGTACCCTGGACCTTGCCCGCCTCTGCAGCACCCGCCATCAGCAGCGCAGCCAGCAGCAGCCGCTTCATTCGACCAGCTCCAGCGTGCGAACATCGGCGAGATGGCCGGCCACAGCAGCAGCAGCAGCCATTGCCGGCGAGACGAGATGCGTGCGCGATCCCGGGCCCTGCCGGCCGACAAAGTTGCGATTGGACGTGGACGCGCAGCGTTCGCCCGGCGGCACCTTGTCGGGATTCATCGCCAGGCACATCGAACAACCCGGCTCGCGCCATTCAAAACCTGCGTCGAGGAATATGCGATCCAGCCCCTCCGCCTCGGCTTGGCGCTTGACCAGGCCGGAGCCCGGCACGACCAGCGCCTGACGGACATTCGGCGCGACATGCCGGCCGCGCAACACTGCCGCTGCGTCCCGCAGATCCTCGATCCGGCTGTTGGTGCAACTGCCGATGAAGATATGCTCGACCGGCACATCCTCCATCCGCGTGCCCGGCGTCAGCCCCATATAGTCCAGCGACTTCTGCGCCGCGACCTGCTTGGACGGGTCGGCGAAGCTGGCAGGATCGGGCACCACCCCGGTGATCGCCACGACATCCTCGGGGCTGGTGCCCCATGTCAGGCAGGGGGCGATATCGGCGGCGTCGATCACCACCGTCTTGTCGTATGTCGCGCCCGCATCGGTGGGAAGGCTGCGCCACCAGGCGACCGCCTTGTCCCAATCCGCGCCCTTCGGCGCCATCGGACGGTCCCTGAGATAGGCGAAGGTGGTCTCGTCCGGGGCGATCAGGCCGGCGCGCGCGCCGCCCTCGATCGCCATGTTGCAGACGGTGATCCGCCCCTCGATCGACATCTCACGGAACACGTTGCCGGTATATTCGATGACGTGGCCGGTTCCCCCGGCGGCGCCGATCGTGCCGGTGATGTGGAGGATCACGTCCTTCGGGGTGACGCCCCGGCCCAGGACGCCCTCGACGCGGACTTCCATCGATTTGGAGCGGGCGAGCAGCAGCGTCTGCGTGGCCATAACATGCTCGATCTCCGACGTGCCGATCCCGAAGGCCAGCGCACCGAGCCCGCCATGCGCCGCGGTGTGGCTGTCGCCGCAAACGATCGTCGTACCGGGCAGCGAGAAGCCCTGCTCCGGGCCGACGACGTGGACGATGCCCTGCTCCGCGGCAACCGCGTCGATATAGGGCACGGCGAAATCGGCGACGTTGCGCTCCAGCGCGGCAAGTTGTCCCGCCGATTCGACGTCGGCGATGGGCAGCCGATGCCCGGCCGCATCGAGGCGCGCAGTGGTCGGCAGATTATGATCCGGCACCGCCAGGGTAAGATCCGGCCGGCGCAGCTTGCGGCCGGCGACGCGCAGCGCCTCGAACGCCTGCGGGCTGGTGACCTCATGGACGAGGTGGCGGTCGATATAGATCAGGCAGGTGCCATCGTCGCGACGCTCGACGACGTGCGCGTCCCAGATCTTTTCGTAAAGGGTGCGGGGCTTGCTGGACATGGCCGCCGATCTAGCCATCGCCGCGACAATGTCAAAGCAGAGAGGCAATGGGCGATGGAAGTTGGACTATCGCCTGGGCCCGAAACGCCGCTGCCCGGCATAGGCCGGAGCCCGCGCCTTGGTACGCGGCCGCATGCCGCGGGCGGTACCGAAGCCCTCCGACAGGCAGTCCATTGGATAGACGATCGCCCCGGGTCGCACCAGCGGCAGGCCAACAAACTTGGCGAGTGCTGATTGGAACGTGACGCGGCCTTAGCTGAACACGACCGTCGTTGTGCCGTTCATCAGCACGCGATCCTCCAGGAAGGCGCGCACCGCGCTGGCAAGCACGCGGCGCTCGATATCACGTCCTTTCCGGACAAGGTCGTCCGGGGTGTCGCGGTGACTCACCCGCTCGGTGTCCTGCTCGATAATCGGACCCTCGTCGAGATCCGTCGTCACGAAATGGGCGGTGGCGCCGATCAGCTTCACGCCGCGGGCATGGGCCTGGTGATAGGGCTTTGCGCCCTTGAAGCCGGGCAGGAAGCTATGGTGGATGTTGATGCAACGGCCGCTCAGGAAGCGCGCAAGGTCATCGGACAAGATCTGCATATAGCGGGCCAGCACCACCAGGTCGGCGCGGCTTTCGACGGCGATCGCCCTGATCCCTGCTTCCTGTGCCGGTTTGTCGGCCTTGCCGACGGGCAGGAAGTGGAAGGGAATATCGCCAAAATCGAGGTGCGCGTAGGTTTCGCGCGGATGATTGGAGATGATGCCGACCGGCTCCATCGCCAGCTCGCCGATCTTCCAGCGATAGAGCAGGTCGGCGAGGCAGTGATCGAACTTGCTGGCCAGCAGCAGGACTCTTTTGCGCGCCGCCGATGCGCGGAAGCGGTGATCGAGACCGTGATCGGCCGCGACGGGCGCAAAGCCCGCCTCGAGCTGCGCGATCGTCGCCCCTCCAACAAGCGAGAACTCGACCCGCATGAAGAAGCGGCCGGTGAGCAGGTCGTCGAACTGCTGCGCCTCCAGGATATTCGCACCGTGCCGCGCCAGCGACGTCGACACCGCAGCGACAATGCCCGGATGATCGACGCAGGACAGCGTCAGGATATAAGTCTCGGCCACAACAGTTCCCCTTGCGGCCCCTTGGTCGCGCCGAGCCGATTGGCGGCGCGCATCGACAGCGTCAAGCGGCATGCTATTCCCGCTGCGCGGCAAGTGCCTCCATGGTCAGCTCGCGCACGATGGACCAGGCCGCATAATCCCCCTCCTGGAGCGTCAGCCATGCGGCGCTGAGCACCGGCAGGCCTAGCGAGCCGGCGAGCCCGCCCAGACGATGGCCATAGATCCGCGCCTCGGCGCCGGCGTCGATCATCCGGACGGCCTCGGACAGGCCGGCATACAGCCGTGCGATCATCGCCTCTGCCTCATACATGCCAAGCAGCCCCGCCAGACCGGCCTGCGGCGGGATCGCAGCGGTGCGCTCGGCACCAAGCCAGCGCTGGACGAGGCCAGCAACCTCGGCCGCCCGAAAGTCGCGGCACAGCATGCCATCAAAGCCTCTCCGGGCCAGGGCGGGCGGAAGATCGGGCAGGCGCTCGCGCGTTAACGCGATGATCGGTACGTGCGACTCGCATCCGGCCGCCGCTGCGCGGAGCTCCGCGACGGGCCGCTCATCATCGCGGTCCGTCTGCTCGTCGAGCAGGACCATGTCGTAGCATCGCGCCCGAACAGCCTCGAGCGCGGCGTCCTGTGTCGAGGCGCGGTCTACCTTGCCATCGGGTGCGATAACGGCGGCGATGATCCGCTGACGGGCGGTCGAGCCGTCGGTCAGGAGGATACTGTAGTTTTGCATGATGTACCGTCGGCCTAAGACAATAGTAGAAGGAGCAGCAACATAGATCGTTAAAACATTAGCCCCCGCGCATTGCGAAAGGAAATGGGCGACAGGAAAGTCCGGAAAGTTCCGGGGGGAGAGGATCACCGGAGGTGTCGGGAGAATGATCGGGAGGATCTTGATTGCGGACGATCATCCGCTCATTCAGGAAGCGGTTCAACTTGCGTTAGGCGCACGCCATCCGGGCCTGTCCTTCGATGCGGTCGGGACGATCGCGGAAGCTGTTGCGGTTATCGCGCAGCACTCCGATTACCGGCTGCTGCTGCTCGACTATGAATTGCCCGATTCGAACGGGTTTGGCGGTTTCTTCCAACTCCAGCATCTGCTCGGCAGAACGCCGATAGCAATCCTCTCGGCTCATGACGGCGCTCAGATGGTGTCGACCGCCCAAGCGGTCGGGGCTGTCGGCTTCCTTTCGAAGCGTCAGCCGCTCCAGGCTACCGTCGCTGGAATCGAGCTCATCCTGAATGGCGGCAGGATATTCCCTCCCTCGCCTGGCCCGGACGCGCATACAGACATGCTGCGTAAGCGGCTCGAAAGCTTGTCGGTCGCGCAGCGGCGCGTCCTGCTCGCTCTCGCGGGCGGCGATCTCAACAAGCAGATCGCGGGCGATCTCGGCATATCCGAAGCCACCATCAAGGCGCACCTGTCCGCCATCTTCCGGAAACTGGGCGTGACCAACCGCACCCAGGCAATCCTTTTGATGCGCCCCCTGCTGCAGCCTTCATGACCAAAGCGCGGCCCGGGCATCCACGGATACAACCCACTTGGTGGCAGGTTGCGATCCTGACAGCGCTGGGGCCGATGCTGCTCGCATCCGTGGCGCTGTGGCTCGGGGCCGAAATCCGGCGCGGCGAGCAGTCCGCACGCGCAACCCAGCAGTCGTTCGAATATCACCGCGAGCTGGAACTGCTTTTCTCGCTGCTCAAGGATGGAGAAACCGGACAGCGCGGTTATCTGATCAGCGGTGATCAAGCATTTCGCGAGCCTTATGAGCGAGCGCGGCGCAATCTGGAGGGGCAATGGGCCCGGGTGGCTCGCCTGACGCCCCGCCAGGGCGCCGACGCCGCCGACTTGCGGCGCCTGAGATCCCTGATCGACGCCAAGTTCCGCGAGATGCAACTGCTGATCGAGCTACGCGACCGTGCCGGGCTGGAGCCGGCAGCCGCACAATTCAGGCAAGGGACCGGCAAACGGCTGATGGATTCGATCCGCACCGTGGTTGCGGGAATGGAGCAACGCGGAAGCCGGCAGCTGGCCACCTTGCAGCAACACGAGGCGAACCGCGCGGCCCGCAATCACCATGTGCTGTGGGCGAGTATCGCCGCGGTCGCACTGCTCGCAGCGATACTCGGCTTCCTGATCGGCCGGGGCATGCGGCTTCATCATGTCCTTTCGCTCCAGAACGCAGAGGCCGCCACCCGCCGGCGCGCGATCTTCGAAAGCGCCACCGATGCGATCATCACCATCAATCCGAGCGGCAGCATCGAGAAGATGAATCCTGCAGCGGAGCGCATGTTCGGCTATCGTGCCGAAGAACTGCTGAGCCGCGACATATCGGTCCTGGTGGATATTGCACCTGGCGAAGGGCCGTTCCTGGACCGGATCGGCTTCGACCAGGGCGTCTTGCGCCGGACCGAGCTCATCGACGTTTCGGGGCATGACAGCCAGGGCGAACTGGTGTCCGCCGACATAACCCTCGGCGTGATGCAGCTTGCCGATGGCGTCCACATAGTAGCGGTGCTGCGCGATGCCGCGAGCCGAAAGGAAATCGACCGGCTCAAGGACGACTTCATCTCGACCGTTAGTCACGAACTGCGCACGCCGCTAACTTCCGTGGTCGGTTCGCTCGGGCTGCTACGCAGCGGCGCCGTCGGCAAGCTTCCCGCGCAGGCGCAGCGGCTCGCCGAGATCGCCGAGACCAACAGCCAGCGGCTGATCCGCCTGATCAATGACATCCTCGACATCGACCAGATCCGCAAAGGCCGAATGGCGTTCGACTATACGGTCATGGATCTTCGCGAGGTCATGACCAAGACGGTGCAGGCGATGCAAGGCCTGGCCGATCGCCGCGACATCCGGATCGACCTGCGCATGCCCGATGCATCGGTGAAGGCTTGTGCGGATACCGACCGCCTCGTGCAGGTGGCGAGCAATCTCCTGTCGAACGCGATCAAATTCTCCAGCGTGGGATCGACGGTCATCTTCGAACTGCTCAGGGGCGTCGACGATCACATCGTCCAGGTGACCGACAGCGGCCCCGGCATCGACCCCGACTTCGCCAAACATATCTTCAACCGTTTCGCGCAAGGGGCGCGTCCCGACAAGCAGATGATTGCCGGCACCGGCCTTGGCCTCGCCATCTCGCGGGAGATCATCCGCAACCATGGCGGCGAGATATCCTTCGAGAACCGCAGGGAAGGCGGTGCCCGCTTCGCCTTCAGCGTGCCGCGCGACAGCGCCCATGTGGCCGATGGCGACCGCTCCACGCGATTGCTGATCTGCGAGGACGATGCCGATGCCGGCTATACGATCCAGTCGATCCTGAGCGCGCACGGCTATGCCAGCGATCTCGTGACGACCGTGCGGGACGCCATCGCCCACGCGCGATCCCAACCTTATAGCGCCGTGCTGCTCGATCTGACGCTGGCCGATTCCGACGGCATGGAAGTCATGCGGGCGCTGGGCGCCGACAAGGAAACACGGCGCCTGCCGGTCATCATCATCTCCGGCATGCCCGCGCAGCACGACATCGACGCGGAAGCCTATGTCGGCTGGCTTCAGAAGCCCTTCGACCCGCCGCGCCTGATCCAGCTTATCCAACGCGCCGTCCGTCGTTCGGGCGAGCGCAAGGCGGTGATCCTGCATGTCGATGACGATGATGATACCCGCGAGCTCTTCTCGGCTGCGCTCGCCGGGCGCGGCGCGCTGCTTGGTGCCGCCACGCTCGCCGCTGCCCGCTCTATCGTCACGACTCGCCGGCCCGACGCGATCATACTCGACCTCGGCCTGCCCGATGGTTCGGGCCGGGAGCTTCTGGAGCAGATCAGGAAAACCGATCCGGCGCTTTCGATCATCGTCTATTCGGCGCAGGAGGTCGATGCCACGACTCGATCACTCGCCGATGCCGTTGTCGTCAAGTCGCGCCGCGCCCTACCCCGGCTGGCATCGACAGTGCTCGAGATGATCGACCGACAGGCGCCAACCGGATGAAAGACTCACTCTCCATCCTCTATATCGATGACGAGCCCGACATCCGCCTGATCGTCGAGATGTCGCTGAAACTGAGGCCCGACATCGAGGTGCGCGCCGTCGCGTCGGGCGAGGAGGCGATGGCGATGCTGCAAGGCGGCGGTTGGCGCCCGGATCTGGTCATGGTCGACGTGATGATGCCGGGGATGACCGGGCCGGACCTGCTGGTTGCGTTGCGCAACCAGCCCGATACCGCAGCTCTGCCCGTGATCTTCGTGACGGCCCGCGCGCGTCAGCAGGATATCACCCAATATGTCGCGCTAGGTGCCAAGGGCGTGATCACGAAGCCGTTCGACCCCATCCGGCTGGCGGATCAGGTGATCGCACTCGCGCAGTAAGGGTCGTTGCGGCGGGATTACGGCCCTGCCAGCGCCGCCAGCGCCGCCGTGATATGCGCGCGGCTGTCGCTGTCGCGGGTGATCTCGAGCATCGCGCTCAGGCTGCCGCGCGCGTCCTCGATCCGCCTTTCCGATAGCTGTAGCCGGGCAAGATCCCACCAGCCCTGTCCGTTCGACGGGGCTACCTCGACCATCCGGCCATAGATGACGAGCGCCCGTCGGGTGTCGCCGTCGCGCTCGGCGCGGGTCGCCTGGTTGAGCAGCAGTCGCACCAGCACGCCGCGGTTCGTCATCGACGCCAGATGCGTCTGACCCACGGGCGCCTCCGGGCCGAGCATCCGGCGGATCATGTTCATCAGCGCGATCGGCGTTACCGTCGCGCCTCGATGAAATGGGTCGATGACCACCGAATCTTCCGGAGCGCCGATCCGCACCAGGACATGCCCCGGCGTGTTCAGCGCGTCCGCATCCCATCCCAGCCGCCGCGCCATTGCAACGTAGAGGATCGACAAGCTGACAGGCAGGCCCTTCCTGCGGTCGAGCACGCGGATCATGTCTGCATTGAGCGGCGCGTCATAGGTCTGGATGTCGCCGCAGAGGTCATGCCGTCCGCCGAGAATGGCGGCCAGGATCTCCGCCTGCTTGACACCCGTATCGCAATTTTCGCGTGCGGCCGCCTCCCGCACGTCCGCTTCGATGGCAGCGAGCATCGTGACATAGGCATCGAGATCGACGCCGGCATGGTCGAGCGCGCTCAATTCGAGCGCAGCGATGTCGAGCGCGATATCCTCGTCGTCGAGCAGGCCGAGATGGGCGATGGAAGCAATCATATCGTGAGATTAGCCCTCTGCGCGGTGAATGAACAGGAATTGACGTGGTCCGATCGCCTAACGGCCGACTCCACATCGCGCTCCGTCGTCTCCGCGCAACCTGGTCGCGAGGAGTGCTCCACCGAAAAATCGTACGATTATGAGCCTCTAGGTAGAAAAGCCGGTTTGAGGCTTAACGCGGCTGCGTTAAGCTCTGCTATCGGGCGCGCCTGCCCGACCGTTGACGAACCTGTCTGCTCAATGGGCCGCTTGGCTCCCTTGGCAACGAACGGCTCCAGAAACGTGGGGCTTAGGAACGTAGTCGAGGAGCGGGAGTTTTATTTTGATGAGTCGTAACGAGGAACAGCCGGCGCTGCCGAAGCTGATTGTCGGTATTGGCGCCTCCGCGGGCGGTCTCGAGGCCTTCAGGACATTTTTCGCGCACCTGCCGCCAGATAGCGGGATGGCGTTCGTCCTGGTGCAGCACCTCTCTCCCGATCATGAAAGCATGCTGGCGGAAATATTGGCGAGGGCCGCACCGATTCCGGTAGTCGAAGCCGAGCACGGCCTGCCGTTGGAGCCCAACCGGGTTCATGTCATTCCGCCGGATGCCACCCTGACCATCGAAAACGGCCACCTTGTCGTCGTCAAACCCGCGCCGCCCAGGGCGACCCGTCGACCGATCGACAGCTTCTTCGCCTCGCTGGCGCAGGATCAGGGCGATAACGCCGTCTCGATCGTCTTGTCGGGCGTGGGCAGCGACGGATCGGTCGGCCTTGCCGCCGTCAAGGAGTCCGGCGGCCTGACCATCGCGCAGGCCGGGTTCGATCATCACGCCATGGCGGGCATGCCGCACAGCGCGACAGCGACCGGCCTGGTCGATTATGTGCTGCCGGTCGAAGAGATGCCGGCCAAGCTGATCGAGTATCGCGATCATCTGGCGCTCGTGGCCGACCGCAAGGACGACGACGGCACGCGGACCGATGCCGCAGAGCACCGCGCGACCGTATTATCCATCCTGCGCGCCAAGACGGGGCATGACTTCGCGAATTACAAGACCAAGACGGTCACCCGACGCATTCAGCGCCGCATGCAGGTGCTGCAGGCAGACACCGTTCCCGCTTATATCAAGCATCTGCGGGACGACCCGGCGGAGCCGGAGATGCTTTTCCGGGATCTCCTCATCGGCGTCACCGAATTCTTCCGTGACCCCGAGGCATTCCAGGGCCTTGCCGCCGCGATCGAAGCCATGCTGCAACGCGGCGGAGCGAGGCAGTCCTTCCGAATCTGGGTACCGGCCTGTTCGACCGGAGAGGAAGTTTACAGCCTCGCCATTACCATCAGAGAACTGATCGATGCGCACGGCGCCAATCCGGACGTGCAGATTTTCGGCACGGACATCGACGACCACGCGATCGAGTTCGCGCGGGCGGCGCGCTACCAGCGCATTACCGGGATTTCACCCGAGCGGCTGAAGCGCTGGTTCTTGGAGGAGGAGGGCGCATATTTCCCGATACGGCAGATCCGCGGGATGTGTGTCTTCTCGGTCCACAACGTGACGAAGGATCCGCCTTTCTCCAGGCTCGATCTCATTTCCTGCCGCAACCTGATGATCTACATGGACAGCGAGCTCCAGGATCGCGTGTTACGGACATTCCACTATGCCCTGAAGGCCGACGGTCTCCTGTTCCTCGGATTGTCCGAGGGTGTCAGCGGGCACGCCAAGCTGTTCGCGCACCAGGACAAAGCCGCTCATATTTACCAGAAGCGCAACGGAGACGCGGCGTTCCCCGCGATGCCCATACCCACACTCGACCCGGCCGCGCCTGATCGGCTTGCGGGTAAGTCGGGCCGCACAGGCGGCGACCGCATCGATCGCGGCGTCCGTGCCGCGCTGGCCAAATACTCGCCCGTTTTCCTGGTGGTCGATCGCAACCACAATATCGTGCGCTACTCCGGCGGGGAGGCCGCTCGGTATCTGGAGCCAGCCGCCGGCGCCGCGAGCCTCAGTCTCCAGTCCAATTTGAGGAAAAGCCTGCGGCTCGTTGTCCGCACGGCACTCCAGACCGTGGTCAAGACCGGGGAGGGAGTGGTCGTCGACAATGTGCCCGTCCTGATTGACGGCCAGCAACGCCTGCTGAGCGTCATCGTCGAGCCGGTGGAGGACGCGGGCAGCGATGGCCTGCACGTCATAGCCTTCCAGGACATGCGCACGAGCGCCCAGGAGCCGCCGCAGCCGGGGGACGGAGGCATCCGCAGTCCGGCGGCCCTCGCCGCCGAGCAGGAGCTTCGAACGACTCGAGCGCAGTTGCAGGCGACGATCGCCGATCTCGAAACCGCGAACGAGGAGATGAAATCCAGCGCGGAGGAATATCAGTCGGTCAACGAGGAGCTGCAATCGACCAATGAGGAGCTGCAAACCTCGAAGGAGGAGATGCAGTCGATCAATGAGGAGCTGCAGACGGTCAACGCCGAGATGATGGCGAAGAACGACCTGCTCTCCAACCTCAACAGCGACCTGCAGAACCTGCTCAACAGCACCCAGATCGCGACGATATTTCTCGACGAAGACCTGCGAATCAGGAATTTCACGCCCGGCATGTCGGAGATCTTCAGCCTCAGGGAAAGCGACCGGGGCCGGCCGCTGACGGATATCGTCAGCCTCCTCGCCTATGACGACTTGCGGCGCGACACCGCCAGGGTGTTGCGCGAACTGACCGTGCTCGAACGCGAGCTCGAACTGCACGATCGCGGCGCGTCGTTCGTCATGCGCATCCGCCCCTATCGCAGCGTCGAACGGGTGATCGACGGCGTCGTCATCACCTTTGTCGACGTGACCGACCGCAGGAAGGCCGAGCGCGCCCGGAGCGTCAGCGAGCGCCGCTTTGCCGCGATCGTCAACCAGGCGGCGGTGGGCATCACCGAGACAGACCTTTCCGGCAGGTTCCTGATGACCAACGCCGCTTATCAGCGAACGGTCGACCGTACCGGCGAAGAGTTGCTGCGGCTGCGTCGGCGTGAGATCGTTCATCCAGACGATGTCGATGCCCTCATGGCCAAGTTCGACCAGGCGGCGAGCGATGGAGAGATTTTCGAGGCGGAGTACCGCCTCGTGCGGCCGGACGACACGCCCATATGGGTGCAAGCCAGCGTTGCGATAATCGCAGACGACGAGGGGCGCACCAGCGGCTTCATCACCGTCACATTGGAGATCGAAGAACGCAAACGCGCCGAGGCGCAGGCCGAACTGCTGTTGGGCGAGCTCGACCACCGGGTGAAGAATATCCTGGCGATCGTGTCCTCGATCGTAGCCCAGACACTTCGCGCGGATCTTTCTCCGGAAGAGTTTGCGACAACGATCGAAGGCCGGATCGCGGCGATCACCCGCGCGCACAGTAGCCTAACAAGTCACGGTGCAGGGGGCCCCGGCACCCTGCGCAACCTCATCAATACCGAACTCGCGCCCTATCGCGGTCGAGACCTGCAGATCGAGGGTCCTGAGCTGGTGCTCACCCCCAAGGCGGGGCTGTCCGTGGCGATGGCGATCCACGAGCTGGCCAGCAACGCGGTGAAATATGGGTCGTTGTCCGATCCCAATGGCCAACTCGCGGTCAAATGGGTGGTGACGGACGGTTCCGATCGCCGGCTGAAATTGAGCTGGACAGAGACAGGTGGCCCGCCCGTGGCCGGCGTACCTTCGAAGAGGGGTTTCGGCTCGACAGTGATCGAGCGTTCACTGAGTTACGAATTTGACGCCGACGTTGCTCGGGATTTTGCGCCGAGCGGTGTGATCTGCACGATCGACCTGGCGTTCACGCCGGAGGTGGGCGAACTCCGCCCCTCATCGCAAAGGGCGGTTGATGGCTAGGCGCATCGCCGAAGGCTGCCGGGTCCTCGTCGTCGAAGACGAGATGTTCATCGTGCTGGCGATCGAAGACGCGCTGTTCGACCTCGGCGTAGAGGTGATCGGCCCGGCGGCCCGCCTCGACGCCGCAGTACGGCTTGCCCGGGAACCATATATCGACGCCGCCATCCTGGACGTCAACATCCGGGGCGGAACCTCCTATCCCATCGCGGACATCCTGGCGGAGCGCGGAATCCCGTTCCTGTTTTGCAGCGGCTATAGCGAATGGGCGCTCGAAGAACGGCATCGCGATCGCCCCCGCCTGACCAAGCCCTACAGCGCGAAGGAACTGGAAACCGGGGTATTGGATTTGTTAGGCGCGCCTCCCCGCTGATCTCCCGAAAACCCACTGGGAGTTGCGCCGTGCGCAAGGACGGCATCACACGCGCAACCGGAGAAACGTCATGTCCACGCGGGAGATCATCGCAATCGGCGGCTCGGCGGGATCGATCGAAGTTATCCGCCGGATCTGCCGCGAACTGCCCGCGGACCTGCAGGCCTCGCTCTTTATCGCGGTTCACGTCGGTGCCCTCGGCCAGAATCACCTGGCCACCATATTGGACAGCGGCGGCCCACTTCCGGCAAGCACGGCGACCGATGGCGAAGCCGTCGAGCGCGGCCACATCTATGTGGCGCCGGCCGACCATCATCTGGTGATCGATGACCGCACCGTGCGCCTGGGTCGCGGGCCGCGCGAAAACATGTCGCGACCAGCGATCGATCCGCTGTTTCGGTCGGCTGGCATGAGTGCCGGACCCCGGGCGGTCGGCATACTCCTCTCCGGAATGCTGAACGATGGCGCCTCAGGACTGGCGGACCTCAAGCGCTGCGGTGGGGTGACCGTCGTCCAGAGCCCGCTCGATGCCGCCGAAAGCGAGATGCCGAGAACGGCGCTCCTCGCAAGCGACATCGACTATCGGGCACCTGCCAGCGCCCTTGCCGATCTCATCGGACGACTGATGCGGGAAGAACCCGGACCAGACATCATCCCACCGCCCAGCGTGGCGATCGAGGTTGCGATCGCGCTGGGGCGGCCTTCCGATAGCAAGACCATAGCCGAGATAGCTGATCCGGCTCCGCTAACATGTCCCGGCTGCGGGGGCACATTGTCGCAGATCAGACGCTCTCCGTTACGCTTTCGCTGCCAGGTCGGGCACGCCTACACTGCCGAGGCGCTGGCTCATGAGCAGGAAAGCTCGGTCGACGAGTCCTTTCGCATCGCCCTCCGCGTCATCGGCGAACGCGTGGTTCTGATGGAAAAATTGGGGCTGGACGCGCTGCGGGCAGGACGAACCGCCGCAGCCGCATCCTTTGAGGAGCGTGCTGAAGAATATCGTCGTTCCGCCGCAGTGCTGATGGAAGCCGCGCTCAAAAGATAGCGAACTCGTCGGCCAGCATGTGCGCCGACGGCGTTGCCTCACCAAGCTTCGGGTGTGAGAAAACGGCTTCGAATGCTTTCGCACGAAACTGGCTGGGGCGGCAGGATTCGAACCTGCGGATGGCGGCACCAAAAGCCGCTGCCTTACCACTTGGCGACGCCCCAGCATCGCGGTGAGGGCGCTCTTATAGGGATCGCGGCGGGGATGGGAAGCCTCGAAGATCGGTTTTCCAAAGGCTGCTTACCCTCTAAGGTAGGACCATGACGATCCTGGTCACCGGCGCTGCCGGCTTCATCGGCATGCACTGCACCCTCCGCCTGCTCGCGCGCGGCGAGGCGGTGGTCGGCATCGATAATCTCAATGATTATTATCCGGTCCAGCTCAAGCGGGACCGGATCGCCCAGGCCGAGGCAGCGGGTGGCGACTATCGGTTCATACGCTGCGATTTCGCCGATCATGAGGCGCTGGAGGCAGCGCTGGACGGCGTGGCGTTCGACCGAATCATCCATCTCGGCGCGCAGGCCGGGGTGCGCTATTCGCTCGAAAATCCGCGTGCCTATGCGCAGAGCAATCTCGTCGGCCATCTCAACATGCTCGAACTGGCGCGCAGCCGCGGGCTGGCCCATCTCGTCTATGCATCCTCCTCGTCGGTCTATGGCGGCAATGACAGCCTGCCCTTCCGGGTCGAAGACCGGGTCGATCATCCACTATCGCTCTATGCCGCCACGAAGAAGGCGGACGAGCTGATGAGCGAGACCTATGCCCATCTTTATCGCCTGCCGCAGACTGGCCTGCGCTTCTTCACCGTCTATGGGCCGTGGGGCCGACCGGACATGGCGTTGTGGCTGTTCACCGACGCGATCTTGCGGGATCGGCCGATCGCCGTGTTCAATGGCGGCGAGATGCGGCGCGACTTCACCTATATCGACGACATCGTCAGCGGCGTGATCGCCGCGCTCGATCATCCGCCCGCCGATGACGGCCGTGAAAAGGCAGGCGGCAGCCGCTCGCCGCATGCGGTCTATAACATCGGCAATCATCGCTCCGAGGAGCTGACCCAGCTGATCGCGCTGATCGAGGAAGCCTGCGGCAAAACCGCGGTCAAGCAGATGAAGCCGATGCAGCCGGGCGACGTGCGCGAGACCTTCGCGGATATCAGCGCGATCGAACGCGACCTTGGCTTCCACCCCACGACGAGCATAGCCGAAGGCGTCCCGCGCTTCGTCAGCTGGTTCCGTGGCTATCATGGGATTTAGCGCCGTGGGATCGGATAGGACGTGTCGGTGGCTGATCCCGGGCATTGCGCTGCTGGCACTGGCCGCTTGCAGCAAGCCGGAGCCGAAGCCGGCCGAGCAGGACGTGAGCGGCGGGCCGCAGATCGCCACCAGCATCGACGATTACGCCCTGCCGGTGGACCGTTCGGCAGAGATAACCGCGATCGATGCCGCGACCGGTGATGCGGCGGGAATGCCCAAAGATGGTGGCCCAGTCATCGTCATGCCGAAACCGGAAGCGCAATCATCCGTTGGAGCCGCAGCCGCGCCGATCATCGCGGCCCCCGCGCCCACGACGGCCGCACCTCTGGTAACGCCACCTGCGCCGCCACCGGCCGCACCTGCTGCGGGCGACTGATCCGACGAGAAAAGGCCGAGCATCATGGATGACGACGATCTGAAGGCCCGCGCGATCGCGCTCCACGATCGTTTCACCCATGGAACGCAGGATCGCCGCAGCTTCATGGCCGATATGACGAGGCTGGCGGGGAGCGCCGCGGCGGCACAGCTGCTTGCCGCCTCGATTGCCGCCGATCCGGCCGCCGCTACGATGATCGCGGAAGACGACAAGCGGGTGACCGCCAGGATGGTGCACTGGAAGGGCGCAAACGGGCACCAGCTGTTCGGCTATATGGCCATTCCGAGGAAGCACGCGAAGAAGCCGGCGGCGGTGCTGGTAATCCACGAAAACCGCGGGCTGCAGCCTTATACGCGGGATGTCGCACGGCGCTTGGCGATTGCTGGATTCGTCGGCCTGGCGATCGACTTCCTTGCGCCGCATGGCGGTACGCCCGCCGACGAGGACAAGGCCCGCCAGATGATCGGCGCGCTGGACCTCGGCGCAGCCACCGCCGATGGCGTCGCCACGCTCGATTGGCTGTCGACGCAAAAGCTGCTGAGCGGCAAGGTCGGCGTGGTCGGCTTCTGCTGGGGCGGCGCAATGGCGGACCGGCTCGCCGTGAATGCGGGCACGGCGCTGACGGCGGCCTGCGCCTTCTACGGCCCTCCCCCTCCGCCGGCCGACGCTGCCAGGGTGAAGGCGGCCATGCTGCTGCATTATGCGGGCACCGACGACCGGGTGAATGCTGGCGCAGGCCCGTGGGTCGATGCCCTCAGGGCGGCGCAGGTCGATGTCCGTCGGTTCGACTATCCGGGTACCCAGCACGCCTTTCACAATGACAGCTCCGCCGCACGCTATGATGCCCAGGCGGCGAACCTCTCCTGGGACCGGACGATCGCATTTTTCAAGGAGAAGCTGACATGAGCGACGAGGTCATCTTTTATCACAACCCCCGCTCACGGGCACAGATGGCGCACTGGATGCTGGAGGAGGTCGGCGCGCCCTATCGCATCGTCCCGATCGATTTCGAGAAGGGTGAGAACCGCACCCCCGAGTTCCTGGCGATCAACCCGATGGGCAAGCTGCCGACGATCGTCCACCGTGGCGTCACCGTCACCGAAACAGCGGCGATCATTGGCTATCTTGCCGATGCCTTTCCAGCCGCGGGGCTCGCACCGGCGCTCGACGATCCGGCGAGGGGCACCTGGTTCCGCTGGCTGGTGTTCGGTGCCAGCGCGTTCGAGCCGGCGCTGCTCGACACCATGATGAAACGGCCGGAGGCACAACGGGCTAGCGTAGGCTATGGCAGCTATGACGATGTGCTGGGGGCGCTCGAAACGATGCTGGAGCCGGGGCCGTGGATCCTCGGCGAAAGGTTCAGCGCCGCCGACGTCTATGTGGGGGCCGAACTGGCCTGGGCGGCCTCCTTCGGCGCGCCCGGCATCGCCGAGCGTCCCAAGCTGACCGGCTATATCGAGCGTGCCAAGGCTCGCCCCGCCTATCAGCGGACGATCAGCGCCTGAATTTCCAGGCGAGCCGGAAGATGCGCGGCCCGTCGATCAGGTAGCGGCGCCAAAGCCGCCTTGGATTGCCGAGCAGCCGGTGCAGCCATTCGAGCGACAGCCGTTGCATCCAGCGCGGCGCGCGTGTTGTCCGCCCGGTCAGGAAGTCGATTGCGGCGCCGATGCACAATGCGGTGCCGCGTGCGTCCGGCAATGCCTTGATAGCGGCGGCGATCAGTTCCTGCTGGGGCGAGCCGACGGCGATCAGGATGAAGCGGGCACCGCTGTCGACCGCGATGCGCGCCGCAGCATCGCGGGCGGCCGCATCGCTGCGCAAGCCCATCGGAGGCACATGCTGCACGACCTCGACACCCCGCCTGAGCGCCGCCAATGTTTCGGCGTCGCCGGGATGGCCTCCGATCACGCAGACCCGGTCGCCGGGCGCTGCGACATCGGCGAACAGTCGCCGGGTCAGGTCGCTACCTGGCACAACCGACAGCCTTATGCCCTGGAGCGAAGCTAGCAGCGACAGCACCCTGCTGTCGCATAGCCGCCACGCCGCGTGGCGATATGCACGCCGCTCCTCGCTGTCGCGGCCGAGCTTGGAAAGCCGCACCACATGATCGACATTGGGGGTGACGAGGTAGGCGAAGCCATCGGCAGCGGTACGTTCGCGCAGCAATTCCACCACCGCCGCTTCGTCGAGCTGTTCGAAGCTCAGGCCCAGATAGTCCATGCGCACCCCACCCCGATCACCTTAGCGGACACCGGGCAAAGAAAAAGGCCCGGCGTTTCCACCGGGCCCCGAAAGGTTGCGATCAGGCTTCGCTCAGCGGCGATCACCCATGAAGCGCAGCAGGAACATGAACATGTTGATGAAGTCGAGGTATAGCGTCAGCGCGCCCATCACCACCGACTTGCCGACGAAGTCGGTTCCCGACACATAGTTGTACATGCTCTTGATTTTCTGCGTGTCGTAGGCGGTAAGACCCGCGAACAGCAGAACGCCGACGCCGCTGATGACCAGATCCATGATCGGCGAGCGCAGGAATAGGTTGATCAGCATTGCGACGAGCAGGCCGACAACGCCCATGATCAGGAACGTGCCGAATGCCGACAGGTCCTTCTTGGTCGTGTAGCCGAACAGGCTCAGACCGGCGAAGGCCGCTGCCGATGCGAAGAAGGTCTGGGCAATCGACGTTCCGGTATAGACCAGGAAGATCGACGCCATCGACAGGCCCATAGCGACCGCGAAGCCCCAAAACAGCGCCTGCGTAGCGAAGGTCGACAGCCGGTTGATGCCGAAGTTGAGCACCAGCACGAAGCCGAGCGGTGCCAGCATGACGACATATTTCAGCAGCCCCGGGCCGCCGAGGATCTGTAGAGCCAGTCCGGAACTGGCGAAGAGCAGCGCAACCACGCCGGTCAGCAGCACGCCCGATGCCATATAATTGTAGATCGAGAGCATGTAGGACCGCAGCCCAGCATCGAAAGCCGCCTCGGCCACACCGGCCCTTGTCGCGGCGGGCGCGGCAGTCGCTCGGGGGTCAGACCAGTTTGCCATGATGTAAAACTCTCCACTGAAAGCGGCGGGATGCCGCTCACGGAACAATATCGGCCCAACCCAAAGCTTTTTCAAGCGGATCACACGTTAAACAGCGGCGAAGGCCCTTGCGTTACCGTCTCACCTGGGGCGACAAGAGGCGATGCATCGGCTTTTCGTTGCCCTGCGCCCGCCGCGGTCGATCCGTGATGCGCTGCTTGCCGCAATGGGCGGAATTCCGGGCGCTCGCTGGCAGAGCGACGACCAGCTCCACCTGACGCTGCGTTTCATCGGCGATGTCGATCGCCATGTTGCCGAGGATATAGCCGCAGTGCTCGGCTCGGTTGCCCATCCTGCGATCACCGCCCGGCTGGACGGCATAGGCTGCTTCGATCGGCGCGGGCGTATCGATACGATCTGGGCTGGCATGACGCCGCGGGATCCGTTCCGCTCGCTCAACGTCGCGGTGACAGGTGCGCTGATCCGCGCCGGCGTAGCGCCGGAAAACCGGGCCTATATCCCTCACATCACCATCGCGCGCTTCTCGCGCGGTTCGGAACCGCCACTGCCGCTGCCGATGGACGACCTATGGCCTGCGCCGGTGGAAGCGCGGTTCGACCATTTCGTGCTGTACGAAAGCGAACTGGGCGCCGCTGGTGCGACCTATTCGGCCATAGCGCGCTACCCGCTAGGCTGAGCCGCCCGCTGCGCGCAGCCTTCTTGCCGGTCACTCAGCCGAAATCAGGGCGCCTTGACGATACCACAGGCCAGGCGCCCGCCTGCATTGCCGGTCGGATCCGTCTTGTAGTCGTCCTGGCCGGAATGGATGACGATCGCCGCTCCGTCGGTATCGAACAGCGGCTCGCTGCCGCCTTCCAGCGTCGCGCCCTTGATCACGGTGTCGAGCATGCCGGTGCCATCCGCGCCGACCGTCATGTTCGGCATGTCACCCATATGGGCCCCTGCCGGATTGTCATGGCCGTGCTGCTTCTTCCCCGGGTTCCAGTGGCCGCCAGCGCTGGTGAAGTCCGGACCGGTGCAGGTGCCGGTGGTGTGGACATGGACGGCATGGACGCCGGACGGCAGGCCGACACCCCTCACCTGCACATGAACGCCGTCCTTGGCCTGCATCAACATGGCTTGGCCCCGCGTCTGGCCCTGGGCATCGACGATGTCCGCCATGGCGTGTCCGACGGCAGCATATGCGTTGGCGGCAGCGAACAACACGGCTCCGGCTGCGATCAGGGACGCGCAAAAGGTGGATTTCGTCCGAGACATTTTCATCTCCTCTCAGGCTATTCGGCCGACGCAATCATGCCGCATCACCGGATGCGAATAAAGGCTCGAGCACAAAGAAAAGGGGCCGACCCGAAGGCCGGCCCCCATTCTGCCAGTCATCGAAAGATCGATGACCGAGCGGCTTACATGCCGGTGCCGAAAGTGATTTCGACGCGGCGGTTCTGCGGCTCGCGGACACCATCGGCGGTGTCGACCAGCGGACGGCTCTCGCCGAAGGCTTCGGTCGCAATCGCGCTGTCCGGAACACCCTTGCCAGCCAGGTAAGCCTTCACCGCGTCAGCACGACGCTGCGAGAGGCCGACATTGTACTGGTCGCTGCCCGACTTGTCGGCGTGACCAGCAAGCTGGACCCGCGCCTGGCCGGTCGTGGCATAGGCATTGGCTGCATTGTCGAGGATCGACGCTGCTTCCGCCGTGATGTCCGACTTATCCCAGTCGAAGAACACGATGAACGGACCCGGAGCTTCAGCCACCGGCGGGGGCGGAGGAGGCGGAGGGGGCGGAGGCGGCGGCGGGGGCGGCGGGGGCGGCGGGGGCGGCGGTGCAGCCGGTTCGCCCAGGTTGTAGACGAGGCTCAGCAGCAGGCTGTGCGAACGCCACCTGCCCTCATATTCCGCGCCGACGCGGTCAAAGGTCTTGACGTTGTTGACGTTGAAGAAGCGATACTTCAGGCCGACATCGATATTGGTCGTAACCGGATAACGGACACCGGCGATCGCCTGCCAGGCGAACTTGGAGTCGCTGTCGTTCAGGAAGTCGTTGCCCGAGACGTTGTAGCCCGAGAACTTGACGCGAGCGATACCGGCACCGCCGCCGACATAACCCGAGAAGCCTTCCTCGCCACCGAAGTCGAGCAGGCCGTTGGCCATGAAGCTGAGTGCGGTGTTCTTGCCCGACGCTTCCGGATAAACCCCGGGAGGTGCACCGACGCCGCCGATATCGGCAGGCGTACGCGAAGACGTCGTCGAGATGCTGCTAACGCGACTGCGCTTGTAGCCGACTTCGCCTTCCAGACGGAACATGCCGAAGTCATAGCCGACGATGCCGTCTACGTCCCAGCCGGTCTTGCTGTCGACCGTGGCCTGGCCGCCAGGCGACAGGGTCGATGGTCCGACGTCGAACTTCAGATCCTCAAGGATCATTCCGCCGCCTTCAACACCGATGTACCAGGCATTATCACGAGCAAAGGCCGGCGCTGCGAGCGCGGTCGAAGCGAGCGCTGCCAGGATGGCTAGCTTGCGCATATCATTCCCCTTTCCAACAAGTTCCGATACGGAACGTGTGTTTAACTAACCCATTCTTCCGGAGGCGCGCAAGCGGCTCCGTTTCTGGTGCGTACCGATGTGCATTGGAATTCCATTCCGGTAGTGCATCGGATTACCCAGACAGCCGCTAAACGACCGTTTCGGCAAAGGGTTGCCTGACGCTTGAAAAATATCACGACCGTTGGTGTATGTTGCACATATGCAACAGTTTACGCATCATTATTTCGCAAGGGGAACAAGAATTTCGTTGGGGTGCATCGTCCCCGGTTCGAGAGGCGAATTATAATAGGCGTGCTCCGCCACCCCGGCCGCTGATCTGCGTTGTGCCTTGATCCAGCGCTGGAGCTCCGCCGTTTTCGCGGCGAACAAGCGATCGGTGGGCTTGCCGGGGACCGCAATCACGGCCATTTCGCGCGGCGGGAGTTCATCGAGCAGAATGTCCGAACCGGGCGGTTCCATCTCGGCGCAATCCCGGCCCTCCGGCAACAGGAAGCGGATGCGCCAGGCGCCGCCTTCGATCGGCAGCGCCAGCACTGGCATCGTGATCGGGATCTCTTCGCCTTCACGCCCTTCGCCGAACATGTAGCTGGCCAGCAGGCCGAAACCGTTGCCGAGTGCCCGGTCGCGCGAGCCTTGCTGCACGGTTTCGATTACCGGAAGCGCCGGATATCGGCGGATCTCAAAAGCGCCGTCGGTCAGCACGCGTTCGTAAGGCGGCGATTTGGCGGCCCGTTGCCTGAGATAGATATAGGCCGCACCGGCGGCGGCGGCCGTCGCCACGCCCGCCAGTATCTTGCCCCAACCGATCTTCGCCATGCGCGCGCACCTCCGCGCCGGCGGATAGCCCGCGCCCCGCCGAATTGCCAGTTATTCGCGGTCATCCGCGATCGAAGCGGGCCGGCTTACATGATTGCCAGCATCCGCAAGCGGGCGCATCATCCTGCCATTCCATAATTTTCGCGGGATCATCATGTCCAAAACCACCGAAGCAGACCTCAGCGGCACCACGCCGCGCCGTCGCCCGAAGCCGGAGATTCTTGAGGTCGGCGGCCGCCGCCTGAAACCATCCACGCTCATGATGGGACATGGCTATGATCCGGCGCTGTCCGAGGGCGCTCTGAAGCCGCCGATCTTCCTCACCTCCACCTTCGTGTTCGAGAGCGCCGCGGCCGGAAAGCGCCATTTCGAAGGTGTCACGGGCAAGCGGCCCGGCGGCGCGGAGGGCCTCGTCTACTCGCGATTCAACGGGCCCGACCAGGAAATATTGGAGGATCGCCTGGGCATCTGGGAAGATGCCGAAGATGCGCTCAGCTTCTCCAGCGGCATGTCGGCGATCGCAACGCTGATGCTGGCGCTGGTCCGACCCGGCGACGTGATCGTCCACTCGTCGCCGCTCTACGCTGCGACCGAAACGCTGATCGCGCGGATACTCGGACGCTTCGGGGTGTCCTGGCTCGATTTCCCGGCCGGCGCCACCGTCGAGGAAATCGGGGCTGTGCTCGCAGCAGCCAAGGCC
>NZ_JBFUKC010000021.1:0-53972 GCF_056401045.1 Rhizorhabdus sp. P4_G6 | reverse complement strand
TTCTACCGCGAGCCCATGATCGCCGACATCCTGCGCATCGTCTGCATCACCTATCTTCTCGCGCCGTACCAGGTACTCGCGCATGGCCTGCTCACGCGGGCGCTCCGCTTCAAGGCGATCATGGCTGCGACGCTGGCGGGCAGCGCCACCGGCGCAGCCACGGCGGTGGCGCTTGCGCTGAACGGTTGGGGCAGCCTGTCCATGGCTTATGCCGCGCTGGTTACCGGCGTCGTCGGCCTGACCATCTCGATCCTGAGTCGCCCTCCCTTATTCATGTTCCGCCCCTCGCTCACGCAGTGGCGCAGGATCTCGGCCTTCGCCGGCTGGGTGCTCGGCGGCACTCTACTCGGCCAGTTCGGTCCGCGCCTCAACGAGCTGTTCGTCGGGAGAGCGCTGGGGATCGCGCCCGCGGCCCTGCTCGACCGCGCCGAGATGCTCCCGCGGATGCTGTGGAACTATGCGGCGCCGCCGGTACTGAGCATTCTCTCGCCGCTGGTCGCACATGAGCTGCGCAGCGGCATCGATGCGCGTTCCACGCTGCTGCTGCGCATGCGGCTGTTCGGCTGCATCTTCTCGCCGGTCCTGGTCGGAATCGCCACGCAGTCCGCGCCGATCCTGATCGGCCTCTACGGCTGGCAGTGGCAGGCCTCGATCGCTCCGGCGCCGTGGCTGTGCCTGGCGGCTGCGATCACCGGCCAGTTCGTCGTGCTGAACGCGTCGCTCAACGGCCTGGGGCAAACCAGGGCGCTGTTCTTCCTCGGTCTTGCCGAACAGGCCGCCAGGGTCCTCATGCTTGCTCTGCTCAGCTGGACGCATATCGAACTGGTGGCGATCGGCACGATCGGGGTCTCTCTCGTCTATGCCGCTGCGGCGATCAGGCTGGGCACGCGCCTCAAGCTGTTTTCCCTGCGCGAAATAGTGGCGAGCCTGATGCCCGTCATCGCGATCTGCTCGGTGGTCGGTGCGGCCGGCATCGCGATCGATATCGGGCGCGGCGGCGGCATCCCCGCCAACCCGATTCCCGCAGTGGTGGAGGCAGCGGCTCTGCTGGCAGTGGCATGGCTCGGTGCCGTGTTCGTTTTCCAGCGCGCTGTGATCAAGGCGCTGTGGAAGGTCGTGCGGCATTGAGCGTCGGTCCGCCCATCCTGCTGGTCACGAACATGATCCCGCCCCTGATCGGGGGAACGCCGACGGTGTATGACCGGATGGCGCGGCATGCGGTGCCGCATATCCATGTGCTGAGCGCCTGGCGGGACCCGGACATGGCAAAGCCGATTCCGGGTTGGGCGGAAAGCGATGCGTCGAAGCCCTATCCCATCCGCCGGATCGCCTGGTTGCGTCCGCCGCGGATCGAGCATCTGCGGCGGCGGATCGGCCTGCTGGATCTTATCCTGATCGATCTGCCGGTGATGGCCTTCGTATTTGTCGCCGTACTGTGCGAGGCGGTCCGGACCGGCGCAAAGACCGTGGTGATCGGCGAGCTCCAGGGGCTCGGCTGGCTCGCCATCCTGCTTGGCATCCTCACGCCCTGGCGGGTGGTGATGTACACCCATGGCGAGGAGGTGGTGCAGACCAGCTATAACCGGCTCGCACGACTGCGCGGCCCGGCACTCCGGTCGAGCGACGTGGTTCTCGCGGTTTCCAGCTTTACGCGGGATCGCCTGGTTTCGGACTTCGGCGTCGCGCCGGAGCGGATCAGGCTCGTCACGTCCGGCGTCGATCTCGATCGCTTCACGCCCGGCACGGCCGCCGAGCCATTCATCCTGGGCGTCGGCCGCCTGATCCAACGCAAGGGCTTCGACCGGCTGATCGACGCCTTCGCGCTGGTGGCAGGGGAGTTCCCGGGGGTCAAACTGAAGATTGCGGGAACGGGGCCGGAGGAATCCGCCTTGAAGGTGCAAGCCGAGCGGACTGGCATGGGTGACAGGATCGCGTTTATGGGCGGTGTCAGCGACGCCGAACTCGGTGGACTCTATCGGTCGTGCAGCTTCTTCGCGATGCCGAACCGAACCCTTGCCGATGGCGACACCGAAGGGTTCGGACTGATCTTCCTGGAGGCCAATGCCTGCGGCAAGGCGGTGATCGGAGGACGCGCCGGCGGGGCCACCGATGCCATTATCGACGGCGAGACCGGGCTGTCGGTCGATGGACAGGATCCGGAGGCGATCGCGGCCGCGCTCCGCCGCCTGCTTGCCGACACGGCCTATCGCGACATGCTCGCGGCGGGCGGGCTCGCCCACGCCCGCGCGCATGGCTGGGCGCAGGCAGCCGAACGACTGCTGCAAGCCGTCAGAGGTTGACGATGGACAAGCCTGTGCACTGGTGGTCGAGCAGGGTCTATATCGCGCTGCTGCTGCTGCTGATGGCGGCGCCGCTACTGTGGCCGGCAGTACCGCCGCTGGACGACATGCCCACCCACCTCGGCCGCTTCCGCATCCAGGCAGGCATGGCCGGCGCGCCGACCCTCGCCGGGATCTTCTCGATCCACTGGATGCCGGTAGGCAATCTCGGCGTCGACGTGGCCGTGCTGTTGCTGCAGCCCCTGCTGGGCGTGGAACATGCCGCCAAGCTGGTTGTCATCCTGATACCGATGATCTCCGCCGCCGGGCTCCTGCTGATCGCCAGCGAGGCGCACGGCGAGGTACCGGCTTCGACGCCATTCGCCCTACCGCTGATCTACGGCTATTCCTTCCACTATGGCTTCATCAACTTCTCGCTGGGGGCCGCGCTGGCGCTCGTCGGCTTTGGACTGGTGCTGCGGTACCAGCGGCTCGAACGGCCGATAACATGGCGGCTGCTGATCCTGCTCGGCAGCGTTGCCATCTATTTCGCCCATATCTTCGGCTGGGTGGTCTTCGGCCTGCTGGTCGTGGGGAATGCGCTCCACCGACACGTGACCAGCTGGCGGTTCACAGTGGCGATGGTGCGCGCCGTGTTTCTCGAATGCATGTTGCTGGCGCTGCCGCTGATCTTCATCGTGGCATGGCGGAGCGGCGACAATCAGGGCGAGACATCGGCCTATCTCGACATACTGAACAAGTGGGGCTGGATCGAGAGCGCCCTGCGCGACCGCTGGGTGCAATGGGATGGGCTATCCGCGCTGGGCTGTGCCGCGCTGGTCCTGCTCGGGCTGATCGGCGTGACCCGAATGAATCGCAGGCTGCTGATCGTCTTCCTGGTCATGGCCGGTTTCTACGTCTTCATTCCCTATGCCTTCCATGGGCTGATCTATGGCGACATGCGGATCGCCCCGTTGATGCTGGCGATCGGCATCATCGCGCTGGTGCCTCGACCGGCCTGGGGTCGCCGCGCCGCCTCTCTCGTCGCATTGCTTGCCTTCGCCTTCGTCGCCGCGCGGACCGGCGCCACGACCTACAGCTTCTTCCGCTACGCACAGGATCATCAACGCTACCTGCAGGCGTTGCCATATATCCCCAGGGGCGCGCGGGTCGTCGCCCTCGTCGCTCCGCCCTGCCCGCGCGGCTGGAGCGTACCGCGCATCGTCCACCTGCCCAGCATGGCGATCGTGCGGCGCGACGCTTTCGTGAACGACCAGTTCGATATGCCAGGCGCACAGCTGGTTGCCGTCGGCCCCTCGATTCCCCGCGCCTTCGCCTATCACAGCGGCGAACAGGTCCGCCTGCCCGGCTGCGATCGGCCCGAACCCCTGCTCGCCGATCGGGTAGCATCGATCCCGCGCGCGACCTTCGATCATCTCTGGCTGCTCGGCGTCGACCGGGCGAACCGCCCGACCCTGCCATGGCTGCGTCCGGTGTGGGCCGATGACCGCAGCATCCTCTACGCCATCGTTCGACAGCCGCGGTGATTCTCTGCTAGCCGGTCGACCGGGCAAGTAGAGTCAGGGGGCGGCAATGAGCTTGATCGAGGGGCAACAGGCGCCGAAAGAACGACTGGCCGCGCCTGATATATCGATCATCATCCCGACTTATAACGAGCGCAGCAACATCGCCCCGCTGCTGGATAGCATCCGCGAAGCACTGGGCGACACCCCCTGGGAGATGATCGTTGTCGACGACGACAGCCCGGACCAGACATTCAGCGAAGTATCCAAGCTTGCCCGCGACGAACCACGCCTGCGCTGCCTGCGGCGGGTCGGCAGGCGCGGCCTCGCCTCGGCCGTGATCGAGGGCGCGCTGGTGGCCAATGGCGGTGCCATTGCGGTCATGGACGCCGATTTCCAGCATGACGAGCGCATCCTGCGCGCGATGTTCGAGAAGCTTGTCGCCACCAACGCCGACATCGTCGTAGCCACCCGATATGCCGATGGCGGCGGAATCGGCGACTGGGACGCCAAGCGCGCAAGGATGAGCGACTTCGCGACGAGGATGGCCTGCATGCTGGTGGGGAACCAGACCAGCGATCCGATGAGCGGCTTCTTCATGGTGCGCCGCGAGGTGTTTGCCAGCGTGATCTACGATCTGTCGCAACAAGGCTACAAGATCCTGCTCGACATCATCAGCTCTTCCCACGCCCCGCTCAAGATCGAGGAAGTCCCCTATGTCTTCCGCACCCGCCAGGCGGGTGAAAGCAAGATAAGCGTCATGGTGCTGGCCGAGTTTCTGTTTCTGATCATCGAAAAGCTTACCCACGGCATGATCCCGCCGCGCTTCGCCCTGTTCAGCATCGTCGGCGGCATCGGCCTGGCGGTCCACCTGTTCGTGCTCAACAGCGTGAAGCTGATGGGCTTCGAATTCCTCGCCGCCCAGATCACCGCGATTGGCGTCGCGATGGTGTCGAACTTCATCATGAACAACGAGTTCACCTATCGCGATCGGCGGCTCACCGGCCTTTCATTCCTCGCCGGCCTGATATTGTTCTGCCTGGTCTGCAGCTTCGGGGCGCTCGCCAATGTCGGTGTCGCCGAAATCGCCATCCGCCAGGTCGGCAACTGGTCGGTGGCCGGCCTGGTCGGTGCGATCATGGGCGCGGTGTTCAACTTCTCGGCCGCGACGAGCCTCGTCTGGCGGCGCCCGCGCAAACGGATCTATGCCATCGCCAAGTGACTTCGACGAACGCGGACCGAAGATCAGGCCGCTGCTGAAGCGCTGAACGCTTCCGAGACCGCCCGCTCCAGATCGACTTGGGAGAAGGGCTTGCCGAGCTTGCGCATCGCCGGGTCCGCGTCCGGCGGCAATTCGCCATAGCCTGTGGCAAGGATGAACGGAACTCCAGGCCGTTGCACCATCGCCCGCTCCGCGAATTGCACGCCGGTCATGTTCGGCATCGCCTGGTCGGTGATCACCAGGTCGATATCCGGCTCGCGCTCGAAGATCGCCAGCGCCTCATCGCCCGAACTCGCCTCGAACACCCGATGGCCCATATCCTCGAGCAGGGCGACGGTGTTCATCAGCACCAGCCCGTCATCGTCAACCGCCAGCACCGTCAACGGCCGCGTGCCGGAAGGTGGGATCGCGTCGGCTATCGGCTCCGAAGGCAGGGTGCCGGATTGGGCGATCGGCAGCCACAAGGCAGCCGTGGTGCCCTTTCCGGGTTCGCTCTCGAGGAAGAAACGGCCGCCGGACTGTTCGGCCAGCCCGTGCACCATCGACAGGCCGAGCCCGGTGCCCTTGCCGACTCCCTTGGTGGTAAAGAATGGCTCCATCGCCTTCGCGAGCGTTTCGCCGTCCATTCCCTCGCCGTTGTCGGTGACGCCCAGGCTTACATATCGCCCGGCATCGAGCCCGTCCTTGCCGCCATGACCGACCACCCTCTCCTCAGCCGCGATGGTGATGTCACCGCCGTGGGGCATCGCATCGCGGGCATTCACCACCAGGTTCAGCAGTGCCATCTCGAGCTGGTTGATATCGACAGTCACCGCGTCCAGACTCAGCGGAAAGCGGGTTTCGACGTTGATCGACGGTCCGAGTGACCGGTTTATTAGGTCCGTCATGCCGCGGACGAGCACCGGGATCTCGACCCGCACCGGCTTCAAGTCCTGTCGACGTGCGAAGGCGAGCATCCGCTGGGTCAGACTCGCGCCACGCCGGGCGCCCTGCACTGCATTGTCGAGCAGGCGTAGCGCCTGCGGATCGTTGGCCACCCGCTTACGAAGAAGTTCGAGGCTGCTGAGCGTCGCCATCAGCAGATTGTTGAAATCATGGGCGACACCGCCGGTGAGTTGCCCGATCGCCTCCATCTTCTGGGCGTGAAACAGCGCTTCGCGCGCGTTCTCCAGTTCACGCTGGGCTTCCTCGCGCTCGGTCAGGTCGCGGGTTATCTTCGCGAAGCCGATCAGGTCGCCATCGTCGTTCCGCATCGGGTCGATAACGACGCTAGCCCAGAAACGCGAACCATCCTTGCGATAGCGCCAGCCTTCCTTGGAAAAGCGCCCCTCATGTTCCGCCGCGGCCAGCGCGCGTTGCGGCTCGCCCGAGGCTCGATCATCCGCCGAATAGAAGCGGGAGAAGTGCTCACCCATGATCTCGCCCGGCGTATAGCCCTTGATCCGCTCCGCGCCCGCGTTCCAGCTGGATACATAGCCCTGCGCGTCGAGCATGAAGATGGCATAGTCGGTAACGCTCTGGACCAGCAGCCTGAACTGTTCCTCGCTGCGCCGGAGTATCTTCTGGGCTTCCGCTCGCTCGCTCAGATCGCGTGTGATCTTGGCGAAGCCGATCACCTCTCCGATGTCGTTCATCACCGGGTCGATGACGACGTGCGCCCAGAAGGTCGAACGGTCCTTGCGGACGCGCCACCCCTCGGTCTCGAACTTTCCTTCGGCTGCGGCGATTGCCAATGCCCTGGCGGGCAGTCCCTCCTTCTGGTCCTCGCTGCGATAGAAACATGCGAAGTTCCGGCCGACGATCTCGTCCGCCGTATAACCCTTCAGGCGCTGCGCCCCGGCGTTCCAGTTGATGACCTCGCCCGTGATGTCGAGCATGTAGATCGCGTAGTCTGTAATCGAATCGACAAGGAGGCGGTAGCGGCCGTCTTCCGTGAGAGAGTCCGCCCATCGCTCGTGTTTTTTCATAGCCCCCAATTTCAATTCAGCACCCGAACATTTTTTATGAATTGCCGCCCAACGCGCGGTTGGCACGCCTGTTCCAGCCAACGCGCCAATACGAACTCAGCTGGCCCCCGTGGCGACTGCGGCCCCTCCGGCGCGCGGCCGTGGCGGTTTGTTGTCGCAGCCTGTGGCGCAGCGATATAGGGAGGCCGTCAGCCAATGATTATCTTCCCCGCAAGCATCGCCGAAACCATCATCGGGCGCCAGCAGCAACGAAACGACCGACGGAGCGTTAGCGTCCCGAACGGACTGTTACGGGGCCAAAATGGGATGTGAGATCGATCGCGCGCGGGACCTGTCCAACGGGGTCTTCCAGACCGGATCCAATTGCTGGCGGATAGACCGCGCGACCAGGATCGCCGTGATCGTCGATGCCGCCGATTATTTCCGGATAGCGCGCGATGCGATGCTGCGGGCGCGCGAACAGATCATCCTCGTCGGCTGGGATGTCGATCCGCGGATCCTGCTGGATCCCGAAGACGGTGATGGCGAGGCGCCCAATTGCCTCGCCCAGTTCATCCCCTGGCTGTCCCGCGAACGGCCGGATCTGCGCATCAACCTGCTGATCTGGAACATGGGCTTCATCAAGCTCCTGGCGCGCGGGCTCTCCGTGTTCACCCTCGCCCGGTGGCGGATGTCCCGGCATGTCTCGATCCGCTTCGACAGCAGCCATCCGATCGGCGCCACCCATCACCAGAAGATCCTGGTGATCGACGACAGCATTGCGCTGTGCGGCGGCATCGACATGACATCCGATCGCTGGGACACAGCGGAGCATCGCGACGACGATCCGCGGCGGCGGCTGCCCGGCGGCAAACCTTATATGCCGTGGCATGACACGGCCTCGATGATAGAAGGCGACGCCGCCGCATCGCTTGGAGAACTGGCGCGGGAGCGCTGGCGGCGGGCGACGGGCCGCCAACTGCCATCCCCCAACCGCCACGGCCACCTATGGCCCGAGCAGGTCGAACCGCTCTTCCGCGACCAGGATGTCGCGATCGCCCGCACCGTCCCCAAGGCCGAAGGGGTCGACGAGGTTCGCGAGATCGAGCAGCTCTATATCGACATGATCGCTGCCGCGCGCCGCTTCATCTATGCGGACAACCAGTATTTCGCGTCGCGCCGGATTGCCGAGGCCCTGGCGCATCGGCTGGTGGAGAAGGACGGCCCGGAAATCGTGATCGTCAATCCGATCAGCGCCGATGGCTGGCTGCAGGAGGCGGTGATGGGCAGCGCGCGGGCGGCGCTCTTCTTTACGCTGGCGGAACTCGACACCCATGACAGATTCCAGATCTACACGCCGGTAACAGCCGCCGGAAAGCCGATCTATGTCCACTCGAAGCTGATGATCGTCGATGACGTCATCCTCCGGGTCGGCTCATCCAACATGAATAATCGCTCGATGGGGCTCGATAGTGAATGCGATATCGCGCTGGGGGGCCTTCCCGGCGACACGCCAGACCCGGCGATCCGCGATCTCCGCGAAAGGTTGATAGCCGAGCATCTCGGCACCACTCCGGCGATCGTCCGCTCGGCGTTCGAACGGACAGGATCGCTCGTCGGCACCGTCGAGTGCCTGCGTGGCGAGGGCAAGACGCTCGTGCCGTTCGAGCCCGGCGAATGGAGCAATACGACATTGTCGATCGGCACCAGCGAACTGCTCGACCCCGAATCCGTCGACGAACGCTGGGAACCCTTGTCGAGCCGCGGCCTCTTCCGCGGCTTTCTGCGTCGTGGCACCCGTCAGCTGTTCGAGGAAGTGCGGATGCGCCGGCGCGCTCGCCGTGAGCGCAACCGCGGGCGTTGGCGGCGCAAGTTCCGCGAGCTTTGGGAGACTGCGCGAGGCCATGGAGAATGAAACCGCCCCTGCGGCGGGAGAATAGTTCGGCTATGGCCGTTTCCAGCCGGATGAGATCACCCGAAGAGTCGAAAGTAGCGGTAAATCAATGGGCGCGGGAATCGATCAGGTTCGGTCGGGACGAGATCGGATCTAGACTCGATCCCGTTCAGATTGAACCGGATCGAGTCTAGATTTTGTTCGTTTTCCGTGATTTCCGAGCCGGCAGATGATTCCACCTGCCTCGAAATCACTCTAGCCCAGCCTTACCTCGAGGAAGCTCGGCACCGGACCGTTCCAACCTTCGTCGGGGCCGTCGTCGCGATCCTCGCGGCGCGGGCGGCGATCCCCGGACCCGGTAGCGCGCGCAGGATGCGGCGCGCGCGGTGCTTCCTGCGAAGGCCGTTCGCGGCGCGGTTCGCGAGCTTCGCGTGGTGCAGCCGCAGCTGCCGTGGCTCCTGCCGGTGCCGGAGCGCGCTCGCGCCGCCCGCGGCCGCGGGCCGGCCGTGCTTCGGTGGCGGCTTCGGTGCCGCTCTCGGCGTTTTCGGCGGGAGCGGCCGACTTCGCGCCGCCGCTCCGGGCGATCCTGTGGCCGGTCAGCTTCTCGATCGCCTCGACCGCTTCGGCATCTTCGGGCGTGACGAGGGTGATCGCCTTGCCGGTCGCCCCGCCGCGGCCAGTCCGGCCGATCCGATGGACATAGTCGTCGGGATGCCAGGGCACGTCGAAGTTGAAGACATGGCTGACGCCCTTGATGTCGAGCCCGCGGGCCGCGACGTCGGAGGCGACGAGGATGTTGATCTCGCCGGCCTTGAAGCGATCGAGCTCGCGCAGGCGCTCGGGCTGTTCCATGTCGCCATGGATCTGCCCCGCCCGGAAACCATAGCGTGCGAGGCTCTGTGCCAGGTCGCGCACCGTCGTCTTGCGGTTGGAGAAGACCAGCGCGCTCGTGACGTCCTCGACCTTGAGCAGATCGCGCAGGACATCGCGCTTGGCGCGGCTGGACGTCTCGACCAGCGCCTGGTCGATCGACAGATTGGCGCTGGCGGGACGCGATACTTCGATCTGCTTCGGGTTCGACAGGAACTTGTCGGCCAATTTCTTGATCGGCGCCGGCATCGTCGCCGAAAAGAGCAGCGTCTGCCGCTGGGCCGGCAGCTTCGTGCAGATTTCCTCGATATCGGGAATGAAGCCCATGTCGAGCATGCGGTCGGCCTCGTCGATGACCAGCATGCTGCAACCGGTCAGGAGGATCTTGCCGCGCTGGAACAGGTCCATCAGCCGACCCGGTGTCGCGATCAGAACATCGACACCTTTTTCGAGCGCCGCAACCTGCTCGCCCATGTTTACGCCACCTATCAACAAAGCCATGCTAAGCTTATGATATTTACCGTATTTTTCAAAGTTCTCAGCAACCTGCGCCGCGAGCTCGCGGGTCGGTTCGAGAATCAGCGAGCGCGGCATGCGGGCGCGGCTGCGGCCATGCGCCAGGATGTCTATCATCGGCAGCACGAAACTGGCGGTCTTGCCCGTTCCCGTCTGGGCGATGCCGATGAGGTCCTTCATCATCAGGACAGGTGGGATCGCCTGCGACTGAATGGGGGTCGGCTCGGTGTAGCCGGACTCCGACACGGCGCGGAGGAGTTCATCGGAAAGGCCGAGGTCGGCAAACGACATAATATATCCGGAAATAGGCGGCGCGAAGCCCCGCTCGAACCGCCGCGCTTGGGCGCGAAGCCACAATTTGTCAAGGTATATGGCCGGTATCAGGGCCTCATTTGTCCGGAACGAGCTTTCGGAAACGCAGTATCTCGCATTGCCCGCCGGCGCGCGTCCTGATCACATCGCGATCGGCGCAGATATTGCCGTCTTCGGTGGGCAGGATATAGAAGCCGGAATAATAATCGAGCGCCGGGCAGCTGGACGAAAAATGCGCGCGCAACCGCTGGCCGCCGCGCAACGCCAGGTCGATCGCGTCATCGGCGACGACCGCCGCGCCTGCGATCGCGGCCATCGGAACGCATTTGGGGCCCTTCTTCGATTTCCACTTGAGCGGCTTGGGCGGTACCCGGCGCGGCACCCGCACGATAAGCGACTGCTCGATGGTAAGCTGCGCGAGTTGAATCGGGTGCGCATCTTCCCTGGCACTGGCTCCCGAGCCGACGAGCAGCAGCAACGCCAATGGAATACCGACGGACATTAGTCGCGGCAGACGGCCCAGCTTCACGATCGAATGTTCCACCCTTGTGCAGGCCCCGCTTTCGAGGTCACCCTAACCTCATCGTCCTTCTGCGCAATCGCTTGAACAGCGGATTAACTGGCAAATCGCGTGGGGCCTGCACTATGTTCCCGTCATGGCCGGCCTCAACTTCCCGGATCGGGCGCTGCTCGACAAGCTCGCTGCTCTGCTCGGGCCGCAAGGCTTCGTCACCGACCGCGACCTGATCGCTCCCTGGCTTACCGACTGGCGCGAGCGCTATCATGGCGACAGCCCCGCCCTGCTTGCCCCAGCCACCACCGAGCAGGTGGCGGGCATCGTCCGCCTGGCCGCCGAAGCACGGGTGGCACTGGTGCCCCAGGGCGGAAACACCGGCACGGTTGCGGGCGCGACGCCGTCGGCCGACGGATCGGCGCTGCTGTTATCGCTGCGGCGCATGAACCGGATCCGGTCGCTATCCTCAGACGACAACACCGCCGTCGCCGAGGCGGGCGTGATCCTGTCCGATCTCCATGATGCTGCCGGCACGATCAGGCGTCGATTTCCGCTATCGCTAGCCGCCAAGGGTTCGGCGACGGTGGGCGGACTGGTTTCCACCAATGCCGGCGGCACCCAGGTGCTGCGATTCGGCCCGATGCGCGCACTCGTGCTGGGAATCGAGGCAATTCTGCCGGACGGGTCGCTGTTCGACGGCCTCGCCACCCTGCGAAAGGATAACCGCGGCTACGACCTGCGCCAGTTGCTGACCGGCGCCGAGGGAACGCTGGGCGTCATCACGGCCGCAGCCCTGCGGCTGGTGCCGGCCCCGGCGTCCCGCGCTGTCGCCTGGGCCGGCATCGCCAACCCGCACACCGCCCTCACGCTGCTGCGACAGCTCGAGGAGCGCACCGGGGAGGCCGTCGAAAGCTTCGAGCTGGTGCCCGCCAATGCGCTCGCGTTGGTGCTCGAAAAGATCCCCGGCACGCGGGCGCCGCTCGCCGAGCCCTGCCCGTGGAATATATTGGTCGAAGCTGTCGGCGCGCAGGCTGGGTTCGACCCAGTCGAAGCGCTCGAGGGCGTGCTTGCAGCGGCAATCGATGCGGGCCTGGTGCTAGACGCAACGATCGCCGCCAGCGAGACGCAGGCCGATGCGCTCTGGGCGCTGCGCGAGTCGATCTCCGAGGCCGAGAAGATCGACGGCCCGTCGGTCAAGCATGACATATCGGTGCCGGTGTCGGATATGCCCGACTTCCTCGAGCGCGAGCGCCAGCAGGTCGAGGCACGCTTCCCGGGGTCACGGATCATTGCGTTCGGCCACCTGGGCGACGGCAACATCCATTTCAACCTGCTGCCCCCCGAGACTGCGAATCGGCCCGCATGGATCGCCCAGCATGGCGCGGCTGCAAGTGCCATGATCCATGACCTCGTCGCCGCAGCCGGCGGATCGCTATCGGCGGAGCACGGCATCGGCCAGGCAAAGCTCGCCGAATTCGCGCGGCTGACCGACCCGGTTCGCCTCGGGGCGCTACGCGCGATCAAGCAGGCGCTCGATCCGCTCGGGATCATGAACCCCGGAAAGCTTGTTCCGCTTGCTTCCGGCGATAAGGCCCAATAGGCGGCATTCTACGGCCTCGCGGCCCTAAAATATTTTCAGGAGATGCCCTCATGGCGAGCGCCCCGGCCAACGCCCTGCCCCTTTTCTACAATGATCTGCAGCCGCTTTCGAGCCAGACCCACGCGACCTGGAAAGCCAAGTCGATCGAGGGCGCGCCGTTTTTTGCGCAGGCACATGCTGTTCCGCTGACCGTGGAGGAGTTCATCCTCGCGCAGCGCCACTATCCGATTGTCTTCTCGGCGGGGCCACAACCCGTCCCGCTTGCGCTGTTCGGCCTCAACGAGGGCGTGAACGTCTTCACGGACGAGCAGGGCGTCCCGACTCGCGACCTCTATATTCCTGCCTATGTCCGCCGTTACCCGTTCATGCTGGCACGCCTGCGCGAAGGCAGCGACGACCTGTCCCTGTGCTTCGACAGCAGCTCGGGCGTGATTGGGGAGTTCGAGGAAGGCCTGCCGCTGTTCGAGGGCAATGAGCCGGCCGAGGCAACCAAGAACACGCTCGCCTTCTGCGAACAGTTCGAGCAGGCGGGCATGCGCACCGGCATGTTCATGGAGGAACTGATCCAGAACAAGCTGTTGATCGACGGCGAGGTCACGATCGAGATCGAAAACCAGCAGCCTTTCGTCTATCGCGGTTTCCAGATCGTCTCCGAGGAAAAGCTCAAGGAATTGCGCGGCGACGTCCTGCGCAAGATGCTCCAGAGCGGCCTGCTCCCGCTGATCCACGCCCACCTGTTCTCGCTTGCCCTCATCCGCGATGTGTTCTCGATGCAAATGCAGCAGGGCAAGATGCCGCAGCCGACCCTCGAGACGACTGTCTAAAACGGCCGAGGTCGCGGTAAACGTCGTGCTTATAAGGAATTTTCCCGATAGCGACGAACTGTCCTTGAAACCGTAAGGGAAGCGGCCTATCTTGCTTTTGTGCGGTGGTCGTGTCCCCCTTTCGCGGCCCCGTACTGCGCATCCCTCGGGATGCGTTCCTCCCTGAACCTTGGCCACCTCGTGCATATGCACGAGGTGGTTCTTTTCATTTAGGCCCTGCTCCGCCGCAGACCGCCGCAATGAACTGCAACAGGGCTAATGAACCCCGATAGGGGTCGTCATTCCGCGGCGATCGGCAGCCCATCGCTGAACAACGCACCGATCTCCGCGGCGATCGTCGCCAGCAACTCCCCGCACCCTTCCAGATTGGCGGTGGGCGCGTTCAGCGTAGCGTCGAGATATAGCGATCGATCATATTCGATCTGGATCGCATGGATATTTTGGCGTGGGCGGCCATGCCGATCGATCGTGTACCCACCGGCATAGGGATGATTGCGCGCCGCGCGCAGCCCGGCCCCTTCGATGACCGCGAGCGCCACGTCGACCACGGCCGCCGTCGCCCCGGCACCGAAGCGATCACCGATCACCAGCCTGACGGGTCCGCCTGCCTGCCGCACTGGCAGCGGCGGCATCGAATGGCAATCGATCAGCACCGCCACGCCGAAGATATCGCGCGTCGCCTTCAGCCGCTCGGCGATCACCCGATGATATGGTTCGTGCGCGTAGGCGATCCGTTGAGCGGCCTCTTCCACTGACATTGGCCGGCGCCACAATTCGCCGTAAGCGGGCAGCCGGCGCGGGAAAAGACCGAGGCCGGCGCGCACCTTGCCGCTAAGCAGTAGCGGACCGCCTGCGATGCTGCCGTCGATCATCGCGGGATCGATCTCGCGCGGATCGCGATTGAGATCGATCGCAGCGCGCGCGATCCGCGCGATGACCGCGGTCGCTCCTTCCGTCACCGCCTGATCGACGAGGCATTCTGCATGGCGATCTTCGAGAGCGCGAAGCCGTTCGAGCGGAACCCGGGCCTGATCCAGCAGCCAGCCCGGATAGTTGCGGCCCGCGTGCGGCACCGCCAGCAGCACTGGAGAGCGCGGCACTGCAGGTCCAACGATCGAGAAGGCGGGTTCTTCGTGCATCCAGTTAGTGCTAGGGACCCAATCCGCGCCACGCAACGGCCGTGGCAGGCTGGCGGCGGCTTGAGTCGATATTTCGTACTCTGGCTGGAATTTGTTAAGCGATTGACGCATAAAGGCGGGACTTCACCGGCATGGTGCCGGCTGCGGGATGCGATCAGGGCTATGATCCGAATACTTCTGGCTGAGGACGACGATTCGATGCGCGAATATCTCGCGCGCGCCCTCGAACGCACCGGCTATTCGGTGACGAGCGTCGACCGTGGCACCGCCGCGCTGCCATTGCTCGAAAGCGAGAGCTTCGACCTGCTGCTCACCGACATCGTCATGCCGGAGATGGACGGGATAGAGCTGGCCCAGCGCGCCAATGTCATCGCACCAGGGATGCGCGTCATGTTCATCACCGGCTTTGCCGCTGTGACGCTGAAATCAGGCGCAACCCCGCCCGATGCCAAGGTCCTCTCCAAGCCCTTCCATCTCCGCGACCTCGTGCTCGAGGTCGACCGGATGTTCCAGATCGGATCCGCGACCGGAATCTGATCGCCGTTAGCCTCGCCTGACGCTCCGACCACCAAGCTTCTCTGCGCCGCCCATTAGCGGCACGGACCGCCGCGCTGCTCCATATTGGTCATCACGTGGCAAGGTCCATCCCTCCACGCGGTCTTGCGACCACGAAGGACGGCATATGCTCGACACCGAAACCGCCTATCTGCTGACCCGCGCCAGGGAGGAGGCCATCGCAGCCATCCAGGCCAGACATCCGTCCGCCTCGGCTGCGCATCAGCAACTGTCCATTCTCTATTCGGCGAAGGCAATCATCGGGCTTGGAGACGGGCCAGGCCGTCAACGCTGAGCATGATCGCGGCCTGTATCCCGGCCGCTAGCAAAAAGCTCTTGGCTGGGGTTGCGTGGCCGCCTGGCCTCGGCTAGTGACCGCCGCGTTGGGCGTGTAGCTCAGTGGTAGAGCACTGTGTTGACATCGCAGGGGTCGCAAGTTCAATCCTTGCCACGCCCACCATTCACCTCAGGCTGAATGCATGGACAAGGGCGTCTCTTCGGAGACGCCCTTCCCTCACTGCGAAGCAAGCTGCAGCGACTGGTCCGGGGACGATCGAGATCATCCCCGGAACGCCCAGGTTACGCAAAACAACTTTTACACAGTGTCGGAACTTCTCCCGTCCCTGCAGATAGTTATATCCGTATCCCGTTGGGATTCGGTTAAACCATGCTTGGCGTTTCGTTCACCATGTTGGTACCGCGATAGGCCGTCCGGAAATGGTCCGCGAAGGCGGTCAGCCGGCTTTCCGCGATCGCCGTGCGCAGGTCGCTCATCAGCGCCTGATAGAAGCTCAGATTATGCTCGGTCATCAGCATCGCGCCGAGGATCTCGCCGGCGCGGATCAGGTGGTGGATATAGGCGCGGCTGAACTGCGTGCAAACCGGGCAGGCGCAGGCCTCGTCGAGCGGGCGCTGGTCCTCGCCGAACCTCGCGTTGCGCAGGTTGATCGGCCCGGCGCGGGTAAAGGCCTGGCCGTTGCGACCCGATCGGGTCGGCAGAACACAATCGAACATGTCGATGCCACGCTCTACGGCACCGACGATGTCGTCGGGCTTGCCGACGCCCATCAGGTAGCGCGGTTTGGCGGGATCGAGCTGGCCCGGCGCGAAATCGAGCGTAGCGAACATCGCCTCCTGGCCCTCGCCTACCGCAAGCCCGCCGACCGCATAGCCGTCGAAACCGATGTCCAGCAGCGCGTCGGCCGATGCCTTGCGCAGCCTTTCGTCCAGCGCCCCTTGCTGGATACCGAACAGGGCCGCACGCCCGGCATGGTCGCCGCCCGCATCGAAGGCCGCGCGCGAACGCCTGGCCCAGCGCATCGAGCGCTCCATCGCCTCGCCCTGCTGCTGCAGGGTGGCCGTGGTCGGCACCAGTTCGTCGAACGCCATGACGATATCGGAACCGAGCAGGCGCTGTATCTCGATCGAGCGCTCCGGGCTCAGCATATGGGCCGACCCGTCGAGATGGCTCTTGAAGGCGACGCCTTCTTCGCTGCGCTTGGTCAGGGCGGACAGGCTCATCACCTGATAGCCGCCGCTGTCGGTCAGGATGGGGCGATCCCATCGCATGAATCGATGCAGCCCGCCCAGCCGCGCGACCCGCTCGGCGCCCGGGCGCAGCATCAGGTGATAGGTATTGCCCAGGATGATGTCGGCGCCGGTCGCGCGAACATCAGCCGGTTTCATTGCCTTGACGGTCGCAGCAGTTCCCACCGGCATGAAAGCCGGGGTTCGGATCTCGCCGCGCTGCATGGCTATGGTGCCTGCACGGGCCTTGCCGTCGGTGGCGGCGATCGAAAACCGGAAGCGGGGGAGCGTCATCGGCACGCCCATAAAGACGCCGCTGCGCACTGCCAAGGCTTGCACGGCCCGATGGCATGCGGCACGGGCGCGGCTATGCATCTTGCGCCCGAAATTTATCTGCTGCTGACCGCCGTAGCCTTCACAGCGGGCGTCATCGACGCCATTGCCGGCGGCGGCGGGCTGCTCACCGTGCCCGCCATGCTGGCGGCCGGACTCCCGCCCATTCCGGCCCTGGCCACCAACAAGCTCCAATCGAGCTTCAGTTCGGGCACGGCCACGTTCAGCTTCAGCCGGAAGAACATGATCGACTGGCGGACCTATTGGCCGCAGGTGCTGGTGATCCTGATCCTGTCGGCGATCGGCGCGCATGTCGTCCAGTCGATCGAGACCGACATATTGAACCTGATCGTTCCCGGCCTGTTGATCGCGGTCGCGGCCTATGTCCTGCTCAGCCCTCGGATGTCCGACGAGGATGCGCATCACCGGCTCAGTGCCAGGGGCTACCTCCCCATCGGCGGAGCGATCGGCTTCTACGACGGCTTCTTCGGCCCGGGTACCGGCAGCTTCTTCGCCACCACATTGGTGTCGCTGCGTGGCCTCGGACTAATCCGCGCGACCGCGCACACCAAGGCATTCAACTTCGCCAGCAACATCGGCAGCCTGATCGTCTTCCTGCTCGGCGGCCATACCTTCATGCTGCTCGGGCTTTGCATGGCGATCGGCTCCGCCTMCGGAGCCTATACCGGATCTCACATGGCGATGCGGTTCGGCGCCAGGGTGATCCGCCCGGTGCTGGTAACGATCTCCGTCGTGCTGACTATCAAGCTGCTGTGGAATGCCCTGAACTGAGCCCGGTCAAGCCGTGCAGGGCCCCTCGGAACCTCTCGATGGTCGCCGGGTTTAACGGCCTTCCCAGAGGAGACGCCCATAATGAGCACCCTATCCGCGCGCGACGGTTCGACCCTGCATGTCAAGGATCTGGGCTCCGGCGAGCCGGTGGTGCTGATCCATGGCTGGCCGTTGAGCGGCGACATGTGGGAATATCAGACGGTTGCATTGCTCGAGGCCGGCTACCGCGTGATTGCCTATGACAGGCGCGGGTTCGGCCATTCCAGCCACCCCGCAAATGGCTATGATTACGACAGATTCGCCGACGATCTCGCCGACATCTTGGAAAAGCGGGACCTGCAGCAGGCGACGCTGGTCGGCTTCTCGATGGGCGGCGGCGAGATCGCGCGCTACCTGTCCAGATACGGCGTCGGACGCGTCGCCAAGGTGGCGCTCGTCAGCTCGGTTGTCCCCTATCTGCTCAAGGAGGAAGATAATCCCGAGGGCATCGAATACAGCGTCTTCGCCGAGATGAAGCGCGATATCCGCAAGGACCGCTTCGCCTTCCTCGGGAGCTTCGCCAAGGCGTTCTACGGTGCCGGCCTTGCCTCCCATCCGGTCAGCAAGGAGCTTCTCGACTGGACTTTCATGCTGGCGATCATGGCCAGCCCCAAGGCGACGATCGAATGCATCGATGCCTTCGGCACCACCGATTTCCGGCCCGATCTGGCCGCCTTCACCGTGCCGACCCTCATCATCCATGGCACCGCTGACAAGACGGTGCCGATCGACCCGACAGGGCGCGCCGCCGCGAAAGCAATTCCGCATGCCACGCTGCTCGAATATGAAGGCGAACCCCATGGGCTATTCGCCACGGCGCCGGAACGACTCAACATGGACCTTCTTGCTTTCCTCACCCGTTAGCGCCGAATATGACGGACCAGACAGCAGGAGAGATCGCGTTGAACGACAGCAGTACGCCCGGACCCGTAAAGGAAAACAAGGGCAAGCAGGCACCCAAGATCACCAAGAAGACCGCCGTCGTGGGCGCCGCTATCGGCGTGGGCTCGGCAGCGATCGTGGCGGCGCTTCTCTACGCGAACCGCAACAACAAGAGCTGAAGCGACCGCGCCGATGCGCATCTTCACGATCGGCTATGAAGGGGCGACCCAGTCGGAGCTGGTCGAGCGCCTGAGACTCGCCGGGGTGAAGTTGCTTGCCGACGTTCGTGCGGTCCCGCTGTCGCGTCGACCGGGCTTCTCGAAGAACATCCTCGCCGCCGGCCTCCGCGAGGCCGGCATCGACTACGTCGGCCTGAAGGCGCTCGGCACCCCGCCGGAAGGCCGCGAAGCGGCGCGCAAGCACGATCTCTACACATTGCGGCGGATATATTCGGCGCAACTCGATCTGCCCGAGGCGATGGTGCAGGCGGCGCAGCTCCGCGATCTCGCGCAGGAACGCCCGACCGCGCTGCTCTGCTTCGAACGCGACCCGGCCTGCTGCCACCGCACCCTGTTGGTAGAATCGGCCATGCCCGAGGCCGATGTGGTCCATCTGTTCGTTGACGGCAGCGGCCCAGGAGCCTGACCGCGAGCTGCGCGTTCCCGCCCCATGCCTTCCAGCGTCATCCGCCGTTTCGATTATGACGAACCCAACCGCCGGCTCAACGTCCAGTTCGTGACGGGACGGCGCTATAGCTATCATGACGTGCCCGCCGCGCTGGTCAAGGCGATGCGCAGCGCCAGATCCAAGGGGCAATTCTTCAACGCGCGCATCCGGGACCATTTCCGCTTCACGCGCGAGACAACCGGGTGCATCTTCGTCGGCACCGCCGGCTGGTCGATCGCATCGCGGGATCGACCCGAATTCCCGCACGGCGGGTCGCATCTCGAACGCTACGCCGCGCGGTTCAACGCGGTCGAGATCAACAGCAGTTTCCACCGCCCGCACCGCTTCGACACCTATCGTCGATGGGCTGAAACCGTGCCGCCCGAGTTTCGCTTTTCAGTCAAGCTTCCGAAACAGATCACCCACCAGCTCCGCTTGGTCGATTCCGAGCGCCATATCGAGACGTTCGCCGATCAGATAGCAGGCCTTGGCGAAAAGCTGGGCGCGGTGCTGGTGCAGCTCCCGCCTAAGCTTGCCTTCGACGCAGGGGTCGCGAATGCATTCCTTGCGGCTCTCCGGGCGGCTATCGCGGCGCCGATCGCCTGGGAGCCGCGCCACGCCAGCTGGTTCACGCCCGAAGCCGAAGCATCGCTGGCCGAGCGCCGCGTCGCGCGTGTCGCCGCCGATCCGGCCCGGGTGCCGGAGGCGTCCGATCCCGGCGGCTGGCCCGGGCTGCGCTATTTCCGACTGCACGGATCACCGGTCATCTATCGGTCGGCCTATGGCGAGGGTCGGCTGCGCGGCTATGCCGCTACGCTCCGCGCAGGCTCGGCCTGCGACAGCTGGTGCATCTTCGATAACACCGCAGCCATGGCGGCAATCGGCGATGCGCTGATGTTCGCCCGGATCATGGCCGAGCAAGGCTGAGCCTGCTCGTTCGGCACGGTCCCGGAACGCCGTCGACCTTGGGTCGTTTAGCCCGTCCGCCACGGAGGAGAGACCCATGAAACATATATTAGTCGCGACTGTCGGTGTGTTGGCGCTCAGCCTAGCGGGCTGCAACAAATCCGAGCAGGCCGCGCAGGGCGCCGCCAACAGCGCCAGCGAAACCGCCGATAGCGCAGGCGCAATGGCTTCTAATGCGATGGTGGACGTGAAGCAGGCGATGTCGCCCACCCCGAACGGCATGGACTTCGCCAACACCGCGGCCAAGTCGGACGCCTTCGAGATCGCGACGTCAAAGCTGGCGCAGGCCAACGCCACCTCTAAGGAGGTCAAGGACTTTGCCGCCGAGATGATCAAGGCGCATACGGACTCGACGAGCAAGATCAAGGCTGCCGCGGGCAAGGCCAGTCCGGCCATTACCCCCGATCCCGCGCTGACCGAGGATCAGAACGAGGATCTCGCAGAACTGGGCAAGAAGAAGGGCGCTGACTTCGACGAGGCCTATATCGACGGGCAGGTCGCGGCGCACCAGACCACGTTGGCGATGATGCGCGATTATGCCGAACGTGGTGACACGCCGTCGCTGAAGGCCGTAGCGGCGGAAATCGCCCCGACCGTCCAGAAGCATCTCGATCATGCGAAGATGCTGGACAAGTAAAGACGCGAAGGGCCGGGCAATCCATTGCCCGGCCCGCCTTGTGTCAGCCGCGCGAGCGGAAGGGGTCGTTCACCGCATAGCCGGGCCCACCTCCAGCACCACTTTCCCGATATGATCCTCGTCCATGCGCCGATGCGCCGCCGCGGCCTCGGCTAGCGGAAAAGTGGCGTCGATGACCGGCTTTAACCGTCCCTCCTCGACATGCGGCCACACCACCGATGCGATTTCGCTCGCCACCAGCGCCTTGAATTCCACGCTGCGCGGCCGCAGCGTCGATCCGGTGAGGGTCAGTCTCTTCTGCATGACCTTCCAGATCGGGATCTCGGCCTTGGCGCCCCGGAGCACCGCAATGGAGACGTGCCGGCCATCCTCCGCGAGGCAAGCGATGTTGCGCGGCAGATAGTCGCCGCCGACCATGTCCAGCACCGCATCGACGCCTCGCCCGCCGGTGATGCGCCGCACCTCCTCGACGAAATCGTGGGAGCGATAGTTGATCGCGTGGGCGGCCCCCAGCTTCAGCGCCGCGGCACATTTCTCGTCCGAACCGACGGTAACGATGACCTGCACCTGGAAGATCCGACCGAGCAGGATCGCCATGGTGCCGATTCCGCTGGTGCCGCCGTGGATCAACACCTGATCCCCCTCGCCTACATAAGCGCGCTCGAACAGGTTGCTCCACACCGTGAACAGCGTCTCTGGAATCGCCGCCGCTTCGATCATCGACAGGGTGTTCGGCACCGGCAGGCACAGCCCGGCGTCGGCGACGGCATATTCGGCATAGCCGCCACCCGCGAGGAGCGCGCAGACCGGCTGGCCGAGCAGCTCCCGCTGAGTCCCCTCCCCCAGGGCAACGACCTCGCCCGCGACTTCGAGGCCGGGGACGGTCGGCGCACCGGGAGGCGGCGGATAGGCGCCAATCCGCTGGGCAATATCCGGCCGGTTTACCCCTGCGGCTGCCACGCGAATCAACAATTGGCCCGTGCCCGGTTGTGGCACGGGCCGGCGAACCGGAAGCAGAATCTCCGGGCCGCCCTTGTCCGCGGGGTCGATCGCCGTCATCCAATCGGGAATTTCGGCCATCTAGCCCCTCTTTTTCGCGTGGCACCGGCCGTCCACCGAAGGGTTTATTGACATGCGCCCCGCAGCGGTCAACGCTGTGCCCATGGAGCCCGACGATCTTTTCGCCAAGCGCCCCGACGACCCGGTGCAGCAACTCATCCGGCAGGACATCGATCACCTGTCGGTGGACGAACTCGAAGTCCGGATCGCCGCGCTCGATACCGAAATTGCCCGCTGTCGCGAAAAAATTAAAAAAGCCGTTAACCATCGCGCAACAGCTGAAAGCCTATTCAAGCGATGAAGGCGCGCTGTCGAGGTCGGCGTCCCGCTGTCTCGACAGAGGCTGGTTCTTGATGAACGGGCCTGGGCACCCGACATATAGGCTACCGGCATGGCTCGGTCCATGCCGCACGGAGTAAGATAACCATGCCTTCATTCGCCCGCGAACTCGAACAGACGCTGCACAACGCGCTGAGCGCTGCCAGCAGCCGGCGCCATGAATATGCGACGCTGGAGCATCTGCTGCTCGCCCTGATCGCCGACGAGCATGCCTCGAAGGTGATGATCGCCTGCGGCGTCGACCTCTCCGAGCTTCGCAACGCCGTCACCAACTATCTCGATACCGAACTCGACGCCCTCAAGGTCGAGGGTGAGACCGATCCCTCGCCGACCAGCGGTTTCCAGCGTGTCGTCCAGCGCGCTATCCTCCATGTCCAGTCCTCCGGCCGCGAGGAGGTGACGGGCGCGAATGTGCTCGTCGCCCTGTTCAGCGAGCGCGAAAGCTATGCCGTCTTCTTCCTGCAGCAGCAGGACATGAGCCGCCTCGACGCGGTCAGCTTCATCAGCCACGGAGTCGGCAAGGCCGGACAACCCACGGAGCAACGCGAAGTGAAGGGCGCCGAAGAGGAAAAGAGCCAGGCCAAGGCGGACGGCAAGAAGGGGGAAAGCGCGCTCAAGCAGTTCTGCGTCAACCTCAACGAGAAGGCCAAGAACGGGAAGGTCGATCCGCTGATCGGCCGCGGCCCCGAGGTCGATCGCACCGTCCAGATCCTGTGCCGCCGCTCGAAGAACAACCCGCTCTATGTGGGTGATCCCGGCGTCGGCAAGACCGCAATCGCGGAAGGGCTCGCGCGCAAGATCGTCGAGGGCGACGTTCCCGAGGTGCTGTTGCCGGCGGTGATCTACTCGCTCGACATGGGCGCGCTGCTCGCCGGCACCCGCTATCGCGGCGATTTCGAGGAGCGCCTCAAGCAGGTCGTCACCGAGCTCGAAAAGCTGCCCCATGCGGTGCTGTTCATCGATGAGATCCACACGGTGATCGGCGCGGGCGCAACATCGGGCGGCGCAATGGATGCCTCCAACCTGCTCAAGCCGGCGCTGTCGGGCGGCACGATCCGCTGCATCGGCTCGACCACCTACAAGGAGTTCCGCAACCATTTCGAGAAGGACCGCGCGCTGCTGCGGCGCTTCCAGAAGATTGATGTGAACGAGCCGACGATCGAGGATACGATCAAGATCATCACCGGCCTGCGCACCGCGTTCGAGGAGCATCACCACGTCAAGTACACGCCCGATGCCATCAAGGCCGCGGTGGAGCTTTCGTCGCGCTACATCAACGACCGCAAGCAGCCCGACAAGGCGATCGACGTGATCGATGAGGTCGGCGCTTCGCAGATGCTGGTGCCGCCGGCCAAGCGCAAGAAGGTGATCACGCCCAAGGAGATCGAGGCCGTGATCGCGACGATGGCGCGCATACCGGCGAAGTCGGTCTCGACCGACGACAAGAAGACGCTCGGTTCGCTCGAGACCGATCTCAAGCGCGTCGTGTTCGGCCAGGACAAGGCGATCGAGATCCTCTCCTCGGCGATCAAGCTCAGCCGCGCGGGGCTGCGCGATCCGGACAAGCCGATCGGCAACTATCTGTTCTCCGGCCCCACCGGCGTCGGCAAGACGGAAGTCGCGCGCCAGCTGGCATCGATCCTGGGCATTCCGCTGCAGCGCTTCGACATGTCGGAATATATGGAGCGGCATTCGGTCAGCCGCCTGATCGGCGCCCCTCCGGGCTATGTCGGCTATGACCAGGGCGGCCTTCTGACCGATGCCGTTGACCAGCATCCGCATTGCGTGCTGCTGCTCGACGAGATCGAAAAGGCGCATCCGGACCTGTTCAACATCCTGCTGCAGGTGATGGATAACGGCAAGCTGACCGATCACCACGGCAAGACGGTGGACTTCCGCAACACCATCCTGATCATGACCACCAACGCCGGTGCGTCCGACATGGCGCGCGAGACGGTGGGCTTCGGCAACCTCACCCGCGAGGGCGAGGACGAGGAAGCGGTCAAGAAGATGTTCACGCCGGAGTTCCGCAACCGCCTCGATGCGATCGTGCCGTTCGGCTATCTGCCGACCGAGGTCGTCTCACGCGTCGTCGAGAAGTTCATCCTCCAGCTCGAACTGCAGCTGGCGGACCGCGACGTCCACATCAGCCTCGACGAGGAAGCCAAGACCTGGCTGACCAACAAGGGCTATGACAAGCTCTACGGCGCTCGCCCGATGGGCCGCCTGATCCAGGAAAAGATCAAGCAGCCGCTGGCCGAGGAATTGCTCTTCGGCAAGTTGGTCCATGGCGGCGAGGTCAAGGTGAAGTTGAAGGACTTCGCGCTGTCGTTCGAGCTCGTCCCGGCGGCACCGAAGCGCCCGAAAAAGGGTGGCACCAAGCCCAAGCTCAAAGTGTGATCGTTCAGCCTGGCTGAGGAAAGGCCCGTCTCGAAAGAGGCGGGCCTTTTGCTTTGGGCTCATTCATTCTCCCGGCCATCATTTCCGCGGATGTTCCATCAAGCTCGGTCGTTACTGCCCCAGACCGGGCGTTAACCATGTTTTCAAGGCTCCGGGCGTAAGAGGGGGCGTCGGACTCGCGAGCACGGGTTAATCTGGGGGATGTGATGCGTTACGAACTGATCGTCATTGGCAGCGGGCCGGCGGGACGCCGCGCCGCCATCCAGGCTGCGAAGCTGGGCAAGTCGACCCTGGTCGTCGAGAACCGCTTTCGGGTTGGCGGAGTGTCGGTGCACACCGGCACCATCCCGTCGAAGACGCTGCGCGAAACCGTGTTGAATCTGACTGGCTGGCGCGAGCGGGGCTTTTACGGCCGGGCCTATCGCGTCAAGAAGGACATTCAGGGCAAGGACCTCAATGCCCGCCTGAAGATGACGCTGGAGCACGAAATCGACGTGCTCGAGCATCAGTTCACCCGTAACGGCGTGCGGACGGTCGAGGGTGCGGCCCAATTCCGTAGCCCGCACGAGATCGCCGTGACGGGGCCGAGGGGCGACGTCCACATCTTCGAAGCCGAGCGCGTGCTGATCGCTGTGGGGACCAATCCCTATCGCCCCGCTTCGATACCGTTCAACGACAGCACCATTCTAGACAGCGACAGCCTGATCGCAAACCCGCGCGTGCCGCGCAGCCTGACCGTGATCGGTGCCGGCGTGATCGGCATCGAATATGCCACCATCTTCTCGGCGCTCGACGTGCCGGTCACGCTGATAGAACCCCGCGAGACCTTCCTCGATTTCGTGGACCGCGAGATAATCGACGACTTCGTCCACCAGTTGCGCGACCGCGGCATGACGATCCGGCTCGGTTCCAAGGTCGAGCGGGTCGAGGTCGACGGCCAGGGCTGGCCGATCTCGGTGCTCGACGATGGCCGCCGTATTCGTTCGGAAATGCTGCTCTATGCGGCGGGACGCATCGGCGCGACCGGTGCGCTGGGGCTGGAGAATTGCGGTCTCGAAGCCGACAGCCGCGGCCGGTTGACCGTCGACCCGGTCACGCTCCAGACCGACGTTCCGCATATCTATGCCGCCGGAGACGTGATCGGCTTCCCCAGCCTTGCCTCCACATCGATGGAGCAGGGCCGCATCGCCGCCTGTCACGCCTTTGGCGCGCCCATGCCACCCGCCCCCGCTTATTTCCCCTATGGCATCTACGCAGTGCCCGAGATTTCCACGGTCGGCCTGTCCGAGCAGGAAGTGCGCGACCGCGGTATCCCCTATGAATGCGGCATCGCGCGGTTCCGCGAGACATCGCGCGGCCATATCATGGGCATGCAGGCGGGCATGATGAAGATGGTCTTCGCGCTCGAGGACCGCCGCCTGCTCGGTGTCCACATCATCGGCGAAAGCGCGACGGAACTGATCCACATCGGCCAGGCGGTGCTCAACCTCGGCGGAACGCTCGACTATTTCGTCGAGAACACGTTCAATTATCCAACGCTCGCGGAGGCGTACAAAATTGCGGCCCTCGACGCCTGGAACCGCATGCCGCGCTGCGACGACACGCACCAGACCGCGCTTGAGCGAGCGCTACCGGAGTTGCAGCGTATAGCGGTCCAGGGACCCAAGGCCGCCTGAGCTTTCCCGGATTCCTCGATCTCGCCGCCGGTCGACTGGCCGGAATCGTCGCGAAGCCTCGCCTCACCCATTGATAGTGCCGCCGACGATCCTCATGTTGCAGTACAGCAACGAACAGGATCGCTTCGCCGGCATGACATCACCCATCATCGACGCCAGCGCCCTTCGTCTCGCGCTAGGCAAGGGGTCGGCGCGGGTCGAGATCCTGAAAAGCATCGATCTCGCTATCGGCAGCGGTGAAACGGTCGCGCTGCTTGGCCCGTCGGGCTCGGGCAAGTCATCGCTGATGGCGATCCTGTCAGGACTGGAGCGGGCCGACGCTGGCAGCATCAGCGTGGCAGGTCTCGATTTCACGCGTCTCGACGAGGATGGCCTCGCCGCCGCGCGGCGCGGACGGATCGGCATTATCCTGCAGGCCTTTCATCTGTTGCCGACAATGACCGCGCTGGAGAATGTCGCCGTTCCACTTGAGCTCGCCGGCGAAGCCGATGCCTTTGCATGGGCACGCGCGGAGCTCGAGGCAGTCGGCCTGGGCCATCGGCTCGACCATTATCCGGCCCAGCTGTCAGGCGGTGAGCAGCAGCGCGTCGCCATCGCCAGGGCGACCGCGCCCCGCCCCGTAATCCTGTTCGCGGATGAGCCCACCGGCAATCTCGACGCGGCGACCGGCGCGGGGATCATGGACCTGCTGTTCGATCGCCAGCGCGAAACGGGCGCCACGCTGCTGGTGATCACCCATGATCCCGAACTCGCCAAACGCTGTCGCCGCGTCGTCGAGATGCGCGACGGGCAGATCATATCCGACCGGTCGGCCGCATGACCATCGCCTGGAGGCTGGCGCTGCGCGAGATGCGCGGCGGCTTGCGAGGGCTGCGCCTGCTGATCATATGCCTGTTTCTGGGCGTTGCCGGGCTGGCCGGCGTGGGCAGCCTCGGCGAGGCGATCACCGCCGAGCTTGACGCCCGCGGCCAGGAGATATTGGGCGGCGACATCGAAATGCGAGTTGCCCAGCGCGAGGCGACGCCCGTCGAGCGCACAGCATTTGGCCGGGTCGGAATCGTCTCGGCCAGCATTCGCATGCGGGCGATGGCGTCGCGCCTCGATGCCGAGGCGTCGGTGCTCGCCGAACTGAAGGGTGTCGATGATCGCTGGCCGCTCTACGGCGCGCTCAAGCTAGCACCGGGGGCGTTGCGCCCCCGTCCCGCCGGGCTCGATGTCGCCATAGCCCCCGAACTCGCCGAGCGGCTGTCTGTCCGCCTTGGCGACCGCATCCACGTCGGCGACACGAGCCTGCGCGTGATCGGCCTAATCGTCGACGAACCCGACCGGGTCGGCGAGGGCTTCACCCTTGGACCAACGATCCTGCTGTCGCAGCAAGGGCTTGGAGCGACCAGGCTGGTCCAGCCCGGCAGCCTTTTCACCACCCGTTACCGCATCCGCCTTGCCGGCAATCAGGATGCGCATGCGATCGCCGAGCGGCTTGACGACCGATTTCACGACGCCAATTGGGAAGTGACGGATCGCAGCAATGCCGCGCGCGGGCTGCGGCGTACCGTCGAGCAGCTCAGGCAATTCCTCACCCTCGTCGGTCTGACCGCGCTGATCGTCGCCGGCATCGGGGTCGGCAATGGAGTCTCGTCCTGGCTCGACCAACGGCGACCGGGGATCGCGACCCTGAAGATCCTCGGCGCGTCCTCGCGCATCATCTTCCGCATCTACCTGATCCAGATCGCCCTGGTCGCAGCCGGCGCGGTCGTCGCAGGACTGGTGGCCGGCGCGGCCGTCCCTGCGCTCGTCGGCAAGATTGCCGGCGATGCGCTGCCCGTCGAGCCGCATTTCACACTCTTCCCGCTGCCGCTGCTGGTCAGCGCCGGCTATGGCCTGCTGGCCGCCTTGCTCTTCAGCCTCGCCCCGCTTGCCCGGGCAGGACAGGTCAGCCCCGCGGCGATCTTCAGGGCACGGGTCGAGCCCTTCGGCCTTCCCCGCTGGACGGTCCTGGCGCCCATGGCCGGCGCAGGCGCGGGTATCGCGGCGCTCGCGATCGGCACGGCCCGCGATCCCCTGCTCAGCGCCGGCTTTCTTGCGGGCACCGTCGCCGTTTTCGCGCTGCTCGGCGGGATAGGGTGGCTCGTTCGCCGCGGCGCGCGTGCTGTTCCGCGTCCTCGGCGGCCGCTGCTCCGCCTCGCCATCGCCAATCTGCACAGGCCCGCGGCGCAGACCGATCGGCTCATCGTGGCGCTCGGCCTCGGCCTCACCTTGTTCGTGATGCTCGCGGTGCTGCAGACCAACCTCGCCAACCAGATCGAGCGCACCATCCCGGCGACAGCACCGAACTTCTTCGTACTGGACGTGCCCACCGACGGGATCGACCGGTTCCGCCGCACCGTCCATTCCAAGGCGCCCGACGCTCAGATCACCAGCGTGCCATCATTGCGCGGGTCGGTGGTGGCAGTGCGCGGCGTCCGCGTCGCCGACATGAAACCGGTGCCCAAGGGGGCCTGGATCCTGAACGGCGACCGCGGCCTCACCTATGCCTCGGTACTGCCGCAGGGCAATGAGATCGTCGCGGGCAAATGGTGGCCGGCCGACTATGCCGGCCCCCCTCTCGTCTCGATCGAGGAGCAGGCGGCCAAGGCTCTCGCCCTCAAGCCCGGCGATGCGATGAGGCTGTCGGTGCTCGGGGTGGAGATCGATGCGAAGATCGCCTCCATCCGCCGGGTGAATTGGGAGACGATGGGCTTCAATTTCGGCATCGTCTTCGCCCCGGGCACGCTCGAAGCGGCGCCCCACAGCTATATGGCGACCATCACCCTGCCCGATGCGCACGAGGCGGCGATCAACAAGGCGGTCATCGCTGCTTTCCCTTCGGCGTCGCTGATTCGCGTCAAGGACGTCGTCGACCAGCTATCGCAGGTGTTTGGACAACTCGCGATGGCGATTCGGGCAGTCGCATCGGTGACGCTGGCTGCAGGCGTCGCAGTGCTGATGGGCGCGATCGCCGCGTCACGACGCGCTCGTCTCTACGACGCCGTCCTGCTCAAGCTGCTTGGCGCGAGCCGGCGCCAGATCCTCGCGGCGCAGGCTATCGAATATGCCCTGCTCTCCGTCATCGTCGCGGGGCTCGCGCTTGCGGCGGGCACGGCGGCCGGCTGGTCCATCGTCACCGGCATTTTCGAGCTTCGCTGGGCGCCAGACTGGGGCGTGGTGCTGGCGACGTTGGCAGCCGGCGCGACGGGCACGCTGGGCATCGGCATGCTCGGGTCCTTGCCCGTCTTGGCGGCGCGGCCGGCGGCGGCGTTACGGACGCTCTGACCCGGACTCGTCATGCAGCGAAGAGTCGCCGCGCCCGCTCCAGCGCCTCGGGCGTATCGACATCGATCTCCACGCCTGGGTCATCGCAATCCAGCAACGTCACCGGATGGCGCGCGAACAGCGCCCGCCCACCCTGGTCGCCGGTCAACCCCGCCAGTTCGCCAAAATGCCGTCGTCCCCACAGGACGGGGTTGCCGGGCCGCTGCTGGTAGCATGGCCGGACAATAGCAGCGGCCGATGCTCGTTGCGCGATCGCGATCAGCGTAGACGCGCGAACGAAGGGCATGTCGCCGAGACAGACTAGCACCGCCAGCCAGTGAGGTGGTGCGACGCGGGCCGCCGCCGCCAGAGAACAGCCCATGCCGAGCGCGTGATCGGCGGCCTCGACGATTACTGCCCGCCGCTCGAGCAGCGCCGCAACCCTGCTGCCGGGCGCGACCGCGACGATCGGTTCGCCCAGCCCGGCTGCGGCGATCGCCTCGCAGGCATGGAGGATGAGCGGCTTGCCGCCAAGATCCGCGAGCAGCTTGTTCTCGCCCATCCGCCGCGCGCTCCCTGCCGCGAGGAGGATTGCGCCAACCGTCACGCGCCGCGCAACGCCGCCGTCGCGCCCGCCAGGATCGATAGCGCGATCTCGGCAGGGGTCGCCGCGCCGATCGCGAGCCCGGCCGGCCCATCTATGCGGGCGAGCAGCTCGGGCGCGAAGCCCAGCGCTGCGAGCCGCTCGAGCCTCGCCGCATGAGTGCGCCGAGAGCCGAGCGCTGCAATGTAGAAGGCATTGCTGCGCAGCGCGGCCGCCAGCGCAGGATCATCGATCTTGGCGTCATGCGTCAGCGTGATCACCGCGGTACCTGCGTCAGGCCTCCATTCGGCGAACGCCTCGTCCGGCCAGCGTGTGTCTATCTCGATGTCGGCGAAGCGGCTCGCGGCGGCGAAGCTGTCACGCGGATCGACCAATTGCACATGATAGCCGAGTTGCCGGGCCAGAGGCACCAGCTTCTGGCCGACATGCACGGCGCCGACGATCATCATGCGCAGCGGCGGAGGATAATGATTGACGTAGCTCGCCTCGCGCGCGGCAGACGTCTCGATGCTGGTGCCGTTGGCAAGGTCGGTGGTGACGGCAAGGCCGAGCCCCTGCCCGCGTTGCGCGATGATGCGATCGAGCAGCCCGGGCGGATAATGCTCGGCGTCGATCGTCTGGATCAGGACCGAAATCTTGCCGCCGCAGGCGAGGCCGAAGGCCCAGGCATTGTCACCCTGTACGCCATAGTCGTGCCGTTCATGCCCCCCGCCCGACCGGATCAGCGCCCGGGCCGCGACGATGACATCCCCTTCGACGCATCCGCCGCTGACCGAGCCCTCGAACAATCCGTCGTCCCGGATGATCGCATGGGAGCCGCGCGGCCGCGGCGCCGATCCCCATGTTTCGATGACGGTAGCGATCGCGACGCCGTGGCCCTCCCCGACCCAGGCGCGGGCCTTGCACAGGAGATCACCGAGTTCGTCGAGCATGAGGCGGCCATTCAGTCATAGTTGGACTTGCCCGCGCGGATCGCGCGCGGCATGGAGCAGCCGGCTTTGCCACAATTTCTTCACGGGCGCACCCGCCCAGCGCAGGGGCACATAATGACCGAAGCGACCCTCGACGTCGTCGGGATCGGCAATGCGATCATCGACCTGATCGCCCATGCCGAGGACGATTTCCTCGACCAGCACCAGCTTGCCAAGGGCGGAATGACCCTGATCGACGAGCCCACCGCCGAGCGGCTCTATGCCGCGATGGGCCCGGCCACCCGCGCGTCGGGCGGATCGGCCGGCAACACCATTGCGGGCCTGGGATCCCTAGGCGCGGCCTGCGGCTATATCGGCAAGCTGCGCGACGACGAACTGGGTGCGGCCTACCGGCACGACCTGCTGGCCGGAGGCGTGCGCTTCACGACCGCGATGGCCTCGGACGGGCCCGCCACGGCACGTTGCATCATCTTCGTCACCTCGGATGCCGAGCGGACGATGAACACCTATCTCGGTGCCTGCGTGAACCTGACCGCGGCAGACATCGACGAGGCGCTGGTCGCCTCCGCCAGGATCACCTATCTCGAAGGCTATCTATACGACGAGCCGCACGCGAAGGACGCGTTCCACCGTGCCGCCGACATCGCCCATGACGCGGGCCGGAAGGTGGCGCTCTCGCTGTCGGACGCCTTCTGCGTGATGCGGCATCGCGAGGCGTTCCTCGATCTCGTCGCAAACCGAGTCGACATATTGTTCGCGAATGAGGCGGAGTTGCTGGCGCTGTTCGAAACCGATGACATCGAGGCAGCGCTGGCCGAAGTGAGCGGGATGGTCGATCTTGCAGCGATCACGCTCGGCGCCCAGGGTTCGGTGGTGGTGCGCGGCACCGATCGGATCAGCAGCTCGGCCGCGTCGGTCGCGCGCGTGGTCGACACGACAGGCGCGGGCGACCTCTATGCCGCAGGCTTTCTCTACGGGCTGACCCGGGATCTGCCGCTCGGCGAATGCGCCCGCATCGCCGGCCTGGCGGCGGCCGAGGTGATCTCGCACTTCGGCGCCCGTCCGGAAACACCGCTGCGGGAATATGCCGGACTGGCCTGAGCCGTCACTCGCCGCGTCGGCATCGACAGCATCCAACAAAAAGGGCGGCCCGGAGAGGCCGCCCTTTCCTTGTTCAGACTGTTGCAGCGGCCTTAGAAGGCGCCGCCATAAGCTTCGTTACCGACGAAACCCATCTTCTCGACCTGCGCACGCTTGGTGACGGCCAAGACCTGGTCCACCAGCACATATCGTGCCTGCGCATCGGGTTGCAGATGCAGCTCGGGGATCGGGTTCATCGTCTGCGTGATGTCCAGATATTGCCGAAGCCGGACCAGATCGATCGGGCTGCCATTCCAGAGAATCTCACCGGTCGGCGTGACCACAACCTTGTTCTTCACCGGATCGACCGGTGGAGGATTGCTGTTGTTGTCATTGACCGGCAGATCGAGCTTCACAGCGTGGGTCTGGATCGGGATGGTAATGATGAACATGATCAGCAGCACCAACATCACGTCGATCAACGGCGTGGTGTTGATGTCCATCATAGGCTCGCCTTCGGTCGTACTTGCGGCCATTGCCATGACTAAAACTCCTCGAAAGCGAGATCAGATACGCTCGTGGACCATGCCCGCCGGCGGCTCGGAAATGAAGCCGACGCGGGTGAATCCAGCGCGCTGCATGTTGTACACGGCGCCCCCGATGCAACGATAGGGCGTGTTGATATCACCGCGAATGTGGACCTCAGGCAATTCGAGACCGGGGGCATTGGGACCACCCTGGCGATCGATTTCCTTGCGCAGCTTCACGACGGCACGATCGATCAGTTCCTGAGCGGTCACGGGGGTCTGGCCCCAGTAAACCTGGCAGGCACCGCTCGGGGAAGCGCGCACGGTCAGTGCGACATTTTCCGGCTTGGTCGTCGTGGGCTCGAACACCACATTGGGCAACTTGACGGGAACGGTCTGGATCACGACCGGAACCGTGATCAGAAAGATGATCAGAAGCACCAGCATGACGTCGACGAGCGGCGTCGTGTTGATGTCCGACATCGGGGCGTCGTTTTCGGCGGGGCCCGCACTCATGGCCATCGGCACAAATCCTATCTACTTGGCGGCGTATCGGAGCATCGGCGCGTCGCGCCGTTTCCGGGCCATAACTTCCTCGGGAACGGGGCGGGCGCAGCGTGCGCCCGCCGCCGTCCGTCCGCCGATTACTTCTTGACGGCAGGCGCCGGAGCAGCCGCCTTCGTGGCGGGCTTCACCGCACCGGCCGACACCATGTAGCCATGGAGATCGGTCGAGAAGGCCGCCAGTTGCTCTGCAACCACCTTGTTGCGGCGGATCAGCCAGTTGTAGCCGAGGACGGCCGGAACGGCCACGGCGAGACCGAGCGCGGTCATGATCAGAGCCTCACCGACCGGACCGGCGACGGCGTCGATCGAAGCCTGACCGGCAGCACCAATCTTGATGAGCGCACGGTAAATACCGATAACGGTACCGAACAGGCCAATGAACGGCGAGGTCGAACCGACCGTCGCGAGAACCGCGAGGCCATTGCCGAGCTTCGAGTTTACCAGTGCCTGGCTGCGGCTGAGCGAACCGGTCAGCCATTCATGCTGATCGACCGGGTCGGTCAGCTTGGTGTGTTGGTCCTGCGCGATCAGGCCGTCGTCGACGATCTGGCGATAGGCCGAGTTCTTCTCGAGCTTAGCCTGGCCGTCGCGCAGGCTGGGCGCGGTCCAGAAGGTGGCGCGGGCGCGCTTGCCCTGGTTCAGGATCTTCTGCTGCTCGAGCAGCTTCGTAAACATGATGTACCAGGACGCCGCCGACATCACGACGAGGATGATGAAAACCGTCCATGCAATCGTACCGCCCTGCTCGAGAGCGGCCATGAGGCCATAGGGGTTGGAACCTGCGGCTGCGGGAGTAGCCATAAACTGAATTTCCTTCTCTGAAACTGTCTCTGCAATGGGTGTCAGGCGGAGCCGGTCGCGAGGACCCGCTCCGCCGGAAGGTCAATCCTTCGGAATTCTCCAGGTGAACCGACCATTGTACACGCTCGTGGTCGGGTTGCCCGACGAGTCCTTGCCCGGATTGAACCGCCCACGCCGCTGGAGCAGCGTGCAGGACGTCTGATCGAGCCGCGGGAAGCCGCTGCTGGACGTGACCGTACATCCGGTAACCTTGCCGTCGACGCCGACATCGAGCCTATAGGCCACCGTGCCCTCTTCGTTCGCGCGCAGCGAAGCCGAAGGATAGTCATCAGTGGACATCAGGGACTGGAAGTTCCCCTTCGGCGTTGCACGCACGGGCGCGATGGTCGGCGGAGCCGGCGGCGCAGTTGCGTGGATTACCGGCGGCGGAGCGACCGGAACATTCACGATAGTCGGAGCGACCGGCGCCTGCACCTGAACGATCGGCGGCGGCGCCACGACGGGCGGCGGCTCGATCTTCGTTTCAGGGGGCGGGGGCGGCGGCTTATCCGGGGGCGGAGGAGCCTCTTCATCAACGTCAAAGGTTTTCAGGTCGCGAGCCACCTTCTTGACGACGTTATACGCAAGCCCGGTGACGAACGCGTACCCGATGATCGCATGAAGCAGAATCACCAGCGCGATCGACACCGCCTTGCGGGTGCTCATCGATTGATCAGCATAAGCCATTAAGGAACGACACTCCCTCCAATCCATAAGCCTGCAAAAGGCCGGAAATTCACCAACGGCGATCCATTGGTGCCCGGCCCCTACCCGCCACAACTTGATTTGATATTTAGCGGAGGTGTGTCCTTATCGCGACAGTTCGCCCGACGCAATAAGCGAAACGCCATGGAGCTTGGTTTTCGGGCATTCCTCCCCCACTGCTTCGCCGCTATTGAGAGGGGTGAACATGCGGAAACGAGGATCGCACTGATGGATCTGCTGGATGACCGCCGCCGCCGGACCAGTTTTGGCATGGCCTTTGCTTTAGCGACTGCTTGCGTGGCGCTTCCAATCATGCCGGCAGTGGCACAGCCAAGCGCGTCGGCATCGCCTTTCCGCCCCGTAAATACGGGCCTTTCCTACGTTGACCTGGCCGATCTGGCATTGACGGCGCCGATTGTGGCAGGTGTTTCAGTGGTCAAATCGGAGCGACTGAAAGGCGCCTTGGCGCCCGGACTGGCTGCCGGTCGAGCCCGATTTCTTGTTCAGGCGACCACGATGATTCTTCTCCGGGGCGTCGATGGTATGCCCGGCACGGTCAGTTATATCGTCGATGTACCGCTCGATGCCGGAGGCAGGCCCCCAAAGTTGAAGAAAGGCCGGTTCATCCTGTTCGCAGACCGCGTTCCCGGGCGCCCCCTCGAGCTCCGGCTCACTTCGCCTTATTCACAGCTCGACTGGACGCAAACATACGAATCGCGGCTTAGAGCGATCCTGACGGAGGCAATTTCACCCGCTGCGCCGCCGATCGTCACAGGGATCGGAAGCGCCTTCCACGTACCCGGTGCGATTCCCGGCGAAAGCGAATCTCAAATTTTTCTCACCACCCGGGACAACCGGCCGATCTCGTTGTCGATCCTGCGGCGCCCGGCGGAGCAGCCGCAATGGGCGGTAGCGCTAGGTGAAATGGTCGATGACAGCGCCCGCGCGCCGGCCAAGGACAGCCTGCTGTGGTATCGGCTCGCCTGCTTCCTGCCTTCGCGCCTTCCCGATACGAGTGTTGCAGCGCTGTCGGAAGGAGACGCCGCGGCAGTCCGCGAGGACTATGGCTTCGTGCGGGAGCAGCTCGGCACCTGCGACCGAACCATCGGAAAATGATGAGCTACTCCCTCTGCGCTGCTGCATGTTCGGGAGAATCAGAAGGAGCTCAGCTCCACTCCCACCGCCCTGCAGTCGGGGTATACATCCGGCTTGCTTGTCGCGATCCGCAGGCCCCGAACTCCTGCGCGCGCCGCGACCAGCGCATAAATTTCGCGAACGAGCGTTTCCTGCAGGTTGTAACGTCGGCCCTCCACGAGCCGCAGAATCTCCGATCGGAGGAAGTCGTAATCCCAGGCAGCGGCGACATCGTCGACCGCAGCAAAACTGTCGTCGTCCAGCCATAGCTCCACGGTAACGAACACGCGCTGCGGGTTGCCGACTTCGAAATCGTGAAAGCCGATATCCACCGGCACCGCCAAATCGCGCAATATGATCCGCCGTGTACGCGGCAACAGGTGTTCGGGCACGAGGCCGTCGAGCGAGGCAATATCCATCAGAGCTCCATGAACTGGACGTCGCGTGGCAGGCCCAGGAAGCGCTGCCCCCCGTCGAGCGTGATCGTTTGTCCAGTGATCGTCGGCACCGCGATCAGGAATCGCAGAGCGGCGACGATCTCGCCGACCTCCACGCCTCGCCCAAGCGCATTCATGCTATGAACCATTTCGAAATTTTCCCGGCTTTGCGGACCGGAGACGAGCGTGACTGCCGGTGCGATGGCATTCACCCGTATGCCTCGACCGGCCAGGCTGCGGGCCAGCAATTCGCTGAAGCCGGCGAATGCCATCTTCGAAACGGTGTAGGAGAAGAAGTCGGGGTTCGGCTGGGATAGCTTCGCATCCAGCATGTTGACGATCAGTCCGCCCGCACCTGCCGGCACGACTGCGGCGAATGCCCGCGACAGCAGAGCCGGTCCGCGCACGTTGGCGGCCATATGCATGTCCCAGTTCTCGATCGAGAAATCGTCCAGCGCATCATAGACGAAGGCCGACGCGCTGTTCACCAGCAGGGCGGGCGGCGGCATGCCTTCCAGCGCTGCTATGACGCGCTCGGCCCCGTCGGCCGCGGCAAGGTCAGCCTGAACGGTCCGCGCTCCGGGCAAACTGGCGGCGAGCGCCTGCGCCTCTGCCTCCGAGTCGCGGTAATGGATCAAGATGTCCCAGCGGTCCGCGAAGAGCGCCTTGGCGATTTCCGCACCGATCCGCCTTGCAGCACCGGTGACGATCGCGGTCCTGCGGGGGCCGAACTCGGGTGTCATGGTGGCATTCGATAGGCGCTGCCCGAAAATCGGGCAAGCCGAACGACCATGATATGATCCGGCTTCGAAGCGCCCGCTCTCCCGGGCTTATCCACAAGCTATCCACAGAAGATGGGGAAAACACGATCTCACCGGAACGGCGGCCTGCTTCTGCCGGGCCGCGATCACCGTTATTGCGGCGGCCGGCTTTGGACCTTAAACGCCGCCCCTGTCAGACCCAGGATCCCGGCTACATTGATCAAGCTCGTACCCATTGCGTCGGTTAGCACCTCCGATATCGACGCCCTGCTCGACCTCGCCTTCGGCCCCGGGCGCCGGCAGCGCACTGCCTACCGCCTGCGCGACGCCGCCGAGCCGATCCCGGAACTCAGCTTCGCGGCGATCGAGGATGGCGTGCTGACGGGATTGATCCAGTGCTGGCCTGTGCAACTGACCGAGAGCAATGGCGACGTAACGCCACTGACCCTGGTAGGGCCCGTCGCGGTTCATCCCGACCGCCAGCGCGACGGGATCGGGCGCAAGCTGGTCGAAGCGGCTCTTGCCCGTGCAGACGCCGACGATCGCGAGCCGATGATGCTGATCGGCGACGCGATCTATTATGACCGGTTCTTCGGCTTCTCCGCGCGTCACACGCGGGGTTGGACGCTGCCGGGTCCAGTCGATCGCGATCGGCTGCTGGCACGGCTGCGCCCGGGCCAGACCGTGCCCAGCCACGCGGCCCTCGGCCCTCGGTATGGGCCAGTGCCCGGTTTGCAGAAAACCGCGAGAACCGCGCAATAGGCCGCCTCCGGAACGCCATCGCCGGTTGCGATCGCCCCCTTGTGCAGGGCTGCGATTGACGGCACATCGCCCAACATGCCCGAGAGCCATCCACCACCCGATCTGGCCGGCCTGTCGCTGAGCGACATCGCCGCACTTGGCGCGGAAAACCGTCTGCCGCCGGTGGACCGCTGGCACCCCGCTCATTGCGGCGACAGCCACATGCGAATCGCAAGCGATGGCACCTGGTTCCACGAAGGCTCGCCGATCGGCCGGCCCGCGATGGTGCGCCTGTTCTCGACGATATTGCGGCGTGAACCGGATGATAGCTACGTGCTGGTCACGCCCGCCGAGAAGCTGTCGATCCTCGTCGATGACGCACCCTTCGTCGCCGTGGAGATGAAGGCCGAGGGAGCCGGTCCCGATCGCCGGCTGGCGTTCCGGCTGAACACCGGGGATCTTGTCATCGCCGACGCCGAGCACCCGCTTCGAGTGGTCGAACGCTCGGATGGGCCGCATCCCTATGTCCGGGTACGAAAAGGCCTCGATGCCCTGATCGCCCGTCCCGTCTATTATGAGCTGGCCAACATTGCGTTGGACGAGAGCAGCGAGCCGGTGGGCATCTGGAGCGCAGGCGAGTTTTTCGTTCTGGAGGCGCAGTGAGCAGTCTCGCCGATCGGCTGCGCTACAGCCTGGCCGCCCACCCGGAGCGCGACGGCCATGCTCCGGGCTGGATCGGGGAGCAGGTACAGGATCTCTCATCTCTGTCGCACGCTGCCGTGCTGGTACCGATCATCGATGCCCCGCAGCCGCGCGTGCTGATGACCGTGCGCGATGCCGGGCTGCGTGCGCATGCGGGGCAGGTCGCTTTTCCGGGCGGACGAATCGATCCGAACGACGAAGGCCCGATAGCGGCGGCGCTGCGCGAAGCTTGGGAAGAGGTGGGCCTCCCCCCCGAGCAGGTTGAGATCGTCGGCACCACCCGATCGCATGTGACAAGGACAGGCTACCTCATAACGCCGGTGATAGCCGTAATCCCGGAAGGCCTGGAGCTGCGGCCACATGAAGCAGAGGTGGCCGGGCTGTTCGAAGTGCCGCTGGACATTCTGCTCGCGGAGGCAAGTCATCTGCGAAAATCGACCGTCTTCAACGGTATCGAACACCATTATTACGAGATCGATTGGCCGCACGAACGAATCTGGGGTGTCACGGCCGGCCTGATCGTGGACTTCGCGCCACGGCTGCGCGCTGCGATCGGCTCGCCGTCATGACATCGCTGCCGGATGCGGCATGGCGGCGCAATGCGGGGCTGGACGCCCTCATAGCAGCGATGGGTGGCGACGAAGCGCTAGTCCGCTTTGTCGGCGGCGCCGTGCGGGACACGTTGCTGGGCCTGCCAGTCAAGGACATCGATTGCGCGACCCGGCTCCTCCCGGAGGAAAGCATGCGTCGAATTGCCGCCGCGGGGTTCAAGCCGATCCCGACCGGCATAGCCCATGGCACGGTCACCGCCCTCCTGCCCTCCGGACCCGTCGAGGTGACGACGCTGCGCCGCGACGTCGCCACCGACGGACGTCGCGCGACCGTGGCCTTCACCGACGAATGGCGCGAAGACGCCGCGCGACGCGACTTCACGATCAACGCGCTCTCGGCGGACCCGCAGACCGGTACGGTCTACGATTATTTCGGTGGCCTCGACGATCTCGCCAAGCGACTAGTCCGCTTCATCGGCGATCCCCTGCAAAGGATCGCCGAGGATCATCTCCGTATCCTGCGGCTGTTTCGCTTCCATGAGCGCTTCGGTGCCGGCGACCCCGATCCCGCAGCATTGGCCGCTTGCATCGCCCGCGCCAACGACCTGATGGCGCTTTCCCGTGAACGCATTGCCGACGAGTTGCTCAAGTTGCTCGGCGGCGAAAATCCCGCCCCTACGGTCCGGCTGATGGTCGACAATGGAATTCTCAGGCCGATCGTCCCGGAGGTCGATCGGCAAGGCGTGGACCGGCTGACCCGATTGACCGCGCGCGAGCTGGCGGCGGGCGTGGCCGGCGATCCGTTGCGGCGATTGGGGGCGCTACTGCCGCAGGATGCCGTGATCGCCTCGTCGATCGCCCGCCGGCTCAAGCTCTCGAAGACTGCCGCGCGGCGCCTCGAGCAGGCTGTGTCGGACGACGGTACCACGCCAGGCAACCTCGCCTACCGGTTCGGCCCCGAAGTCGCGAGCGACATCCTGCTGCGCAGCGATCGTGATCTGGACGAGCTCGGCCTGGATCAGCTGCGCGGCTGGGTGCGACCCCGCCTTCCGATCGGCGGCGGCGATCTCATCGCGATGGGGTTGCGCGCCGGTCCAGGTGTCGCGGCGACGCTGCAAGCGATCGAACGGCGCTGGATGGCAGAGCAATTTCCCGACAATGCGCGCGTCGCGGCTATCGCCGCCGAGGAAGTCCGTCAGGCCCTGCGGGCGGAGAGATAGGCATAGGCATCGTCGGCCTTGAGCGGCCGCGCAAAATAATAGCCTTGTGCCACGTCGCAGCCCAGCCCGATCAGCGTCTCGACCAGTTCCTGGGTTTCGACACCTTCCGCCGTGGTGGTCATGCCGAGCGCGGACGCGAGGCCCAGTACGGCGCGCACGATAGCCACAGAGTCGCGATCGTGCAGCATCGGCGCGATGAAGCTGCGATCGATCTTGAGCACGTCGATCGGCAGCTTCTGAAGATAGGCGAGGCTCGAATAGCCCGTGCCGAAATCGTCCATCGCGATCAACACGTCGAGGTCATGGATCGCGCGAAGAATATTGGCGATGCGATCCGGATCACCGACGATGCAGCTTTCGGTCAGCTCGATTTTCAGCCGGTTGCCAGCGACTCCGCTCTCCATCAGCGCAGCATTGATTGCTGCAACGACATCGTCGCGGTGGAACTGCACCGCGGAGACGTTCACCGCCATGTGGACAGCCAGCGGGGCGCCCGCCTTCCGGTCCCATTCGGCGAGCGCACGGGTCGCCGCGCGTAGCGCCCAGCGGCCAAGCGGAACGATCAGCCCCGACTCTTCGGCCACCGGAATGAACTCGGACGGCGAGATCCAACCCTTTTCGGGGTGGTCCCACCGCGCTAGAGCCTCGAACCCTATGACCTGGCTGCTGTGAAGGTCGATCAGCGGCTGATACGCCAGCTGGAGCTGATCACGCTCGATCGCGCGGCGCAATTCGGTTTCCAGGCTGAAGCGCTGGCGTGCCGCCGTGCTGTCGCAAGCCTGATAGATCTCGGCACGGCCAGAATGCTTGGCTCGCTTCATCGCGAACTGGGCGTTGCGGATCAGGTCCTCGACCGTTTCGATCGTCGTGGACATCATCGCAACGCCGACCGCGCAGTCGATCTTGATCTCGAGATCGCCGAGGCGGATCGGAGTCGAGAGACACGCCATCATGCGGCGGGCCGCGCGCATCGCCTCAGACGAATCGTCAGCCACGCTGAGCAATACCGCAAACTCATCACCGGCCAGACGCGCCAGCAGGTCGCCTGCGCGAAGTGCGGAGATCAGCCTGCGCGCGACGGTGATGATCAGTTCATCTCCTGCGAGCGAACCGACACCCTCATTGACCCGGCTGAAGCGAGTGAGGTCGATCAGCAGCACCGCGAACTGACGACCTTCGGCCTCGAAGTTCGCCATCGAATGCTCGACATGCTCGGCAAATGCTGCCCTATTGGGAAGCCCCGTCAGGCTGTCGCGCATCATCTGCGAACGCAGCGACCGCTCCCCTTCGACCTGCTGGGTGCGATCGATCAGCGATATGATGCAGCGGGGAACAGGTGATTCGCCGACCGACAGCCGCGACAGCCGAACCGCGAAATGACGGCCGCTGATTCCGTCGCCTTCCTGCATGTCGAGCGACCGGTCGCGCTCGTCCGAATGGAGGAAGGCGGCAAGTTCGGCCATGAGCGGCAAGGCGATGCCGGCGCAGAGATCGAGCGCCGCATCAGCTTCCGGCAATCCCCCACGGCGTTGCGAAAGCTGCAGAAATGCGACGTTTCTTGCAAGGATCAAAGGTTTTTTGTCGACCAGACCGATCAGTGCGATGGCGATCGGGAGCGTATCGATGAACTCCTGCTGCGCGGCTGTCCGCGGCGTAGCGAGCAGTTCCTGCAGCGCCACGGGCAGCATGTGCGAAGACAATGGCGAGCGGTCTTCGATCCGCTCGGGAGTCTTGATGATCTCGGTTTTGGCCGCCCGCATGGTCTGACCGCATTAGCAGCGCAGGGTTAACGCACTCTTTCGAAAGGCTTAGAAGCAGTCTCAGCCGAAACGATTGTCTCGGGGAAATCCTATGGGCGGCATTCGCCCAGCAGCACCACGCGCCGCGCGCCACGGGGTGAGATCGCTTTCGCTCCGCGTCCGCCCGCTGTCACCACCCATTGTCCAGCTCAGTCCGGCGTCCAGTTTGAAGCTGATCGCATCGGAAAGCCCGCCATCCTTGTAGCGCTGGATGGTCACGCCCTGGCCACGCGACATGCGTGGCAGTTCGGCCAAGGGAAATACGACCATCTTGCGATTGTCGCCGATCGCGGCGACATAATCGTCAGCTTGGCCGATCTGGTGGATCACCTTGAGGCGCCCGCCCTCACGCAGGTTGACGACCTGTTTGCCCTTGCGGGTTTCGGCGGTGACGTCGGCCATGTCCACGACGAAGCCCTTGCCCTCGGCCGAGGCGAGCAGCAACTCGACCCCGGGCTTTGCCACCAGCAGTGCCGCGATCCGCCCATCGGCCTCCACGTCGGCGAACAGGCGCACCGGTTCTCCGAAACCGCGGCCACCCGGCAACCTGTCGGCAGGCAGCGTGTAAAAGCGGCCCTGGTCGGTAGCGAGCAGGATACGATCGGTAGTCTGCGCCCGGACCGCATAGGCCGGACCGTCACCCTCCTTGAACTTCACCGCTGCAAGCGCGGCATCATCGACATGGCCCTTCATCGCCCGAATCCAGCCGCGCTGCGACAGGATCACCGTCACCGGTTCACGCTCGACCATCGCCTCGAGCGGGATTTCGCGCGCCGGCCCCGCTTCCGACAGAGTCGTCCTACGCACGCCCAGCGGGGTGTCGGGCCCATAGCGGTCGCGCAACGCGATCAGGTCGCGCTTCATCCGGGTCCGCTGGCGCGCGGGGCTCTCGATAAGCGCCTCCAGCCCCTTGCCCTCGGCATCGAGCGTGTCGCGCTCCTTCTTGATCTCATATTCCTCGAGCCGTCGCAGGCTGCGCAGCCGCATGTTCAGGATCGCCTCGGCCTGGCGATCGCTTAGCCCGAATTCGGCGATCATCACCGGCTTGGGCTCGTCCTCCTCGCGGATGATCTGGATCACGCGATCGAGGTTGAGATAGGCGACGAGATAGCCGTCTAGCAGCTCTATCCGATCGGCGATCTTCGCAAGCCGATGCCTGGACCGGCGAACCAGCACGTCGAACTGGTGCTTGAGCCACGCAGCAAGCGCCGCCTTGAGACTCATCACGCCCGGCGTGCGATTCTCATCCAGCACGTTGAGGTTCAGCGGGACGCGCACCTCCAAGTCGGTGAGCCGGAACAGGCTTTCCATCAACATACCGGCATCGACAGTGCGACTGCGCGGCTCGAGGATGATGCGGATATTCTCGTCGCTCTCGTCACGAACGTCTGCCAGGATCGGCAGTTTCTTGTCGTTGATGAGTTCAGCAATCTGCTCGATCAACTTCGACTTCTGAACCTGGAAAGGGATCTGCTGGACGACGAGGTGCCATCCACCGCCCTTCTCGTCGACCTTCTCGATCAGCGCGCGAACGCGGAATGCGCCGCGCCCGCTAGCATAGGCGTCGGCGATCGACGCAGCGCTGTCGACCAGCACGCCACCGGTCGGGAAGTCCGGGCCCTGCACGAACTGCATCAACTCGGCCGTCTCGGCCTCGGGCTTGTCGATCAGATGCACCGCGGCATCGACGAGCTCGGCGACGTTGTGCGGCGGGATTGACGTGGCCATGCCGACCGCGATCCCGCTGGCGCCATTGGCGAGCAGGTTGGGAAACAGGCCCGGGAAGATCTCCGGCTCTTCCTCCTCGCCATTATAGGTCGGGCGAAAATCGACGGTGCCTTCATCGAGGCCGGCCATCAGCTCGCCGGCCGCCGCTGTCAGCCGCGCCTCGGTGTAGCGCATCGCCGCGGCATTATCCCCGTCGACATTGCCAAAATTGCCCTGCCCGTCGACCAGCGGATAGCGCAGCGAGAAAGTCTGGGCGAGGCGGACCATCGCGTCGTAGACCGACTGGTCGCCGTGCGGATGATATTTGCCGATCACGTCGCCAACGACGCGGGCGCATTTCTTGTAGCCTGACGCGGGATCGAGCCGCAGCAGCCGCATCGCCCAGAGCAGCCGGCGATGGACCGGTTTCAGCCCATCGCGAACATCCGGCAGCGAACGCGCGGTGATCGTCGACAGCGCATAAACGAGATAGCGATCGGATAGGGCACTATCGAAAGGAGTGTTGCGGATGCTGTCGTCGGGCAACTCGGCGAGATCGGTCATGGCTGGGTATTAGGGTGGGCTTGGCAATCGGACAAGGACGTGACGATAAGGAGCACATCGATATCACGGAGCAACTCCATGCGTCATAGCCTGCTTGCGGCCACCGCCATCATCGCCCTCTCCCCCTTCGCCGCGCATGCCGACGAAGGCATGTGGACCTTCGATGCCTTTCCCGCCGCGAAAGTGAAGTCGGCCTATGGCACCGCGCCGGATCAGGCGTGGCTCGATCGGGTCCGGCAATCGGCGGTGCGGCTGACCGGCGGATGCTCGGCCTCGGTGGTCTCGCTGCAGGGGCTGGTGCTTACCAACAACCATTGCGTCGTGGATTGCGCCCAGGCGCTGTCGACGGCGGGCAACGACCTGATGAAGAACGGCTTCGTCGCCGCCGACAAGCCCAAGGAGCTGAAATGCCCGGGCCAGCAGGCGGAGATTGTGACGTCGATCAGCGATGTTACCCCCGAAGTCCAGAACGCGATCGGCACGTCCAGCGGCGCGGAGTTCACCAAGGCGCGCGACGCCGCGATCTCGACGATCGAAAAACAGAGCTGCACCGATGCGGCGCGCGAGCGCTGCCAGGTCGTAACCCTGTTCGGCGGCGGGCAGTACAAGCTTTACCGCTACCGCAAATATTCCGATGTGCGGCTGGTCTATGCGCCGGAATTCCAGGCAGCCTTCTTCGGCGGCGATCCCGATAATTTCAACTTCCCGCGCTACGATGTCGATGCCGCGTTCCTGCGCCTGTACGAGAATGGCAAGCCGGTAGCGACCAAGGCGCATCTGACGTGGAACGCGCAGGCGCCCAAGGCCGGCGAGCTGACCTATGTCGTCGGCAATCCGGGCAGCACGCAGCGGCTCTACACCCAGGCGCAGATGGCTTTCCAGCGCGACACCGCCCTCCCCGCGACCGAGCTGCTGCTGTCCGAGCTGCGTGGTCGGCTGATCAGCGCGATGGCGACCGACGACGAAAAGGCGCGCACCGGATCGGACCAGCTGTTCGGCTTCGAAAACAGCTACAAGGCCTATTGTGGTCAATGGCAGGCGCTGCTGGATAGCGGCTTCTCGGGAAAGCTCGCGGCCAGCGAACAGGCATTGCGCGCGAAGGTCGGCACCGATCCCGCACTGAACGCCAAGGTCGGCGATCCTTGGAGCGAGGTCGCCAACGCTGTCGCCGCCTATCGCACCTTCTACGACGATTATACCTGGCTCGAACGCCGGGCCACCATCTCGGACCTTCTCTACGACGCGCGCCGCATCGTCCGAGCGGCACAGGAACGCGCCAAGCCCAATGCGGACCGGCTGCCGGAATATGGCGACGCACGCCTTCCGCTGCTGGAAAAGGAACTGATCGACGAGCGCCCCTTCTATCCCTGGCTCGAAGAGCTCGAGATCGGAACATGGCTATCCAAGGCGCGCGAGCACCTGACGGTCGACGCTCCAGCGGTCAAGCGGCTGCTCGGCAAGGAATCTCCCGAGGCGCTGGCCAAGCGGCTGGTATCGGGCACCAAGCTGGCCGATCCGGCGGTGCGCAAGGCGTTGCTCGATGGTGGACTGGCGGCGGTACAGGCCTCGGACGACCCGTTGATCAGGTTCGTCCTCGCAACCGATGCCGATGCTCGCGCCGTGCTGCAGCGCTACCGCGCCGAATATGACGCGCCGGTCACGGCGGCGCAGTCGCGGCTCTCGCTCGCCCGCTTCGCGGCCTATGGCGATGCCATCTATCCCGATGCGACCTTCACGCTGCGGATCAGCTATGGTTCGGTGCAGGGCTGGACCTACCAGGGCCAGACGGTACCCGATCGCACGGTCTTCGGGGGTCTTTACGAACGGGCGACTGGGTCAGTGCCGTTCGACCTTCCGCCAAAATGGGCGGCGGCCGAAAGCAGGATCGACAAGATGCGCGTCATCAACTTCGTCACCACCAACGACATCATCGGAGGGAATTCCGGCTCGCCGGTGATCGCGGCGGATGGCTCGGTGATCGGGGCTGCCTTCGACGGCAACATCCATTCGCTGGGGGGCGCCTATGGCTATGATGCCAGCGTCAACCGCACGGTCGTGGTCTCGACCGGCGCAGTCCAGGAAGCGCTCACCAAAGTCTATCCTGCGCCGGCGCTGCTGAAGGAACTGCGCGGACACTGATCGCCCGCCTCCGTCGGGCGGGCTAGCGCAGCGGCCGGGCCTCGCGGGCAGCGACCGGCTGCTCTCTGCCGATGTCATCCCTGTCGCGGTGCAGCCCCGCCCGCCTGGGGTGGCTGCCGCTATTTGAGCCTGTCGATCTGTTCCTGCATGGCCGCGAGCTGGGCCTTGAGCTGCTCCACCTCATTGCGCGGCTGCGTGGGCGGCGGCGTGCCGGGGGCCGTCGCGGCGCCAGCGGCACCACCCTTCGGCTTGAACGCGCTCGCGGCCGCTTCGAACATCTCCATGTTACGCTTGGCGATCTCGGCGAAAGGACCGCCGGCAAACGCGCCTTCCATCGCCTGGCGGAACTGGGTCTGGTTACGGCGGAACGCGTCCATCGATGCTTCGAGATATTGCGGCACCATCGATTGCATGGAGTCGCCATAGAGCGAGATCAGTTGACGCAGAAAACTGACGGGCAGCATCGTCTGGCCGCGGGTTTCTTCTTCCATGATGATCTGGGTCAGGACATTATGGGTAATGTCCTCTTCGGTCTTGGCATCGATTACCTTGAAATCGCGCCCCTCGCGTGTCATCGCGGCGAGATGATCGAGCGTAATGTAGCTCGAAGTTTCCGTATTATATAGGCGGCGGTTGGCGTATTTCTTGATGATGACCGTACCTGAACCGTCCGATGATTTCGCCATGATACCCCACCTGCCAACCAAATCCACGTGCAGCATAGCATCGAATCATGCCGCGCTGCAACACAGGCCGCGCCCGCTTCCGCTGTTCCTCGACATGTTGCGCAACGAAACCGCGGGCGACGTGACGAGAATGCGCAGGGCCTTGGCCGGGCTGAAGTCGTACCAGACCGCCCCGCGGACGCCGCGGACGGCCGCGCCTACCATTATCGGCCGGATAGGCCGGGTCTCGCTGCGCAGCTTTGGCGCACAAGGACGGCCCGTGCTGTTCGTTCCCTCCCTGATCAATGGTTCGGATATCCTTGATCTGACCACGGAAAACTCGATGATGCGCGGGCTCGCGGGCTGCGGCCTGAACCCCGTGCTGCTTGACTGGGGCTGTCCCGATGCTGACGAACGGGATCTCGATGTAGGCGGGCATGTCGAACGCTATGTCCTGCCTGCGCTCGACATGATCGGCGATGACGCCGCCCTGGCGGGATATTGCCTCGGCGGAACGATGAGCATCGCCGCTGCCGTGCTCAGGCCACCAAAGGCGCTCGTCCTTATTGCGGCGCCTTGGGATTTCTGTGGTTTCCCTTCGCAGACGCGAAACGACCTGCAGCAATTGTGGGCGGCCGCCGAACCTGTCGCCCGCGCCTTAGGCCTGTTCCCCGCTGAGATCCTGCAGCAAATTTTCTGGCGGATCGATCCGGCCCGCACCGTCGCCAAATTCGAGAATTTCGCCGACAAGGACCCTTCAAGCGCGGAGGGGCAGAATTATGTGGCGGTCGAAGACTGGGCCAATGACGGCCCGCCCATGTCGCTCGCCGCGGGCCGCGAATTGATGGAAGACCTGATGGTGAAGAACGTCAGCGGCCGCGGCCTGTGGCGGATCGGCGGCCGCATCATCAATCCCGCTGCGCTCGATGTGCCGGTGCTCAACATCGCCTCCACCACCGATCGGATTACGCCGGCGGAAAGCGCCTGGGCCGGCGGCGAACGGGTCGCCCTGGCGGAGGGACATGTGGGAATGATCGTGGGCCGCAAGGCCCCCGATTCGCTGTGGAGCCGTTTGGTCACATGGCTTTCGCAGGTGCAAAAATCCTGATAGGAGACGCGCGGATTATTCAGTGCGACAGGCACCTTTGGTTCATGCCGGCCATTCGCACATGCACAAATGAGAGGAGCGACTAATGAGCGATATCGTCATCACGGGTGCTAAGCGCACTGCAGTCGGCAGCTTCCTCGGTGCATTCGCGACGATGCCGGCCCACGAACTCGGCCGTGTCGCAATCCAGGCAGCGCTTGCGCAAGCCGGCGTCGAGGGAATCGATGTCCAGGAAGCCATCCTGGGTCAGGTGCTGACGGCCGGTCAGGGTCAGAATCCGGCACGGCAAGCGGCGATGAACGCCGGCATCCCCAAGGAGGCAACCGCATTCGGCATAAACCAGGTCTGTGGATCGGGCCTCCGTGCCGTTGCGCTCGCGGCCCAGTCGATCCGCTGCGGCGATGCGCGGGTGGTGGTCGCTGGCGGCCAGGAGAGCATGTCGCGATCCGCCCACGCGCAGAATCTTCGCGCCGGGACGAAGCTGGGCAACAGCTCGCTGGTCGACACGATGGTCCATGACGGCCTGACGGACGTGTTCAACGGCTATCATATGGGCATAACAGCAGAGAACCTGGCCGAGAAATATCAGATCAGCCGTGCCGAACAGGATGAGTTCTCGTTGGGCAGCCAGAACAAGGCCGAAGCCGCGCAGGCAGCAGGGCGGTTCAATGACGAAATCGCCGGCGTCGCAGTGAAAAGCCGTAAAGGCGAGACGATCGTCGACCGCGACGAGTATATCCGGCTCGGCGCGACCATAGACGCCATGTCGGGCCTCAAGCCCGCCTTCAAGAAGGACGGCACCGTCACCGCAGCCAATGCCAGTGGCCTCAATGACGGCGCCGCCGCGCTGGTATTGATGACCGCCGAAGATGCGGCGGCGCGCGGTAGCCCCGTGCTCGGGCGGATCGCGAGCTGGGCTACCTGCGGCGTGGATCCGTCGGTCATGGGCATCGGCCCTGCACCCGCGTCGAAGCTCGCGCTGGAAAAGGCGGGATGGAAGCTGTCGGACCTCGACCTGATCGAGGCCAATGAGGCGTTCGCGGCCCAGGCGCTCGCCGTTGGCAAGGAACTCGGCTGGAACAGCGATATCGTCAACGTCAACGGCGGGGCGATTGCGATCGGCCATCCGATCGGCGCCTCGGGCGCACGGGTGCTGACGACGCTCCTCTACGAAATGGCACGGCGGGATGCGAAGAAAGGCCTCGTCACGCTATGCATCGGCGGCGGCATGGGCATCGCCATGTGCATCGAGCGGTAGGCTGCAGCCGGCACGGAAAGGTAATCGGGGGCTAGCGGCCCTGTTTAACTCGCCGTCAATCAATCGGGTGTCTAATCCCGCGGTCTGTTACAACCGAGGGAAATTCATGTCCGACGCCATCGAACAGGACGGCGCCCTGCCCGGCAAGCGGACGCGGCAGCGCGATTCACTGCTGCTGATGGGGACAATCAAGGCGGCGGGCGACTATGCGCGCCAGACGCAATCGATTCGAGTGCGCAATCTGTCGTCGACCGGGCTGATGGCGGACGCGCAGGTGAATTACGACCTTGGCGCGAGCGTCGAGGTCGGCCTGCGCGGTGTCGGCATCGTCTCGGGAGAGATCGTCTGGGTACGTGGCGGGCGAATCGGCATTACCTTCGCCGAAGCCATCGATCCGAAAAAAGCGCGCCGACCCACCGCCGCTGCCCCGGACGAGCATCTGCGCAAGATCGTCGATATCGGGAAGGTCCGCCGGCCTGGATTGAGGATCGACTGACCCTCAATCCCCGAGCTGGCGTTGTTCAGAGGCGGGCAAGCGCCTCTTTAATTCGGAGTTTCTGCTTCTTCAGCTCGCTGATGAGCACGGTATCGGGCGCTGGCCGTCGCGACTCCGCCGCGATACGGGCTTCAATGCCGGCGTGCTTGGCGAGCATTGCGGAAGAATGGGTAGTCAACATCAAGACTGTCTCCTTTCATCTCCGACTGGGCTCTCCAATAAAACATGATTCCGAGCGGCTGTCTCGTCCAAAAAAAAGCCTCGTCCGAACTTGAACACGACTGGCCGCGGCACGCGCGAATCCTGGTTCCGCAGCGGCGCGTCGGCTTTCGACGGGCTTGAGCGCAGCCCCGCTATACCGCTAGAATCATTTCGCTTGGTATGGGTTTGGAGCGAGTCGATTGGACAGTGAAGTCATTGCGCGACGAATCGAAATCCTCAAGCAGGAGCATGGCGACCTCGACGCCGCGATCGAGGCGCTGCTGGCCGCCCCAGCGATCGATCAGCTCCAGATCGCCCGTATCAAGAAGCGCAAGCTGCGGCTGAAGGACGAGATCGCTTTGCTCGAGGACATGCTGATCCCGGATATCATCGCCTGAATCGTCGCAACGCGCTGCGGCAGGTCGATTTGGGGACGTCAGTGGCCTGCCCGGAAGTCCGCAGCCCGGATATCGACTCGCAATGGAAGCCCTCGCCGCCAGAATTTGGCGGGTGAACAACAGGCGAGGGGTTCACTCCTCGCGGCTGACCTTTTCGTTGCGCTCGTGGCGCTCTTGCGCCTCGACCGTCATGGTAGCGATTGGACGGGCTTCGAGACGGCCGAGGGAAATGGGTTCCCCGGTCACTTCGCAATAGCCATATTCGCCCTCTTCGATACGCCGTAGCGCAGCCTCGATCTTCGAGATGAGCTTGCGCTGGCGATCACGGGTGCGGAGCTCGATCGACCAGTCGGTTTCACTCGACGCACGGTCGGTAAGATCGGGCTCCCGCAGCGAATCGACCTGGAGTTGCTGAAGCGTGCCAGCCGATTCCTTGAGGATCGAATCCTTCCAGCCGAGCAGCTTGGTCTTGAAATACGCCAACTGGCGGTCATTCATGAAAGGTTCGTCGGGTGAAGGCCTGTAACCGTCGAGATCTGCAGCCACGTTCACGGGTTCCCGACCATTATACACGTCACTCAGCGACGATGCCATGCGACTCTCCGCCCTATCGTTCGGCTACAGCCCGGCTCCTTAGCCGTCACGGTTGCCGCCCGCGGGCCTATAGACAGCGCCACGCCCGCACACAAGCGCGGAGCTATGTGCGGGCGTCGAATTTTCAGGGCTGTCAGTCGCGATCACCCGGCCGGAGAGCCTGCTCCTTTCGCGGCCGCTTCAAGCTGAGCCTGGGTCATGCCGATCACTGCGCCCTTCGGGCCGGCGGCGATCGCGCTCTTGGGCAGCTTGGCCTTAGCGTTCGGCGTGGCGACAGTCACCAGATCACCTTCGACAGCCTCGATCGTGCCGACCGCGCCGCCATTCTGATCGGTCACGACGGTGCCCGGCTTCAAGGAAGCCAAAAACTGCTGCTGCTGGCTTGCCACCGCGCCCTGCGCGGCTGCCTCCAGTTCGACTTTGGTCATGCCGAGCAGCAAGCCTTTGTCACCCTTGGCAAAGGATGAGGTCGGGACGCTCGCCTTCACCGTGCCGGTATCGATTACCGCGATGTCGCCGTTCACCGAGGCGATCGTACCAACCGCACCGCCATTGGCATCGGTTACCGCTGCTCCAGTCGTCACGGTAGCCGCGGCGGCAGGCGCTGCACTCGTTGCCTGTGCCAAGACCGGCGCAGCCGCGCCCGCAAGCAATGCCGCAGCCAGAAAAGCCGTTCGTAATGTCACATCCATACTCCTTATGTGATTCGAGAGACACATATGCAAAGTGACGCGACACGCGAGGATAGGTTCCCTCCCGTTTCGATTAAATGCGCTGCAAGCAGGCCGGAGTGCGACTCGCTGTCGCGAGGCCATGCAACATCGACCCGCCTTGTCGCTTTCGGTTCCGCTCCCGTGGCGGTTGCGCGGATATTGCTTCGAGGCCATAGGGCGGCAATGCATGATATCCGCCTGATCCGCGACGACCCCACCAGCTTCGACGCAGCTCTCGCCCGCCGTGGCGCGGCGCCAGCCTCGGGCGCGCTGCTGGCGCTCGACGAGCGCCGCCGCGCCATCGCCACGGCGTTGCAGTCGGCCCAGGGTCGCCGCAACGAAGCATCGAAGGCGATCGGCCAGGCCAAGGCCCAGAAGGATGAGGCAACCGCGTCGGCGCTGATGGCCGAGGTCGCCATCCTCAAGGAAAAGATGCCCGCTCTCGACGCCGAGGGCAGCGAGGTCGAGCAGGCGCTCAACGCTGCGCTGGCGGCCATCCCCAACCTGCCCGCGGACGGCATTCCGGAAGGAAGCGACGAGGACGGCAATGTCGAGCAGCACCGTTGGGGAATCCCGCCCAGCTTCGACTTCCCTGCGCGCGAGCATCCCGACTTCGCCGGACCACTCGGACTCGATTTCGAAGCCGCCGCGCTGATCTCGGGCGCGCGCTTCGCCGTTCTCAAAGGCGGCATGGCGCGGCTGCAGCGCGCGTTGGGCGCGTTCATGCTCGATTGCCAGACCGCCCGCGGCTTCACCGAAGTCATCCCTCCGCTGCTGGTGCGCGACGAGGCGATGTTCGGCACCGGGCAGCTTCCCAAATTCGCAGAAGACCTGTTCCAGACAACCGACGGCCGCTGGCTCATTCCCACGGCCGAAGTCAGCCTCACCAACATGGTGCGCGAGCAGATCCTCGGCGAGGCGGAATTGCCGCTCAAACTCACCGCTCTGACCCAGTGCTTCCGCTCCGAAGCAGGCGCGGCAGGACGCGATACGCGCGGGCTGATCCGCCAGCATCAGTTCGAAAAGGTCGAGCTGGTGGCGATCGCGGCCCCCGAGCAGTCGGAAGCGATCCATGAGGAGATGACCAAGGCGGCCGAGGCGATCCTGGAAGCACTGGAGCTTCCCTATCGCCGAATGTTGCTGTGCACCGGCGACATGGGCTTTACGGCGCGCAAGACCTTCGATCTGGAGGTCTGGCTGCCGGGACAGGCGCGTTACCGCGAGATCAGCAGCATCTCGAATTGCGGCGACTTCCAGGCACGGCGGATGAACGCCCGCTACCGGCCCTCGGGTGAAGCGAAGGGAACCCGCTTCGTGCATACGCTCAACGGCTCGGGGCTGGCGGTCGGCCGCACGCTGGTCGCGGTGCTGGAAAATTATCAGCAGGCGGACGGATCGGTACGGATACCCAAGGTCCTGCAGCCCTATATGGCCGGAATTACGGAGCTGCGGCCGGCATAAGGATATCGCTGGCGGTCGGTTTTCCGGTCGCGATCCTGATCCACCATGCTTTTTGTGACGGCAGCGGCGCGGCGGGGTGGCAAGCCGGTCCAAGGCTGCTAACAGGTCGGCATGGCATTGCTGAACCGTTGCTCGACCACGTCTGCGCTGATTGCGCTGATGCTCACATCGGCCTGTATTCCAGCCCCTGATCGTCCGGCCCCGCCAGCACCCCCGCCGCGCGAGCAGCGCCCGACGCCGCCGGCCGCAGCGCCCGACGCCGCCGGCC
>NZ_JBFUKC010000020.1:0-55372 GCF_056401045.1 Rhizorhabdus sp. P4_G6 | reverse complement strand
GCCCGCCGCCTGCCGCGGCGCCGGTCGAGCCGCCGCCGGTGGCCCCTGGCCCGCCCCCCCCCGCCGTTTCGGAAAACGCACCCGTACCGCCGCCGCCGGCCTGGCAGGTCAGAACGGTCACGCCATCCGCCGTCGAGGTCGCCGCATCGACCTATGTGGTGAAGCGGGGGGACACGCTGCGCGCCATTTCGGACCGGACCGGTGCGGGATCCGAAGTCATTGCCCGGGTCAACAACATCGCGCCACCGTTCAAGATCATCGTCGGGCAGAAGCTCAAGATTCCCGGCGGGCGCTATCACCGGGTCGGCAAGGGCGAGACCGGCATCGCCATTTCGCGCGGCTATGGCGTGGAATGGAGCCGCATCGCCCAACTCAATGAGCTCGAAGAACCCTATATCCTCCGCGAGGGCCAGCGGCTGCTGCTGCCAAGCCGCAAGGAGGTCGCAAGCATGACCGCGGACGAGCGGGCGTCCGCGTTCAGGCTCGACATCGAGGACCTGATCACCGGTTCGGAACCCGCGCTCGCCACGCGCGAGACGCCCAAGCCGCCGGTGACGACGCCCAAGGCGGTCGCCCCCACCGTCGCGGTCGCCGAACCGACGCGCTTCACTGGGCGATTCGACTGGCCGGCGCGCGGACCGGTCCTGCGCGGTTTCGGCAGATATTCGGGCGGCCAGCAGAATGACGGCATCAATATCGGCGTCGAGCGCGGCAGCGCGATCACCGCCGCCGCCGATGGCGTGGTCGCTTATGTGGGGCAGGATATCCCGGCCTATGGTACGTTGATCCTGCTGCGCCACGGCGACGGCTGGCTCAGCGCCTATGGCTATGCCGACAGCATCACCGTGACGCGCGGCCAGAAGGTGGTGCGCGGTCAGACCATCGCGAAGAGCGGCGCGAACCCTTATAGCGGTGAGCCCCAGCTCCACTTCGAAATCCGCAACGGCCGGAAACCGGTCAATCCCACGAACTACCTGCCCGTACGGAGCTGATCCGACGTTCAGCCGAACGTGCCGGCATCCAGCTTCAGAGTGGCCCCGCTGCGCGTCTCGTTCCGGGCGGCAGCCAGAGCATTGGCGACCGTCGCTTTGAAGCGGGCCTGTGGCGGGCGGACACCATGGGCGAACAGTACGCGCCTGATCGGCACGCGCGTGCCGGTCAGATAGAGAGCTGCGCCTTGGCGATGGGCCTTTGCGGCCAGCGCCTTGATAGTGGCGGCGGCCGTGGAGTCGAGAATCGGCACGTTCGCAAAGTCGATGACATAGACCTTCGGATGCTCGCCGATCCGATCGAGGGCCGCTCCGACCGCGGCCGCGGCTCCAAAGAAGAAGGCACCGGAAATCCGATAGACGAGGATGTCGGGATCGGTTGCGGACTCGGGATCGTAGCAATCCCGGTCGCCCCCCGCATCATCGGCCATGTCCTGTTGAACCAATGGCCGGGGATCTTCGACCTCCACCGCCTGCGCCATACGATGGAGGAACAGCAGCGTCCCGACACCGAAGCCGACCAATATCCCCTCCGTCAGATCGCGGAACAAGACCAGCAGGAAGGTCAACAGCAGCACGACCGCATCGCCGCGCGATGTGCGCAGCAGTAGCGCGAACTCATGCTTCTCGGCCATGTTCCAGCACACCATCGCCAGGACCGCGGCGAGAGCGGCCAGTGGTACGTAGCTCGCGAGCGGCGCCGCCAGGAGTATGAACAGAAGCAGAAATACCGAATGCAGAATCCCCGCGACCGGGCCATGCGCGCCGGCCCGCACATTGGTTGCGGTACGGGCGATAGTCCCGGTCACACAGATGCCGCCGAACAGCGCGGACCCTATATTTGCCGCGCCTTGGGCGACCAGTTCGGCGTTGGACCGGTGGCGGCGTCCAGTCATTCCGTCTGCGACGACCGCCGAAAGAAGACTTTCGATGCTCCCAAGCAGCGCGAAGGACAAGGCTGCCGGCAGCACCAACTCGATCCTGTCCAGCGACAGCGCCGGCAGATGCGGCATCGGAAGCGACTGGGGAATGCCGCCAAAGCGCGTTCCGATCGTCTCCACCGGAAGCCCGAACAGTCGGCTCAACAGCGCAGCGACCACGATGGCAATGACGAAGGCGGGCCAGTGTGGACGGAAACGCCGAACCGTGATGATCACCCCGATTGAGATCAAGGCGACTGTCACTGCAGCAGCATTGACCGTTGGCAGGGCGCTACTCAGTGCCTCAAGCTTGGGAACGATTGCGCCCGGTTCGCGCCCCGCGAGCGTCAGACCAAGCAGATCCTTGATCTGGCTCGCGAAAATCACGATGGCGATGCCCGAGGTGAACCCGACCGTGACCGGATAGGGAATATATTTTATGAAGGTGCCCAGCCTCAGAAAGCCAATAGTAAGCAGCATCAGCCCGGAGAGCATGGTCGCAAGGATCAGTCCGTCGAGACCGTAGCGCTCGACCGTCCCCGTGACGAGTATGATGAACGCCCCGGCCGGTCCGCCGATCTGGAACCGGCTTCCCCCGAGCGCTGACACGATGAACCCGCCGACGATCGCCGTGTACAGCCCGCGATCCGGCGTCACTCCTGATGCGATCGCAATCGCCATCGAAAGTGGCAAGGCGACGATCGCCACGGTAAAGCCAGCGATCGCATCGGCCTTGAGATCGGCAAGTCCGTAGCGATCTCGCAAAATGGTGACGAGCTTGGGTGTGAACATCTCGCGGAAGCTGGGCTCCGCCTTGCTGGTTGTGACAGCATGTTTTCCGTTCATGGACATCGCGTCAGCTCGGCCTGCCGTTCGGATTGTCGGCGCGCTTGAGCCGCACGCCGCGTCCCAGGCCGACGCTTGTCCCATTGCTGCCGATCAGCTCGACCCCGGCCCCGTCTAACGCCTCGATGATCTTGGTGAGGGTATCGATGACGCCGCGCACGGTTCCCTCGCTCGCCTCCATCCGCTGAATGGTTGGCAAGGACACGCCCGACAATTCGGCGAGCTGCCGTTGGTCGATTGCCAGCAGGGCTCTGGCGGCTCGCATTTGCGCGGCGGTGATCATGGACAATCTCCCACGTCTGCAGCTTCACATAGCATTATTGACGTTTAAAACATCTTTTTGGAGTCAAACTGCGATCGTGGCCGTCCACCCGGGCAGCAGCCGGTCCTACCGCCGAGAGAGCAGGTTCAGGGGCCCCCTCGCAATTTGCGGAAAAAGCGCTTATGTGCGCGCGCTCCATGGCAATCCAACTCCCCTCCCCGCCGAAAGTCGGCATGGTGTCGCTCGGCTGTCCGAAGAACCTCGTCGACAGCGAGCGTATCCTCACGAAGCTGCGTGCGGACGGCTATGGCCTGTCGCCCGATTATGCCGGCGCCGATATCGTGCTGGTCAACACCTGCGGCTTCCTCGACAGCGCCAAGGAGGAGAGCCTCGAGGCGATTGGCGAGGCCATCGCCGAAAATGGCCGGGTGATCGTCACCGGCTGCATGGGCGACGAAGCCGAGCGGATCCGCGCCCGTTTTCCGAACGTCCTGGCCGTCACCGGCGCGCATCAATATGAGGCGGTGGTCGGCGCTGTGCACGAAGCGGCTCCGGTGACGGCGTCGCCCTATACCGATCTGGTGCCCGACGCCGGCCTCAAGCTGACACCGCGCCACTACAGCTATCTGAAAATTTCGGAAGGCTGCAATCATCGCTGCAGCTTCTGCATCATCCCGTCGATCCGCGGCGACCTGGTGAGCCGGCGGCCCGACGCGATCCTGCGCGAGGCGGAAAAGCTGGTTGCGGCCGGCACGCGCGAACTGCTGGTGATCAGTCAGGACACGTCCGCCTACGGGCTCGACCTGAGGCACGCAACCTATCCGCTCAAGGGCGGCGGCGAGGTCCGGGCGCACATGACCGATCTGGCCCGGGAACTCGGCAAGCTCGACGCGTGGGTGCGGCTTCATTATGTATATCCCTATCCGCACGTGGACCATGTCATCCCGCTGATGGCCGAGGGGCTGGTGCTGCCCTATCTCGATATTCCGTTTCAGCATGCGTCGCCGAGGGTGCTGAAAGCGATGAAGCGCCCCGCCAACGACGCGAAGGTGCTCGAGCGGCTCGCGGCCTGGCGCGCGATTTGTCCCGACATCACGGTGCGCTCGTCCTTCGTGGTCGGCTTTCCCGGCGAAACCGAGGCAGACTTCCAGTATCTGCTCAACTGGCTCGACGAGGCACAGCTCGACCGGGTGGGCGCGTTCCGGTTCGAGCCCGTGGCTGGAGCCGCCGCCAATGCGCTGCCGGACGCCGTACCCGACGAGATCAAGGAAGAGCGTTACGCGCGGATCATGGAGAGGACCGCCGCGATCTCCGCCGCAAAGCTCGAGGCGAAGATCGGCCGGACGCTGGATGTAATCATCGACGTCGTGGATGGCGAAGGCGGAGCGACCGGTCGCTCCAAGGCCGACGCGCCCGAGATCGATGGCGAAGTCCATCTGCGCGACGCAGCTACGCTCGCGCCCGGCGACATCGTAAAGGTCGAGATCGAGGATGCCGACGAGCACGACCTGTTCGGCGTGCAGGTCGGCTGACCTGCATACGGTCGATCACGCCATCGGCGGCAGCCTGTCGATCAGCTTGTCGAGCGTCAGCGGATAATCCCTGAGCCGGATGCCGGTGGCATTGTAGATCGCGTTCGCGACTGCCGCGCCGGCGCCGCAGATGCCGAGTTCGCCAACGCCTTTGGCTTTCATCGGCGAGCTCTTGTCGTCGAGTTCGTCGAGGAAGAACACGTCCTGCTCGGGTATGTCGGCATGAACCGGTACATGATATTCGGCGAGATCATGGTTGACGAAGAAGCCAAAGCGCTTGTCGACCAGCAATTCTTCCATGAGCGCGGCTCCGACACCCATCGTCATTGCGCCGATCACCTGGCTGCGCGCTGACTTGGGATTGAGGATGCGCCCGGCTGCGAACGCACCACCCTGCCGGCGGACGCGCACCTCGCCGGTCGCGGCATCGACGCCGACTTCGCAGAAATGCGCGCCGAACGCCGCCTGCGCGTAGCGCTTCGAAAGATCGCCGAACTCGATGCCGTCCTCGACGCTTACGCCCTCGGCGCCCGCCGCGTCGCCAAGCCGGACGCGCCGATTGCCGCCGACGATATAGCCGTCGGCGAAATCGACATCGTCGGCGTTGAAGCCAGCCTTCTGCGCTACCGTCGTGCGCAGCAGCATGCAGGCCGCATAGACGCCCGAGGTCGAGCTGTTCCCGCCCCACTGCCCGCCCGAGCCCGCCGAGACCGGAAAGCGGCTGTCGCCGAGCCGCACGACCACCTTGTCCAGCGGCACGCCCATGACTTCGGCGGCGGTCTGGGCGATGATCGTATAGCTGCCCGTGCCGATGTCCGTCATGTCGGTCTCGATGGTGACGATGCCCTCGCCATCAAGAATGGCGCGCGCAGCCGAGTTAACGGTGGGATTGTTGCGAAATGCCGATGCCATGCCCATGCCCACCAGCCAGCGGCCATCGCGCACCTGCCCCGGCTTGGGATTCCGCCGCCGCCACGAGAAGCGCTCCGCACCGACGCGCAGGCATTCGACCAGCTTGCGGCTTGAAAAGAGACGGGTCGGCCCCTTCTCCGGATCATATTGAACATCGTTACGAATGCGCAGTTCGACGGGATCGATCCCCACCTTTTCCGCCAATTCGTCCATCGCCACTTCGAGGGCAAGCAACCCGACGGCCTCGCCAGGCGCACGCATCGCATTGCCCTCCGGCAGGTCGAGCTCAGCGAGATAATGCGCGGTCATCCGGTTCTTGCCGCCATAGAGCAAGCGGGTCTGCGCCGCCGCCGTCTCGGCGCTACCGCCGGGCAGATCGCCTGACCAGCTCTCGTGGGCGATCGCTTCGATGACGCCGTTGCCGTCGGCGCCGAGACGGACGCGCTGGATCGTTGCCGGGCGGTGGACCGTATTGTTGGGGATCTGCGGCCGGGAGATCGCCACCTTGACCGGCCGCCCCGCCGCCCTTGCACCGAGCGCAGCCAATATCGCATCCGCGCGAATCCACAGCTTGGCGCCGAAGCCGCCGCCGACATAAGGCGAGACGATGCGCACATTGCCCGCAGGCAAGCCGAGCGTTGTCGCCACGTCGCGCACGGCCACCGCAACCAGTTGGTTCGATGTCCACAGCGTGAGCTTGTCGCCCTTCCAGGCGGCAATGGAGGCGTGCGGCTCCATCATCATATGGCTCTGGTCCGGCGTCGTGTAGATCTCGTCCACCGTCACGGTGGCGCGGGCGAAAGCGCCGTCGAAATCGCCGGCCTTCGTATCGGCTGGGCCGGCAAAGCCGACCGGCGCAGCGCTGGCATGGGAACGGCTTGCTGCCAGGTCGAACGACCCCCGAGTTGCGGCATAGTCGACCCGCACCAGCTTCGCCGCATCGCGCGCCTGCTCGAAGGTCTCGGCGACCACGAGCGCGACGGCCTGGTCGAAATGCTCGATCTGGGGCCCCGCGAGCAGCATCGCCGTATTGGATGGCGATATCTTCAGTGGCCCGGCGTTGGCCGCCGTAACTATGGCGAGGACGCCGGGGGCCGCCTCCGCATCACGACTGTCGATGGATCTGATCCTGCCCTTCGCTATGGCCGAGCCGACAATCCAGCCATAGGCGGCATCGGGTGCTACGTCATAGCGTTCATAAGCATAGGGCGCGGTTCCGGTGACCTTGATCGGCCCGTCAATCCGGTCATGCGGATGGCCTACCACGCGCTGGCGATCGATCACGTTATCGGCGGCCGGGGCGTCGAACTTCATGGTCATGCCTCCATCTCCGCCAGCACCGCGCCCAGCGTTCGCCTGACCAGCCTCAGCTTGAAGGCGTTATGTTCGGTGGTACGCGCACCGAGCGTCACGGATGCGGCGATGGCTTCGGCTCCCTTGAGCTTTTCGGCAGCCTCAACGCGCCATGGCTTGTGGGCGAGCCCGCCGAAGGCGAAACGCTGGCCGTCGGGACCCACTACCGCCGCCACAGACACGAGTGCGAAGGCATAGGAGGCCCGGTCGCGGACCTTGCGATAGATTTGCCGTCCGGCAATCGGCGGGGGCAGCAGCACGCCGGTGATCATCTCGCCCGGCGCAAGCGCCGTCTCGATGTGCGGCGTGTCACCCGGCAACAAGTGGAAGTCGGCGATCGGTATCCCGCGTGTCGTGCCGTCCGGTCGCACCGTCTCCACCACCGCATCGAGCACCCGCATCGCCACCGCCATGTCCGACGGATGCGTGGCGATGCAGGCATCGCTCGTTCCCATGATCGCATGGCCGCGATTGATGCCGCCCAGCGCGGCGCATCCGGATCCCGGCTTGCGCTTGTTGCATGGCATCCGCGTGTCATAGAAATAGGCGCAGCGGGTCCGCTGGAGCAGGTTCCCCGCCGTGGTCGCCTTGTTGCGAAGCTGGCCCGATGCGCCCGACACCAATGCGCGGGCCAACACCGGATAATCCCGCCGCACCCGCTTGTCGGCAGCGAGATCAGTGTTGCGCACCAGCGCGCCGATGCGCAGACCGCCGCCATCGATCTTTTCGATCCTGTCGAGGCCGAGATGGTTGATGTCGATCAGGAGCAGCGGGGTCTCGATCTGCAATTTCATCAGGTCGAGCAGGTTGGTGCCGCCCGCGATGAAGCGCGCGCCAGGATGCTGCGCGGCAGCTTTGGCAGCGCTGGCGGCATCTGCGGCGCGCTGATAGTTGAAGGGCCTCATGCCGTGCGCTTTCCGCTAACATCGCGGATCGCCGCGATGATATTGGGATAGGCCGCGCATCGGCAGATATTGCCGCTCATCCGTTCACGAACCTCGTCATCCGAGAAGGCGACGTCCATCAGGTCGGCACTGACATGACTGGGTACGCCCCGTTCAATTTCGGAGAGCATGGCTACAGCCGAGCATATCTGCCCCGGGGTGCAATAGCCGCATTGATAGCCGTCATGCTCGATGAAGGCTTTCTGCAGCGGATGGAGATCCTGCGGCGTACCAAGTCCTTCGATCGTGACAATTTCATCGCCGTCATGCATTGCCGCCAACGTCAGGCAGCTGTTGATCCGTCGGCCTTCGACGATCACCGTGCACGCACCGCACTGGCCATGATCGCAGCCTTTCTTGCTGCCGGTCAGGTGGAGATGCTCGCGCAGCGCGTCGAGCAGTGTCGTTCGGGGATCCAGCGACAGGTCATGATCCTTGCCGTTGACGTTCAGTCTCACGAGCATCGGCGTGACAGGGAGCGATTGCGCGGCCGGGCTCGTCTCGATTGGGGTTGCGGCCAAACCCACTGCCGTGACGGCTCCCGCAGCCAGCACGTTTCGTCGTGTCATCCCGTCGTCCCCGCGCGCCGAAGTCCGCTCAGCCGTCATCATGCACCCCGCTCGAATTTCTGACGGAGGCAACTGGCGGCCGCTGTGATCGTTCCCCGCCTCAAGGCCGCGGCTTCCCCGGCCGCCGCCCTGCCACGAGAACGGCCGCTCAACCCCACAAGGCAACCGGCGCCGGAAACGCGACGCCCCCCTCGAACTGCACCCGGTCGTCGCGATCTTGGGATAGCAGCAACGGTCCGTCAATGTCGATCCAGCGCGCGCCCTGCGCAACGAGCATCGCGGGCGCAATGCCGAGCGACGTGGACAGCATGCACCCGACCATCAGTTCCATCCCGGCGGAGCGCGCCGCGGCGGCGACCGCGAGCGCCTCGGTCAGCCCGCCAGCCTTGTCGAGCTTGATATTGATAGCAGCGTAGCGGCCGACACAACGCGGCAGATCGGCCCGATCCTGGCAACTCTCGTCGGCGCACAGCGGAATCGGAGAGGTCACGCCGTCGAGCAGGTGATCCTCGCCCGCCCTCACCGGCTGTTCGATGAGTTCTACGCCATGGGGCAGCAGCGCCGCCGCTTCTGCGGCGACGTCCCGCCCGGTCCAGCTCTCATTGGCATCCACGATCAGTCGCGCATGCGGCGCGCCGCGGCGAACCGCCGCCACCCGTTCGACATCGCCCTCGCCCGCCAGCTTGAGCTTAAGGAGCGGATAGACCACTGCCGCCTGCCGGGCGTCCCGCTCCATCCGATCAGCGTCACCAAGCGAGATGGTGAAGGCGGATTGCAGCGGCTGAGGCTGGGCCAGGCCGGCCAGCGACCAGACAGGACGCCGCTCGCGCTTCGCCTCGAGATCCCACAAGGCGCAGTCGATGGCATTGCGCGCAGCCCCGCGCGGCATTTGCCGCAGCAGATCTGCGCGCTCGATGCCCCGGGAAATCGCACCTGCCATGGCTTCGACCTGGGCCAGTACGGTCTCGGAGCTCTCACCATGGTAATAGATGGGAGTCGACTCGCCCCTCCCGGCGTGCACGCCGTCGCTGATCTGCACCACCACTAGGTCGACCTGCGTCCTCGCGCCGCGTGCAATGACGAAGCTGCCCGCGACCGGCCATGTCTCGATCCGCGCCGTCAACTCCGCCATCAGGTCATCGCCGCTCCGTTGGCGGGGCGCCGTGGGATCGGCCGGGGTTTGGGGTCGGGCCACAGCACGCGGGGCAGGATTCGTCCCTTCCGTTCGAACGCCGCCCTCACTTCCGGGCGGGCGAGGAACGAGGTCCACAAAGCGCGAAGCCGCGACGGCGCCGGCGCCAGCAGCGACCCGGTCGGCTGGAATTGCACGACCAGATCGCTTGCCGCATCGCTGTCGTCGAACGCCTTGAGGGTCAACTGCGAGGCCTCGGCATCGCGCCCCGCGCACAGCAGCGCTTCAATCGCAGCCGAGGGATTCTGGTCGCTGAGCTTCTTCAGCGTATCCATGGCGCTGGACGCTTCGGCGGTTCGTCCGAGCGCTGCCAGCGTGCAGACTTCGGTGCGATCGAGCCAACGCTTGCCGAGGTCGGTGAGAAGATCGCCGGCCTTCGCCCTCGCTTCGCGCGTCACCACGAGCGCCTTCGCCGGTTTGCCGGCCTCATCGAGGAACTCGGCATAGCTCACCAGCGCCGTGGAAGCCGCGGGCACATGCTGGATATCGAGCGCTAGGAACGGCGCCAGCAGCCGGTCGACCTCCTCGTTGCGACGCAGCGCTGCCAGCGCGCGGGCGCGGTAGAGGATGGTACGGACCGCTTCGCGGCTCATGCCATCGACGATGCGGACATCTTGGGTCATGTCGACCACGTCCTGATAATGGCCGAGCAGCAGCATCGCATCGGCCGCGTCTCGCAACGCCACATCCGAGTCCGGGGAATCGCCATAGGCCGACAATTTGTCGCGCGCGAACCGCTCCACCGACGTGGCACTGGCAGGACCGAGCCGGGCCTCCAATGCTGGCCACAACTTGGCAAAATGGCGGTCGACCGCCATAGCGGCGAGCTGCTCCGGCTGCCCGATCCGCTCGAGCAGACCTTCGGCCTCTGCCGCTTCGCCCTGATCTATCAGGGCCTCGATCGCGCCTTCGGCAAAGCCGATGCGAAGTTCGGGGATATCTGCCGGCTCCCAGTCGGCGCGCGCCAGGGCGATCAGCATTCGGCCCCGCACGGCGCGGGCGTGATCCTCGGCGAGCTTCAGTGAAATCGCCCGCACCGCCGCGCCGCTCAGCACATCGAGCGAGCGCGGCGAGGTCTCTGCCAGGGAAGCGATCTGGTCGGCCGCATCGGCGAAGCGATTTTCGTCGGCAGCGATGAGCACTCCGAATGCCTTGACCACGCCATCGCGCGGCATGCTCACGGCCAGTTCGCGCTGCACGACGGGCAGGTCGGCGACCCGGCCCTGCTCGCTGAGGCAGACAAGCCGCATTCTCTGGATAAGGTTGCGCTGCGGTCCGGCCGCAAGCCCGTCGATCAGTGGATCGAGCGCCGCAAGCACGCCAGCGCAATCCTCGCGGGTCGCAGCTTGCTGCGCCTTGCCGATTGCAGACTGTACGTCGGCCTCCGCGATTTCCGCCCGAAGCGGCGCGCCGGCAACGAGCGTCAGCGCCATGAGGAATGCCAATGCCGCCCTAGCGGGCATGCGTCGCAATCCACGCGTCGACAACAGGGGCAATCTCCTCGCGCCAGCGGCGTCCGTTGAAGATGCCGTAATGGCCCACATGTTCTGCCATCAGATATTTCTTGTGGCTGTCCGGCAGCTTGCTCGCCAAAGTGAGCCCAGCCCTGGTCTGCCCCAGCCCCGAGATGTCGTCGCGCTCGCCCTCGATCGCGAGTATGCCGACATCGGCGATCGCGGCGGGATCGACCTTGCGGCCGCGATGCATGAGCTCTCCCTTGGGCAACAGGTGCCGCTGGAAGACCACGTCGATCGTCTCGAGATAGAACTCGCAGGCCATGTCGCATACCGAGCGATATTCTTCGTAAAATGCCTTGGTAGCATCCGCGCTCTCTTCGTCGCCATCGACGAGATGCTTGAACATGCTCCAGTGGCTGACGAGATGGTTGCCCAAATTCATGGCCATGAAGCCGGTGAGCTGCAGAAAGCCCGGATATACTTTGCGGCCGGAACCCGGATAATAGACCGGCACGGTATGGATCACATTTTGCTCGAACCAGGTCAGCGGACGCTGGGTGGCGACGGTATTCACCGCGGTAGGCGCCTCGCGGGCGTCAACCGGGCCACCCATCATCGTCAGCGTCACGGGCCGGCAGGGATTCTGGTCCGCGCACATCAGCGCGGTGGCGGCGTAGGCTGGCACCGAGGGCTGACACACCGCGAGCATGTGGGCGCCGGGGCCCATCTTCTCCAGAAAGGCGATCAGATAATCGATATAGTCGTCGAGATCGAAACCACCCTCCTCCACGGGGACGAGCTTCGCGTCGCGCCAGTCGGTGATGTAGACATCATGGTCGATCATCATCCGTCCGACCGTGCCGCGCAGCAGCGTCGCATAATGGCCCGACATCGGGGCGACGATCAGCAGCTTCGGCTGGCCCGTCACGCCCCGTCGGCGGAAACGCTTGAGCTGCCCGAACGGCTTGCGGAGAATGATCTCCTCCGTCACCGGAACCTTCTCGCCATCGATCTCGACTTCGGTGAACCCGAAATCGGGCTTGCCGCGCGAAGCGGAAGCATGGGCGAAGACGTCCAGCCCCGAAACCATCATCGGCGCCATGTTGCTGTAAGACATCGGATTCAGGGGATTCTTGAGCCATTGGCCGCTCAGGTCGGCCCAGGCGCTCGCGGCGGACATCAGCGAACGTTGGAATTCATACGCATCGTACAGCATTCACGTCTCCCAGAGGCCTCTGCCGCCTTACGGCCATAATCATGCATCGCGCAATGCCGAGCATGCTCAACCGATGTGGGGATAGCAGGATCGAATTGCGAGATCATGAAGCCCGCGATTGAGCGTGCGCCCAAGGGTTGCTAGGGCCGGTCCATGGCGAAACGCAATGGTCCTCCCGAAAGCTCCCCCCGTAAGCTCGGCGAGCTCGCCATGATCTGGCGCTTCGCGCTTGCCTATCCTGGCCGTATCGTCGGTGCCGCGTTGGCGCTGATCGTCGCCGCAACGGCGACGCTGGCGATTCCTGGCGGGTTCCGCCTGGTGATCGACAAGGGATTCATCGCCTCGCGCGGCGATGTCGGCCCCTATTTCCGCTACCTCCTGATCATCGTGCTGGTGCTCGCGCTTGCCACCGCCTGCCGATATTATTTCGTCTCCTGGCTGGGCGAGCGCGTCGTCGCCGATATCCGGATCGCAGTTCAGGCCAATCTGCTCCGTCTGGCGCCGAGCTTCTTCGAGGAGAACCGGCCGTCGGAGATCGCATCGAGGCTGACCGCCGACACTTCGGTCATTGAACAGGTCGTCGGGACCACCGTGTCGGTGGCACTGCGCAACATCGTGCTGGCGATCGGCGGCATCATCTATCTGTTCGCGATAGCGCCCAAGCTGGCCGCGCTGCTGCTGCTCGGCATCCCGCTCGTCCTGCTCCCCATCATCGTGATGGGCCGGCGACTGCGCAAATTGTCGCAGAGCACCCAAGACCGTATCGCCGACGTCGGCGCGACAGTCTCCGAAACGCTGCGGGCGATGAAGATCGTCCAAGCCTTCGGTCAGGAGGCGCGCGAGGCGCAACGGTTCGAAACCGTTGTCGGCGCAGGCTTCGCCACCGCAAAGCGCCGCATCCGCATGCGCGCCGTGATGACCGCGATCGTGATCGCCCTGATCTTCGGCTCAATCACGATGGTGATGTGGCAAGGCGCGGTCGATGTCGCTTCGGGAAAGCTGTCGGGCGGTTCGATCGCAGCCTTCATCCTGACCGGCGGCATCGTCGCCGGCGCGTTCGGCGCGCTCGCCGAGGTCTATGGAGATATCGTGCGGGCAGCAGGCGCGGCCGCACGGCTTTCCGAGCTGCTGGGCGCGGAACCCGACATCCGGGCGCCCGCACTGCCGGCCGCACTGCCCTCGCCACCGCGTGGCCGGCTCGAGTTCGACCATGTCGCCTTCCGCTATCCCACCCGCCCCGAAGTGCTGGCGCTCGACGACATAAGCATGGTCGTCGAGCCCGGCGAAATGGTGGCGGTGGTCGGCCCGTCGGGTGCCGGCAAATCGACAATCCTGCAGCTGGCGCAGCGCTTCTATGATCCCGAATCGGGCGCGATCCGCCTTGACGGCATCGCACTGCGCGATGCGGATCCAGCCGACATCCGCGCTCGTCTCGCAGTGGTGCCGCAGGAGACGGTGATCTTCGGCGCCTCGGCACGCGACAATCTGCGCTATGGCCGCTGGGATGCCGATGACAGCGCGATCTGGGCAGCGGCCGAGGCCGCCAACGCCGCGACCTTCCTGCGCGCGCTGCCAGATGGCCTCGACACCTTCCTGGGCGAGGCCGGCGCGCGGCTGTCGGGCGGCCAGCGCCAACGCCTCGCGATCGCACGCGCACTGCTGCGCGACGCGCCGCTGCTGCTGCTCGACGAGGCCACCTCGGCACTCGATGCGGAATCGGAAAGGCTGATCCAGGATGCGCTCGATCGGCTGATGCGGGGCCGCACCACGATCGTCATAGCCCACCGTCTCGCCACCGTCCGCGCGGCGGACCGGATCATCGTCATGGATCAGGGCCGCATCGTCGAACAGGGCACGCACCAGAGCCTCAGCGCGCACGAGGGTTTGTATGCGCGGCTGGCCCGGCTGCAGTTCAACGATGTGCCTGCCTGACGCTGCTGCGCAGGTTATTTGTTAAAGCTGCCATCCAACAGCTTGATGATGGCCGAGAAATCCTTGCCGCCGCCGCCAAGGTTGGTGAAAGCCTGGTACAGGCTTTCGGCATGGCCGCCCATCGGGACGCTGGCGCCGACGCCTTGTGCCGCCTCTACCGCCAGCTTGAGATCCTTGAGCATCAAGGCGCTGGCAAAGCCGCCTTCGAAATTGCTGTCGGCCGGGCTGACCGGCCCGACGCCCGCGACCGGACAATAGCTGGTCATCGACCAGCTCTGTCCGCTGGCCTTCGACGATATATCGTAGAAGGTCTGGAGGTCGAGGCCAAGCTTTTGCGCCAGCGCGAACGCCTCGCATGTCGCCACCATGTTCGCGCCGAGGATCATGTTGTTGACGATCTTCGCGGCCTGGCCGGATCCGATCGTACCGGCATGTATCACCGCCTTGCCCATCAAGGTGAGTACTGGCTCTGCACGGGCGAAATGCTCCGCGCTGCCGCCCACCATGAACGTCAGCGTGCCGGCAATGGCACCGCCGATGCCGCCCGAGACCGGTGCGTCGACCATCGCCAGGCCCTTGGCAGCGGCCGCCGCGCCAACCGCGCGCGCGGTCGCGACGTCGATCGTCGAGCAATCGATAAGCAATGCCGTCGCTGGAACCACAGAAAATATTTCGCCCTCATAGACCGAGCGGACATGCTGGCCCGCTGGCAGCATCGAAACGACGAACTCTGCGCCTGCAGCAGCTTCCGCAGCCGACCCGACAGCTACGCAGCCCGCCGCGACCGCCTTATCGAGAGCGTCCCTGGAAAGATCGTAGGCACGAACGTCATGGCCCTTCTTCGACAGATTGGCGGCCATTCCACCACCCATATTGCCGAGCCCGATGAAACCGATCGTCGCCATCTTACTGGCCCGTCCAATTGCCGGGTCGTTTCTCGACGAAGGCAGTCATGCCCTCGGCCTTGTCCGCGGTCGCGCAGAGTCCGTTGAAAACACGGCGTTCGAACAGCAGCCCCGTGGCGAGGCCGGTTTCGAACGCGGCGTTGATCATCTCCTTGTTGCCGATCGCCGCCAGCGGCGGCATCGCCGCGATCGTCTGCGCCATCTTGAGCGCCTCATCCATCAGCTCGGCAAGCGGCACGACCTTGCTGCACAGATTCGCCTTCTCGGCCTCGGCGGCATCCATCATCCGCCCCGTCAGGCACATGTCCATCGCCTTCGACTTGCCCACGGCGCGAGTCAGCCTCTGCGAGCCGCCCATCCCGGGCGCGACCCCAAGCTTGATCTCCGGCTGCCCGAACTTGGCGTTGTCGGCGACGATCATGATATCGGCCATCATCGCCAGTTCGCATCCACCGCCCAGCGCAAAGCCGGCCACAGCAGCGATCCAGGGCTTGCGAGTCGCGGTGACCCGCTCGAAACCGGCGAAGAAATTCTCCCCGAACATCGCCGAAAAACCCTTCGGCTGCATTTCCTTGATGTCGGCTCCGGCGGCGAACGCCTTGTCGCTGCCCGTAAGCACTGCGCAACGCTGGCTTGGATCGGCGTCGAACTTGCTGAAGGCGTCGATCAGGTCGGCAAGCACCTGGGTGTTCAGCGCGTTCAGCGCCTGCGGGCGATTCAGCCGGATCACCGTAACGGCGCCTTGCAGCTCGACGAGAATGGTTTCGTAGGTCATCAGGGGCCTTTCAAGCGTTGGGCACGGGCGTCCAGGCCTCGGCAGCCGGCAGCGGTACAAAGATCGCGTCGACCTCGGCCTCGCTAACACCATCTGCCGTCGGTGGATTCCAGCGCGGTGAATTGTCTTTGTCGATGATCAAAGCACGGACACCTTCGACGAAGTCCGGCCGAGCGATCATATGGACGGCCACGGCGTATTCCATGGTCATTTCAGCCGCGAAATCTTCGATCTTCGCCGCTTCGAACAGGAGTCGCAGCACGACCTTGCAGGCTCGCGGCGACTTGGTCTCGAGCGTCTTGAGCGTTGCCAGTGCCCAGTCTCCACCATCCGCGGCCAGAGCCGCCAGAATCTCCTCGAAGTGGTCGGACGCGAACAGCCGGTCGATATCGGCTCGGTGATCGAGGATCGGGGCGGGCGGCACCATCGTTCCGGCGCTGCGCAGCGCCGCATCGATCCCCCGAGGGTTGCCAAGGATCGCGGCTTTCAAGGCCTCGACATCGTCGCCTGCGACATAGTGGCTGCCGATGCCGAGCGCTAAACATTCGGCGCCGCTAAGCCGAGCGCCGGTCAACCCGACATATTGGCCCGTACGGCCCGGCATCCGCGAGAGATAACGGCCGCCGCCGACATCGGTGAACAGGCCGATCCCGGTTTCCGGCATGGCGTACATCGTGCGGTCGGTGACGACGCGGATCGTGCATGGCTGCGAGATACCCACGCCGCCGCCCATGGTGATCCCGTCGAGGAAGGCGACGGTCGGCTTGGCATAGGTGAACAGCAGATGGTTGAGGCGGTATTCCTCATGGAAGAAGGCACGCCCCGCGACGCCGTCACCCGCGGCACTGTCGGCTATGACACGAATGTCACCGCCAGCGCAGAAGCCCCTTCCCTCGGCATGGTCGATCATCACCAGGTCGACGGCGTCATCCTCGGCCCACGTGCTCAGCGCCGCGATCATGGCGGAGCACATCTCATGGGTGAGCGCGTGAATTGCCTTGGGACGGTTGAGCCGGATCCGGCCGGTACGGCCTTCAACGAAGGTGAAGATGTCCTGGCTCATTATCGGAGCATATCCCGGCTGACGATCATCCGCATGACTTCGTTGGTCCCTTCGAGGATGCGATGCACGCGGAGGTCGCGAAACAGTCGTTCGATCGGGTAATCCTGCAAATAGCCATATCCCCCGTGCAGCTGCAGCGCGCGATCGACGACCGACGATCCCGTGTCGGTCGCCATCCGCTTGGCCATGGCGGCAAAGCGCGTCTTGTCGGCGGTGCCGGCCGTCACCTTCACCGCGGCGGCGTATAGCAGCATCCGGGCCGCCTGCAATTCTGTCTCCATGTCCGCCAGCGTGAACTGCGTGGCCTGGAACTCGGCGATCGCCTTGCCGAACTGTCGCCGCTCCTTGGTGTAGTTCACCGCTTCATCGAGCGCGCGCTGCGCACCGCCAAGCGAACAGGCGCCGATGTTGAGCCGCCCGCCATCGAGGCCGGACATGGCGATGCCGAACCCGGCCCCTTCGTCGCCCAGCCGATTGGCAACGGGTACCCGCACGCCGTCGAAATTGACCTGTGCCGTCGGCTGCGACCGCCAGCCCAGCTTCTTCTCCTGTGCGCCGAAGCTCACGCCCGGCATGCCCTTCTCGATGACGAGGCACGAGATGCCCTTCGGGCCATCCTCACCGGTCCGAACCATCGTTACATAAAGTTCGTTTTCGCCGCCGCCAGAGATAAAGGCCTTCGATCCGGTGACCACATAATCGTCGCCATCGCGAACCGCCCTGGTACGAAGGCTCGCCGCGTCGGACCCCGCGCTGGGCTCGGTCAGGCAGTAGCTGGCTATCTTGTCGCAGGCGACGAGATCGGCCAGATATTTTGCCTTGACCTCTGCACCGCCGAAGCAGTCCACCATCCAGGCGGACATGTTGTGGATCGAGATGAAAGCGGAGGTGGAAGGGCAGCCATAGGCCATCGCTTCCATGATCAGCGCCGCCTCGAGCCGTCCCAGCCCGATGCCGCCCCCTTCCTCGGAGACATAGATGCCACCGAACCCGAGATCCGCGGCAGCCTTCACGACCTCGCGGGGGAAAATATGATGCTCGTCCCATTCCGCCGCGAACGGCGTAATCGCATCGGCGGTGAATTTCTGCGCCATATCCCGAATGGCGCGCTGATCATCGGTCAAATCAAACTGGTTCATGGCTAAAGGCACCTGCCCCCCTGCGCCCATAACGTCAAACCCAACCCAGCGGCAGCCGGATTATTTCAGCTTGTCGATGACGGACGCGAACAACACCTCATCCGGCGGAAGGATCTTCGTTTCGGCCAGCGGCTTCGAAACCCAGGTTTCGTTGATCAGATCGCGCCAGGTGATGTTGTTGTTCGTGGAATTGCCACCCCACGAACCGCAGCCCAGCGAGAAGGTCTGCCGCATGCCATTCCACAGATTGCCGCTGTTCGAAGCCGCCTGCGGCTGGTTGACCATCACACGCGAGGTCTTCGTCGCGTTCGCCAGCTTCATGATGTTCTCATCGCTGTTCGAATAGATGCCGCAGCTATGCCCCTGGCCCTGATAGGCCTGAATGCCGTTGGTCAGGCGGATCGCGTCGTCGATGTCCTTGGCGCGATAGAGCGCCATCGTGACTGTCATCTTCTCGCCCGAGAAAGGATGCTCAGGACCATAGCCGGTTTCAGGCACGATGAAGAACTGCGTGTCTTCCGGAATTTCGAAACCAGCGTAGTCGGCAATGAACTTAGGAGTTTGTGCGACGACTTTCGCGTTGATATGTCCATCGACCCAGATCGCGGCCTGCAGCTTCGCCTTGGCGGCATCGTTCAGGATGTAGCCGCCTTTCTCCTGCAGCTTGGCGAGCATCTTGTCATAGATCGCATCCACGAGGATCACACTGTTGTCCGAGGAGCAGCTCGCCGCGAGGTCAAGAGTCTTGGAGATCCGGATCTTTTCAGCGGCATCGTCCAGATCGGCGGTGTCGTCGACAGTCACCACCGCGTTGCCCGCACCCACGCCAAGCGCCGGCGTGCCGCTGGAATAGGCCGCAGTGACCATCGCCGCACCGCCGGTCGCGAGGATGCGGTCGCACTGCTTCATCAGTTCATTGGTCTTTTCGAGCGATGGCGTATCGATGCTGATCACCAGATCTGCAGGGGCGCCCATCTTGACGATCGCCTCCCGCATCAGGTCGCAGATCATCTTGTTGGTGAGCTTGGCGCGCGGATGCGGCGCGACGATGATCGCGTTACGCCCCTTGACCGCGGAGATCGCCTTGATGACCGGCGTCGCTTCGGGGTTGGTCGTCGGCGCAAGCGCACCGATCACGCCGACCGGCTTCGCGATCTTGACGATGTTGCGAACCGGATCCTCTTCCAGGATGCCAACCGACTTGTCGTTGATGATGTCGTACAGGGTCGCGCGGGTCTTGCGGAAGATCTTGAGAAACTTGCCCTCATAATTGCCGAGCTGGGTTTCATCGACCGTGAATTGGGCGACCTTCTCGGCCACGCCTGGCTTCGCGACCGCCCACACCATCGCGGTGATCAACTTGTCGACCTGCTCCTGCGTATAATTCTCGATCTGCGCCTGGGCTGCGCGCGCCCGGCCGACCAGTTCCGCAATCTCAGCGGCAGCCGGATCGGCATCAACCAATGTCAGATTAGCTTGGGCCATCGATCCACTCCTGTGAAAATGCTTCGGCAACCGTCACCGAACGCCGCGGATGCCAATTTTCCGGCTCAATGAACCTGTGAGTTCCCGCATGCAAGGAGGTATATTTGCATGTTAAGTGTGCATTTTTGCAGTATGGATCGAGAATGTTCGATTGGGACGACCTGCGGATTTTCCTGGTGCTGGCACGCATGCGAAAGGCGGCGCCGGCCGCGCGGGCACTGGGAATAGACGTGACGACGCTGAGCCGGCGGATAGCGCGGCTACAGACCAGCCTGAACGCCAGCCTGTTCGAGACGATCGGGGGGGAGCGGCGACTGACCGAGCGTGGCGAAGCGCTGTTCGCCCATGCCGAGGAGATGGAAAGCGCAACGCTGGCAGCGATCGGCGACGTGACAGGCGACTCGTCCAGCCTGTCCGGTCAGGTGCGGCTGAGCGTGGCTGAAGGCTTCGCGACCTGGGTGCTGGCCCCCGCCCTTCCCGCCTTCCAGCGTGATCACCCCGATATCCGGCTCGATCTCGTCACCGCGTCGGGCTTCCTCAACCCGTCCAAACGCGAGGCGGATATGGCGGTCATGCTCGCACGCCCGCGCACGGGCCGGCTCGCCGCAGCCAAGCTCGGCAATTACAGCCTGCGGCTATATGGCGCCGCCGACTATCTGGCCGCGACCAGCAAACCGAAGCGGATCGAGGACCTGAGGCAGCACCCGCTGGTCGGTTATGTTCCCGAGTTCATCTATGCCCCCGAACTCGATTATCTCAGCGAGGTCGGCGCCGGCCTGTCGGCGGTCGCGCGCAGCACCAGCATCAACGTGCAGCACAGGCTGATCGCCAGCGCCGCCGGCATCGGCATCTTGCCAGCCTTCATCGGCGACCGCGACCCTTCGCTTACACCGCTGCTTGCCGATCTGATCGAGATCCGCCGCAGCTTCTGGCTGGTCACCCATAGCGACCTGCGCCGCCTCGCCCGGATCGAGGCCGTAGCCGGCTGGCTGAAAACAAGTGTCACCGGAATGACATAATGCGGCGAGGCGCATGCTGGCGCTCGTGGACATCAATCGCCACGGCGCCAAGATCTTGTTGGTCACCGCCAATCCCGAACAGATCGGCGATGCTATCCATATCGGCGAAGTTCATCAAAGCCGTTCGATCGCACCCCAATCCTGCGCGCGGTCGCATTGGTTCGCGCCGACGAGGCGGCCTGAGCCCGCCGCCGCACAAGCTGCAACCGAAATCAAGCCCTCGCCACTAACCCACGACAAGATCTCGATTTTCTCGTCTCGCCATAATTTTTTTCTTTTTTCCTCTGTATCTTCGTGAACATGTACGGGGGTGCAACGTTTGCAACTCAGCTGTTGGAGTTGAGTATGATCGACACGCACACTGCCTTACAAAATCGCTTGCTTGCCGCGCTTAAACCCGACGACCTGATGCTGCTGCTGCCCTCGCTCACGGCCCTCGAATTTCCTACTGGAAAGATATTGCAGGAGGCAGGCAGCGAAGTTCGCTATGCTTGGTTTCCGCTGGAGGCAGCCGCCGCCTCGTTCGTGGTCGCCGCCGATGCCAATCATATGGTCGATGCCGCGCTAGTTGGCCGCGAGGGTGCCGTTGGCGGGATCATCTCCACAGGGAACTACCCTGCATATGCGCGAGCTCATGTCCAGTTCCCAGGCAAGTTCCTGCGGCTGCCACTCAGTGCGCTGAACCAGGCCAAGGCTCAATCGCCCAGCATAGCCGACTGGGTTGCCCGCTATTCAGATTGCCTCGTGGCCCAGCTGTTTCAATCGGCCGCCTGCAACGCCTCGCACACTATCGCACAGCGCCTTGCCCGCTGGCTAATCGCCACCCGCGACCGGATCGACTGCAACGAGATCATCATCACGCAGGAGCAACTCGGTGAGATGCTCGGCGTCGGCCGCAGCTTCATCAACCGCTCGCTGCGCCACTTCGGCATGATGGGCATACTCGGATCGCGCCGTCGGCGGATCGTGATCCTCGACGCCGACAGGCTGGAAGCAATCGCCTGCGACTGCAACCATCGCGTGCGTGACCATTTCGACTTGGTTCTTGCCGGTGTCTATCCGCGCGAACCCGACTCAGTCGCCGCGTAAGCCGCACAGCTCGATCGAGGGCGCCATAAGTCACCGGGTCCGGGACGGACGAAGGCCAACCGAAGCGGAGGTAGGATTGAACAGAATATGTAAAGTGATCGCGACGATCGCGCTCGGCCTGACATCGGCCTCGGCATCCGCTCAGGTCGCCGGAGGGGTGAACGCGTCTTCCGCCGGAGATGTGCGGATCGCCAGTCCGGCTGCGGCCACCAGCGCAGCCGGTTCGGTCCGCGCCGAAGTCGGTGCAGCGTCGCGAAGCGATGCGGCCGCCGACACGGCTCCAAGTGCCGTTGGTGACGTCAAACGAGCGATCCGCAAGCCCCGTCCTGATGCCCCGGCTGCCACCAATAGCGGTGCGGCGACCGCGGCTGGCAGCACCGCCAAGTCGAGCGGCAAGTCACCGGAACCCAGCAGCGGCGACTAAGTCTGTCGACCCGATCGGATGGCGCCGGTGTAGGCAAGGCAGCGGCGCCGCGATCCTTCATTCGAATTCGTAGGAGTATCGAGAATGCCGCTTGGCCGTGAACTTGCCCCCCATCTGCCCTTCCTGCGACGCTATGCGCGGGCGCTCACCGGTTCACAGCAGGAGGGCGACCGCTTTGTCCGTGCCGCTCTGGAGGGCATCGTTGCTGCACCCGGCGACTTTCCTCGTGACGTCGATCCCCGGCTGGCGATTTATCGTGTCCTGATCGGCCAGTGGGAGGCGGCCGGGGTCGGCGAAGCGCGACTTGGCAGGATCACCCCACGGACGCGCCAGGCGCTGCTGCTCACTGCAATGGAGGGTTTCACGCCGGAGGATGCCGGTTATCTGATGCGGTGCGACCGGGCTGAAGTCGAAGCGCTTGCCGACGAGGCGCTTGCCGAGATCGAACGACAGGCGCGCACCAATGTCCTGATCATCGAGGACGAGCCGATCATCGCGATGGACATCGAAAGCATCGTGCGCGATCTGGGCCATGGCATATCCGGAATCGCCGTCACGCACGACGAAGCGGTGGCGAGTGCGCGCGCTCACCGGCCCGGCTTGGTCCTCGCCGATATCCAGCTTGCCGACGACAGTTCCGGCGTCGACGCCGTGCAGGAGATCCTAGCGGATTTTTCCGTCCCGGTGATCTTCATAACGGCTTTTCCAGAACGGCTGCTCACGGGAGAGCGCCACGAGCCCGCCTTCCTCATCACCAAGCCCTTCCAGCGCTCCACCATCAAGACGGCGATTAGTCAGGCGCTGTTCTTCCACCAGGCCGTGCTCGCATGACCCCGCTCGTTTCGGGAACAAATCAATATAAATCAATACCATAGGAACATCTATCCTTCCCAATACGTTGTGGCGGCGTTCCTGTAGTCAAGGAGATTCCCAATGGGCGAAATGCTCGACAAGACAAAAGGCTTTGCCAATGAAGCCGGCGGCAAGGCCAAGCGCGCGGTAGGCGACGCACTCGATCGCCCCGATATTCGCGCCGATGGCGACGCCCAGGAAGCCAAGGGCGATCTTCAAAAGGCGAAGGGCGAAGTAAAGGGCGCGATCAACCGCATCTGATGCCCCTCACCCGGACCAATGAGGAGCAGGTCGGTCATGCCGCCCTGCTCCTTGTGTTTCGCACCTCGCGGCTCTCTTGTCGCGGCGACTGGCGACCCGTGGTGTGCACGGAAACCTTTGCGAACTACTTCGTTCTGGGATTTCCAATAAGGAGACTGAAGATGTCGGACGCGACCAAACTCAAGGAACATCTTTGGGCCAAACTGAGCCACGGCCCGTTCATGATGGTCGGTCTTTCGGAACCGCGCACCCATGCAGAACCGCTGACCGTGCAGCTCGACAAGGATCAGCTCGACCGGATTTACTTCTTTGTCGGCAGGGACAATCGCATCGCTCCCGGTGGACCGGCGATGGCGCAGTTCGTGTCCAAGGGTCAGGACTTCTTCGCGTGCCTGTCCGGCCGGATCACCGTCGACAACGATCCTGCCATGATCGAGAAGCTCTGGTCGAATCAGGCCGGGGCATGGTTTCCCGGCGGGAAATCTGATCCCAACCTGGCGCTGGCGCGATTCGACATCGACGAGGCCGAGCTATGGGAATCGGATATGTCCCTCAGCGGCAAGCTGAAGATGCTGTTCGGCGGCAAGATTCGCGCCGACGAAGAAGGCAGCCACGCCAGAGTTTCCAGCACCGCGGTGTGACCGCGAGCGATCAGCGAACTGCGTGGCCGGGCGGCCACGCAGTTTGCCGGTTGATCAGAAGCGATAGCTGACGGTCGTCACGACCGAATGATAGGCGAACTTCGAGAAGCCGCGGCGGAAATCGGTGCCGGTACCGCTCACCACCGTGAAAGGTCCGCCGACCGGGCCGCCCGTCACAGCGACTCGATAGTCGTTGTTCTTAAGCGCCGTGAACAGATAAAGGGCGCCGATCGAGAACGGCCCGACCTTCTGTTCGATGCCGCCGCCATAGGTATAGCCATAGGCGTTCTTGGTCGGATCGTTAGGCGTGAAAGTGTTGACGGCATTGGTGGTCGTGAAGCTGTTCTCGATCTTGCCATAAGTGACGCCACCGGTGCCGTAGACCAGCGTGCCGGTGCTGAGCGCATAGCCGGCGCGGCCGCGGATCGAAGCATTTTCCTTGAGCTTTGCCTTGAAACGATAGGCCGCTGGCGTGGTGCTGAATGCGGTCACGCTATCGTAGAGATAGGCTCGGCCGGCTTCCACGACAGCGCCGACGACAGGTCCGCTGGTTTCGCCGAACTGGAGATCGTAGCCGAGATGGACCTTCCAGATCGTCGCGTCATTGTCCTTCGTGCAGCCGGTGGCAGGCGACCGGGTGGTCGGTGCACCGCCGCAGAAACCGGGCGAGAAGTTGGGGAAAGCATCGCCGAAATTGCCGTCGCGATTACGATCGAAGCTGATCGCTTCGTCGCCGTCGCGCGGTTGCCAGCTATAACCGAGCTGCCCGCCAATGTAGAAACCGGTCCAGCTCGCGGAACCTGTGCTCAAATCCTGCGCCGACGCGCCTGCAGCGCCGAGCGCGGCCAAGCCGGCCGCCGTGATTATCTTGAAAACATGTCGCATGCTCAACCTTTCCTGCTGTCGAAACGGCTTGATCTTATCTTTGCTCGACCAAATACCCTAGAATTCGAAGCGGATAGCGCAGATTGGTAGCATATTACCAGACGATTTTATGTCCGTAACGGTCGATTTATCACCGGGCGATGACGCGCCTCCGCCGGACCATGGCGCTTTACCACCCGCCAGGGAGAAATGCTGTCGTGACGGCCATGAGACAGATCGAGGGATAGCGGGGGAACGGTAGAGATCAAGCGACGTTATATTGACCGAGCCACTTCCGGCTCCGTACCGAGGAGTAGATCGATGGGTCTCCTTATTCTTCTTGTAGTCGGGGGTGTTATTGGCTGGATTGCCAGCATGATAATGCGCACCGATGCTCAACAGGGCATCGTGCTCAATGTCGTGGTCGGGATCATCGGATCTTTCCTGGCCGCATTCTTGCTGTCGCCGCTACTCGGTGTCCCGCCGATTACCAGCGGTGCGATCACCGCCTCCACCCTCATCATCTCGCTGCTGGGCGCGATCGTTTTGCTCGCGATCGTCAATCTCGTGCGCCGCGGCACAGTCCGCTAGCCGGCACTGTCATTGCGCCGAGCCTGAAGGAGGCACCTGCCGGCTCGGCATGAGGAGCCCGTCGATCCCAGGTTGGCGGGCTTTTCGCCGTACACATCCGGCGGCGAGCAATATAAAAATATCGCACATATCCTTTCACTTACCTGCACCGCTCACCATATCGGCTGCATCTTCAACAGATGAAAGGAGGTGATCGAATGTCTCATTGTCCAACGCCTTACGCGGCTCGCCGTGCGGGTTCGATCTGCTCCTCAGGAGTATATTCGGCCTGACGGCGCATCGGTCACAGACCCGTGCGCCGGGTCCGCCACGGCCGAACGGAATGCCCGCTGGCCGGATGAGGCTGACAATGGAAGGGCCGCGTCAGAGATGGCGCGGCCCTTCGATATTCAGGGATCAAAGGCCGATGACTCGATTGTCCTGGATGTTCGAACTGCCGACCAGTTACCCTGTCGCCACTCTATTGGTTGCTGGCGCTCGTCCGGGCGCTGATGCTGACGCCCCGATGGTCATTTTTGGGCGGATGCCTCCGTCAATGGGTCGAACGCCGCATGCTCGTCGACCGGCCGCCGCCGTAAGCATGTCCCTTGCGTCGCTCACGCGCCCTGCGCGCAACCGCTCGTCCTGAAAGCCACATCGAGTGGTGAAGGCGCCTTGGCGATGCATTCGCCATAGGCACGATCGAGATAAAGACAGGCGAGGACATAATGCGCTTTGACGGCTGCGAAATGCGTAGCGGATTGCGCCAGCGCCAACTCCGCTTCGGCGCGGCGCAGATTATAATCTGAATCGGTCATGTTAGATTTTCACCCTGGAATCGCTGTCAAAAACATTCATCTCGCCTGGATCGCATGCATTGATGTCGCCGGCGCGTCAGCCATTCCGTCACGCAGGAATGTCCTATCCTACCGCACCAGCGAGCGAACTTCGCCGAGGGCGGCAGATGCGGACATACGACGCGCGGACGCCGATCCGGTTCGATCAATCACCGCCTTCGCCAACCTGACTCGGCGCACACAATCCCTTGCTGATGAAGGACATAGCAGCATATGATTCGGACGAAATCACATGCATCAGCCCTATGGTCTCACAATGCGCCAGCCGGTGCCGGATCAGCGCCGCCTAGGTAAGGTGCAAGGACTCGGATACCCGGCCGGCCAGGCTGCGAGCCCAGCGACGAGCTCTGAAGCGCGACCCGGCGCGCTTCGGTTCCGCCTCATAATAGGCGGTCGAGAGCGAGACATGATGGATGGCATCGCCGTAGCGACGGCCGGCATGCGCCTCATAATCGACTCGGTTGATGACCGCGCCGGCAATTTGCCCACCGAATATCTCCATCGCCGCCATCGCCGCCTCGGGGCTTGTCCGGCCCCAGCGCAACACCAGCAGCGTCGCATCCGCCTGATCCGCGAGCGTCTTGGCGTCGCGTACCGGCAGGATGGGCGGGCCGTTGAGGATCACCAGCTCGAATCTGTCGCGCAGTTCGGAAATCAACTGGGGCAGCTGTGGCGACCCGATCAGCGCCCCGGGGTCGCGCGCGGTCTCGCCGACGCCGATCACCGCGAAATGACCCTCCTCTTCAACCGTGACAAGGTCGTCGACCAGCGCGCGCTTTGCGAGGAAGGCAACGACGCCGGCGCTCTTCCCCTCGCTGTTGCCCTCGTTCATCGCCGGATCGGGCCGGCGAAGATCGAAATCGACGACAACCGCACGCCGGCCCAGCACGGCTGCGGCTGCGGCCAGGCTTACCGCCACGGTATTCTTGCCTTCCCCTTCGAGCGGCGAGGTGATCACGACCACGCGGCCGCGATTGGCCGGAATGCGGACTTCGAGCTCGATCAGCAGGTTGCGCATCGCTTCCGCGAAGCGAGAACGCGGCCGACCGGCCACGGCGGCGTGAACCTTGCCCTCCTCGGCGTTCAGCTCAGGCACCATCGCCAGGGTCGGGATGCCCAGCAGGCGGCGCACCTGTTCGCCGGTCCGCAACTTGGTGTCCATCGTATCGATGATGAAGGCCAGCAGAATGCCGATGGCGAGCGCAGCGAGAAGGGCAATGGCCAGCACGCGCTTGGGCATCGGATAGGCCGGCGCGTCGGGCATGGGAGCGCGCGAAACGCGCGATATGTCCGGATTATTGTCGGCCGGGGCGCCGAGTTTGGCATTCAGTTCGTTCAACAGCGCCGAATATTGCGCGTTCACGGCGCCGACGTTTCGCTCGAGTGCCCTCAGCGGCACGGCCGCCTGCCCATCGCCGAACGACCTGTTCCTGAGACCGGATATCGCGGCTGCAACGGCCGCGGTCCTGGCCTGGCTGGCGGCCGCCTGTGCGCGAAGCTCAGCCTGGATCCGCGTGCTCTCCTGCCTTATCCTGGATCGCAGTGCCGTCAGTTCGGCCCCGGCCTGGATCAGTTGCGGATAGCCGGGGCCATAGAAGGTCGTCAGTTCGGCGACCTTTCGCGACAACATCGTTTCCTGTTGCAACAGATCAGTCAGCAGGGGAGATGTCGCGACCGGCGCGCCACCCGGCAGGACGGCTGCCGCCCTGCGCCCGTCGTTCGCGCTGTCCGACATCGCCTGGACGCGCAGCCCGGACAATTGGCTGACCTCGTTACTGGCCGTGCCTTCGGGCTGAGAACTCAACAGGCCATGCTGGCGCCGATAGGCTGCAGCCGCGAGTTCGGCGCGCTCCAGATAGGAGCGGACCTCTGCAACACGCTTGGAGAGCGCCTTTATCTGCCGGCGCTGGCTGTCGTTCGCCTCGTCGATCTGATTATGTATGTAGGTTTCCACCAGGCGATTGGCGATCAGCGCGGCCTTCGCCGGATCCATCGACGAGGCCGTGATGGCGATGACATTCGAGCGTGCGATGCGCGCAACGCTGATATGGTCGATCAGGCGGTCGGTGATCGCCTCGCTGCGGGCGCGCTCGGCCATTTCCGCCAGGTCGCTCGAATCACGCGGTGCGGGAGCATCGGGCGTGAGAAATGCGAAGAGGCTATCGGTCCACGACCGGTCCTGCACCGGTGGAGAAAACTCCTTGTCGTCCGCTAGCCGGAGGGATTGGGCGGTCTGCTTCATCAGCGCGCGGGACTGCAGCAGTTCGACCTTTGTCTGGATCGCTGCGTCGTCGGTGGCCGTCGGCACCATGTTGGGCACCGAGGACGACAGGCCCTGGTCGGCGGGCAAAACCATCACGGTCGTGGTCGCCTTGAATGTCGGCGGCGTCGTCGCCAGGAACAGCAGCGCAGCAACAAAGGCGAGCGCGACCACCAGCAGAATCACGCCGATCCGGCGGCGAATGACGCGGAGCGCATCTGCCAGGCCGATATAGCCGGTTCGCGTTCCGGGCTGGCGGTGGATGGCGGATATCGTGAGATCCGGGTTGATGCGTCCCTGCTCCGGAATGCTCAGCGCATGTGCATTCGGCATGTGCGTACCCTCGCTACTGAAGCGGTCTGCCGGCCGCTCGACAATGTTCGGCCCGGGCTATTGGTGAAGGCAGGAGCTGCCATTGAGGAGCGCTGCGCTGACCACCGGCATGGATGTCGATGGAATGGCCTCGGGGACGTTCACAAGGCCTCTGCTCATTCCCCAGATCGCAGCCTGGGTCCGGTTCATCACCCCGACCTTGCGGAGGATGGACTTTACGTGAACCTTGACCGTCGCTTCGGTGATCGTCAGCCGCCGCGATATGACCTTGTTCGGTTCACCGCGAATGAGCCCCTGCAATATCTCGAGCTCGCGATCCGAAAGATTGGCTTCACCGAGCGAAACCCTCATCTCGCCGGACATGTTTTCCGACTTGAGCAGCGCAAGGTCAAAGAGCACCTGCGAGGGGATCATCTTCTCCCCGAGGGCGACGAGCTTGAGCATCTCGCCCAAGCTCTCGCAGGACGTGTGCTTGCCGACATAGCCGTCGATACCAACCTGGAAGGCGTCTGCCACTCTCTGGCTCTGACAATTGGCTGCAAAGATGACGATCTTGCAGTCCGGCCAGTTCGCGTTGAGGAAGCGGCAGGTTTCGAGGCTTTCCTCCTCCGTCACCGCGTCGACGATCACGATCGGGACGATATCGGGCCGCATCATGAACGGCTCCAGGTCGAGGCTATGGTGATCGCGATGGACACCGATGATCTCGAAGGATTGTTCGATCAAGATACGGCGAAGACCTTCGCGCTCTATCTCGTTCTGGCTAACGATAGCGATGTGAAGCTGTTTGTACACAGAAGACCCCCATTGTTGAGTTGAAGTCCGTGATATTAGTGACAGGTCTCAGTTTCCTCCCTCTCCAGTCAGCGACTGTAGATATTCGGAACGTCCGAGTATTTATCGGCTCTTATGGATGAGGCAGTGCAGGCCACCTCGATCACGCATCAGATTTCTTACGAAAGCATCTGACCACTTGTATGTGTAACACGAACCAAGGTTACGGCAACGTCGATATCGGATAGCTCATTTTGTTCGCGCCATATCCAAAATAGGTAATATAAACAGTGTTATGGACCATAGACCAAACAACCTATGTTAGTTCTAAACAGGCTAGTCCGTACAACTGAAGCAGCACTATGATAGGTTAATTATTGGTCGATTTTTTCAAAGCTGATCGAACGTTTCGATCTCACGACAAACTTTCGGCGCAGGGAGCGGTCGTTTCTGTGCCAAGCGCTCTGAACGCTTGATGTGAACGGTACGCCAACCTAACCAAATGGGAGCAACGAAGTCTTTTTCTTCATTGTCAGCTACATAGGTGCAGGATTCAGCCGGCATTCCAAAAAATGATTGAACATGTTCGAATGCCCGCGGTGACGGTTTCCAATGTGACCGCCCCCAACGATCGGTGCAGACCGCAAGATCTACCTGACCAGTCGTGAGGCCCAGTGCCCGGAGCTTGCGCTTCTGCGCATCCAGAAAACCGTCGGTGATGATGGCGAACGCGGTTCGCGGAGGACGGCGTGCCAAAAACCGGGACACATCGGCCGCGAGTGCTATTTTGGGACGATGCTGGCGATAGACGCTGAGCATGCGCGAAATCAGTTCGGGCGCATGAAGTTCGCCTGCCTCCGCCAGCGCTTCGTCGAAGATGTGCCCGCGGGATCCAGCCCTGAACAACCGAAGCATGCGGTTTGAGAGGCCCGCAATCCCAAGCTGCTGCTCGGCCCATGAGCCGACCGCGCGGAGGCCGCTCTCCACATAGTCGCGCTCCAGGTACATGGTATCGTCGAGGTCGAAGACCATCACGGCGTCATAGCCGTCCGATCTTCGGCCTGAACGCATCAGACGAATACTGCGTCGTCGAACCGAAGCATTACCACGTCGGCCTGCCAATCATCGCTCATCGTACGAGGCAAGTTGAGCCGTTGCTCGATCAGCCAGCGGGTGAAGGTCGCACCGGCCCGGTGGGCCAGCGGATAGCCGCCGCCGAAGCGCGCATTGATCTCGAACATCGATGCCCTTCCGTCGTCGCTCATGATTGCCTGGAAGCACAGCGCGCCAAAGGGCCGGGCTTCGAGCGCCCTGGCAAGCTTCCTCGCCAGCTCGGACAACGCCGGTTCGCGCGTGGTCACGCCCTTCTCGACTTCCCCGGCACGAACCTTCAGCCGCTGATGCGGTACGGTGCACCGCAGCTCACCAAATTCGTCGAAGAAGAGATTCACGGTGAACTCGCGGCCATGCAGCATTTCCTGGACGATATAGGGTTCATCGCACTCCATATTCTCAACCGCGCGCCGATCATGGACGATGTGGATGCCGCGACTGGAGCTGCCATGGCGCGGCTTGGCGATCATCGGCCAGGTGCAGGGTCCATCGGTCGAAAGGAAGTCCTCGATGCTCTGCGTTTTCGGTGACGGGATATCGTTTTCAGCGAGGAATATCGCGGTCGCCAATTTGTCGCGGGCCATTTCCACCAGACTGGAGCTCCCGACCGCGACCTGCGTACCGATCATCGCGAAACTGTCGCGCGCCTTCGCGAAACACAGAAGTTCGGTGTCGATGGTCGGCACGACGAGCCCGATGGCATGCCGCTCGCAAAAGCCAAGCACCGTCCTTATGAAGCCCTCGCCTTCCGCCGGGGGCACCGCGAAGGCATAATCCGCCTCCATGCAGGCAGAACTCCACTCCGGCTGCAGGTCGCAGGCGAACACCTCGAGATCGATCCCAAGCGCGCCTGCGGACGACCGGAACGCGCGCAGCAATCCCACTCGGCGCCCGGCGGAGCTCAGCAACATGCGCAGCTTGGGCCGCTTGCCTCGGCCGATCCGTGGTTTGCGAGGAATGCCGGCTCCTACGAAAATATCTGATGTTACCGGGATGCCCATATCAACTGACCTCTCTGATGAGCATGAAGGCCTCCGCTGCCGAGCGCGTGACGGTGGAACCCCGCACGAGGCCCAACGCCCGCAGCGTCTCGAGCGAACGCTCGTCGGGAAAGGGGCGTAGCTGCGACGCGAAGCAGGCGAAGGCATCGAGCTTCGCCTCAAGGTGATCCGAGATGTCGATGAAGACGTTCGGCTGAAACGACTGCGACAGCATCGGCGCCGACCAGTTGGTTTCCGACACCGTTTCATAGGCAAGGATGCGCACCGGATAGTCGTTGCCCCGCGGCCTTGCCGCAACCATGGCTGCCTCGAACACCAGCCGGTGGTCGAAGTGCAGATCGCCCACGAAAGGAACGAAGAGCGTGTCGGGGCGAACGTCGGACACGACTTCGCCGATCGCACGGTTGAGATCCGCCAGCGGCATCTGGTCGAGGGCCGCGGCGGGAAGATCGAGGAAGCGAGTGCTCGAAACGCCCAGCAGGCTATGCGCCCGCTCCGCTTCGAGGCGCACATGGTCGGCCTGTGCGCTGTCGAAGTGCGGCGGCTGGCCGCGCGTGACGACCGCGACCGTCACGCTGCCCTCCCCGCTTGCGATCCTGGAAATGGTTCCACCGCAGCCGAGGATCTCGTCATCCGGATGCGGCGCCAGCACCAGCGCACGCGATATGCGCGATATCAGCGACATCCGCAGCCCCCCGCGCGCACGGCGAGCTTCGAATGCAGCGGCGGCGGCCCCGGCCGGCTCCATTGCCAGTCATGAACCAACAGGCCCCTCCCGTCACCACATCGTACGGTGAAGCCCTCGCTCCCTCGCTCCACGATCTGCCCCACCAAGCCGGCGCGATGCCCGGCCAGGCTGACGATCCGCGCGCGTTTGATGACGATGGGTTCATCGCGATATGTCGCTCGCGCGCCTGGGTAGGGATCGCCGCAGGCGCGAACCTGCCGCCAGGCCGCTTCGGCGCTGCCGCTCCAGTCTATCTCGCCGTCTTCCGGCCGGCGGCGCGCCGCCCAGGTGGCAAGGCGCGGATCCTGCGGCGCAGGGGCGGCGGTGCCCTCGACCAGGTCCGCAAGGAGGCCCGGGAGTATCTCGGTGAGCGCCGTCATATGCTTGGCGTAGAGCGTGGCGGCGGTCTCGTCTGGTGCGACATGGAAGAAGCGTTGCGCGAGGATCGGCCCGCTATCGGTGCCGCCATCGATCATGAAGATCGTGCTCGCGGTGATCGGCTCGTCGAGGAGGATCGTCCACGGGATCACGCCACGGCCGCGCAAACGAGGAAGCGGTGCCGGATGGAACCCGATCACCTGTCCAGGGGTCATCTCCATAAGCCGCTCGCCGCACAGCTGCGACCAACCGATGACGAAGAGATAATCGGGCGCCAGTGCCGCAATCCGTGAAATCGCGTCGTCGGAATTGGCGTTCTCGACACAGATGAGCGGGCATCCGGCCCGTTCGGCAGTAGGAGCAAGATCGACAAAATCGGAATGGCGGCTTGCCAATTCGGGCGGCAGCGAAACGATTCCCGCAACATCCCAACTCGGAGCCTTGTGCAGGCACTCCGCCGCTATGCGGCTGCTCTCAACCGCCCCGATGATCACTGCGCGCATGCGCTTTCCCTATTGCTATAGAGTTCAGACGCTCGCCGAAGAAGACGACCGCCAATGTCCGCCCGAGGATCAGAAGGTCCAGCGCGGCCGATCTGTTGGCAACATACCAGTCATCGAGCGCGATCTTGTCCTGGTCGGTCAGCAATGTGTTGCCATTGACCTGCGCCCATCCGGTCAGGCCCGGTCGCACGGAGTTCCTCGGCGATCCTGTCCGCGCCGCCTCGGCAACGGTGGCCGCCAGCAGCGGCCGCGGCCCGACGAGGCTCATGTCCCCAACGAGGACGTTCCAGAGCTGGGGCAGTTCGTCGAGCCTCGTCGCACGCAGGAAACGCCCGCTCCTGGTGATGCGTTGCTCGTCGGGCAGCAACGCTCCCGCATCGTCGCGCGCTGCGTCCATCGTCCGGAATTTGAACAGCACGAAATTGCGGCCGTGCAGTCCGCCGCGGACCTGCAGGAAGAATAACGGACGCCCGTCCAATGCCATGACCGACGCTGCGACGATCCCCAACAGCGGCGCCAGGAAGCACAGGCCGAAGGCGGCGACAGCGATATCGCGGAGGCGGGCGACAGTCATGCGGCCAGGTGCGGCGCGCGGCCGCTCAACTTTGGCGGCAGCGGCACAGCACCGACCGGCGCGAACAACTGCATTGTCGACAGCAATATCTCGTTGACGCGCTGCACGGAGAAGCGGCCGATTGCGGTGCGCCGTGCGCTGGCGCCCATTGTGGCGGCAAGGCCAGGCTGCCGCACGAACCGCATCATCGCGGCCTCCAGCAATTCGACATTGCGCGGCGCGACCAGCAGGCCATTGGAACCCTCGTCGATGGGCTCGCGGCAGCCGGGCATGTCGGTGGTGATGACCGGGCGTCCCATCGCCATGGCCTCGAGGATCGAGCGAGGCAGCCCCTCGCGATACCAGCTCGGCAGGACAAAGACGCTCGCCGCGGCAAGGCTCGGCCGCACATCCCGCACCTCGCCGAGATATTCGATCACGCCTTCCGCCGCCCACGCCTCGATCTGCGCCATCCCGATCCCGGCGGGATTGGGGTCCAGCGGACCCAGCAACCGGAAACGCACATGCGGGTGCCGCTTGCGGATGCGCCGTGCGGCTTCGACATATTCGGACAGGCCCTTGCTGCTCAGCAGGCGGCTGATCATCAGGAAGCGCGGCGGGCCAGGCTGTACCGGCACCGCGGTATAATATTGGAGATCCACGCCCGTCCCGGGCACCTGTACGACCAGCATGTCGGGCCGGATCATCTGGTGCCGCAGCATCTCGCCGCGATCGTCGGCATTGAAAACAAAAACGCCCTCGGCGCGCTTGAGCGCCACCCGGTACAATGCGGCGACCAGCCAGCGCAGCCAGCGCGCGCCGTTATCCGCAAAGGCGTGGCCCAGACCGCTGCACATCGCGAAGTAACGGATGCCACCGGCAATCCGGCTGGCGATGCCAGCATAGACGATTGGCTTCTGCGTGTAGGCCAGCACAAGATCGGGACGCTGTTTGCGGAACAAGCTGACGAGCCAGGCCAGCGTCCGGGTGTCCGCGAGGGGATTCAGGCCGGCACGCGCCATCGGCATCACCCGAAAGCCTATACCCATTGCGGCCAGCTGCGCCGCAACCACACGATCGTCGTCCGGGGCGCAGGCCATTACCTCGTGACCGTTGGCGACCATATCCTTGAGCAGGCGGCCTCGGAAATTGACAAGCGAGAAAGCGAGGCTCGCCACCACGATGATCTTCATGGGACATCGGCTCCTGCTGCCGGACCGCGCACCGCCGGCGCAGGCCAGGATGGCCGGGCATACTTCCGGAATAGGGCGGTGTAATTCCCGACGACGGCCGGCAGCGCGAAATGGCGGTCGACCCGATCCTGCGCAGCCCGGCCGAGTGCGCGCCGCCCGTCCTCGCCCAGCTCCGCCAGTTCGATCAGTGCGGCGGCCAGAGCTGGGGCATCGCATGGCGGAACGACGACACCGGTCGAGCCGATTACCCAGCCCGTATCGCCGACGTCGGTGCCCACGCAGGGGACGCCGCAAGCCATCGCTTCACCCACGATGTTCGGAAAGCCTTCTCCCCATGCCGAGGGCAGCGCCAGGATATCGAGGCCGGCGAGCCAGGCGGATACGTCGCTGCGGTGCTCCGCAAGCGTCCAGCTCGCCGGCGGCAGCGTCGCCAGGATCCGCTCCGCAGCCGGCGATGGCTGGTCCATCGCATCCCCCACCACCAGCAGGTGAGCGTCGTTGCGCACCCGCCGGACTTCGGCGAAGGCGGCGAGAAGATTGGGCACGTCCTTCATGGGGTGGTTGCGCGCGACGGTGCCGATCACAAGCGCATCCCCCGGCACCCGCAACCGCAAGCGAAGGGCTGCCCTGCCTTCGGCCCGGGCTGCGAAACCGCTCCTGTCGAAGCCGTTCGGGATTACCATGGCGCGACGCGCGCAATATCCGAACGCGGTATATTGCCGTGATGCAACGCGCGAATTGTAGATGATCGCGGCAGGCCTGCGCGACAACCAGGCGCCCAGTCTCAGCAGTGCGCGGGTCATCGGCTTTTCTTCGCGATAGCCGCTGAGAGAGTGCCGGACGTTCCACAGCATCGGCACCTTCGATACCGTTGCAGCCAAGGTGGCGGCGATCTGGCCGTGATGCATCCAGCCGATGATCAGGTCCGGCGCTATACTTTCGGTGAACTTCACAAGGCGCATGGCCGCGGCGAGCGTCGGCACGCCACCGCGCATGCCAAGGCTGTGGATCGGCGTTCCCGTGAGAGCGATCCGTCGGCCGACCTGTCCTGGCGCCATCAAGGAGATGACCTCTGGAAGGATGTCGGGCGACTGAACGCGATGCTCAAGCAGGCGGGCAAGCATAGTCTCGGCACCCCCCACATTGAGGCCAGTGATGATATGGAGAACTTTCATCTTATAGTTGTCGTGTTCGATTGCGCATGATCAGCAATCCCCCGCCGATGCATCTGACGAGTGCGAGACTAGCCAAAAGCGCCGCGCTATTCAGATCGATTCTGGTGACTATCCCAACGATCCCCCGTGCCAATTGGCAGGGTTGGGGAGCACTCCATTTGAGCTGAAAATATCCTCCACGCAGCTACCGCCCCTCCCAATGGAAGCCGCGCTACCCCTCCGCGATTCCTCCCGATGCTCGCCTTCCCGCCCCGCGCTGCAGGGCTATCGTTAGCGAACAGGCAAGGGGTGCCTAGTTCGCGTCCGCATCGGAGATAGCGAGACAGTTCGTCGCCACATCAAACGGGGGAAGACTCCGATGACGACCATGGTTGTTCCCGCAGTACAGCGCAGGAAATGGCGCAAGCTAACCTTCATGCTATACGATGCGAGCGCGATCTGCGCGGCGCTTGGCGTGGCGTTCATGCTGCGGATGAATGGCCACATCCCACCGGCCATGCTGCACGGAATGACGATCAACCTACCAGTCTTCCTGGTTAGCGGACTGGTCGTCTTCCATCTGTGCGGCGTTTATGACCGGATGTGGCGGCTCGGATCGCTGAACGATCTTGTCGCGCTCGCCGAGGCCGCCACGATCTCGATCATCATCCCGGTGTTTGCGCTGGTGATTACGTCAAGGGCGGGCTGGCTGCCCTCTTCGGTACCGATCATCCAATGGCTCGTGCTGATGCCGATCCTGGCCGGCGGCAGACTCTGGCGCAGGATCTTCAGCGAGCGGTTGCGCGACTACGGCTTCTCGCTCGGCGCGCGCGAAGACGTCCATGCACCGAAAAAGCCGGCACGTACCCTGATTGCGGGACTGCCTGAGCATGTCGAGATCGTCCTGCGACAGCTGGAGTCGGCCCCCGACCGCGAGCATGTTGCGGTTGGAATACTCGACGCGGGCAACCAGGATATCGCGATGAAGCTGCGCCGCGTGCCCATCCTGGGCGGCATCGAGGCGATCGAGCATGTCGTCGGCAAGCTTGCCGCGCAGAACCAGCGGCCAACCTGCCTGATCATCGCGGAAGGGCCGAAGCCGCTCCAGGGTTCGAGCAAGTTGAAACTGGTGACGGCCGCGGAAACGCTCGGCCTGTCCGTGCTGCGGGCGCCGCCGCCCACCGCGATCGGCAAGTCGCTCGACCTTGAGGTGGTCAACCTCGCCGACCTGCTGGATCGGCCGCAGGCGGCGCTCGACGAAGCCGTGGTGTCCCGGCTGCTGGTCGGCAGCCGGGTGCTGGTGACCGGTGCCGGCGGCACCATCGGCCAGGAACTGGTGCGGCAGATCGCCGCGATCGGCCCGGCCGAACTGATCCTGATCGATGCGGGCGAGTTCAACCTTTATTCGATCGAGCTCGAACTTCGGGAGCATTTCCCGAACGTGCGCTGTGTGGCCACGCTGTGCTCGATCCGGCAGCGGCAGCATGTCATGGCGGCGTTTGCGCGGCACCGGCCCGAGTTCGTGTTCCATGCCGCCGCCCTCAAGCATGTGCCGCTGGTGGAAACCAACATCTGCTCGGGCATCCAGACCAATGTGCTCGGCACCCGCAACGTCGCCGATGCGGCCCACCGCTACGGCGCGCGAGCCATGGTGCAGGTGTCTACGGACAAGGCGGTCAATCCGGTCGGGGTGATGGGCGCCACCAAGCGCCTTGGCGAACTTTATTGCCAGGCCTTGGACCTCGAGGGCGCCGGCTCGCCTTCGGCACCGCGGTTCATGACGGTTCGGTTCGGCAATGTGCTCGGTTCGAGCGGATCGCTGATCCCGCTGTTCCAGCGTCAGCTCAAACGGCGCGTGCCGCTCACCGTCACCCATGTCGACATCACCCGTTATTTCATGACGGTCCACGAAGCGGTGCAGTTGATCCTGCACAGCACGGCCTGTGCGATGGAGCATGACGTCCAGCGCGGGCGGATCGTCGTCCTCGACATGGGCGAACCGGTGAAGATCATCGACATCGCCCGCCGCATGATCCGCCTGTCGGGACTGGAACCCGACCGCGACGTACCCATCGACATCGTTGGACTGCGGCCCGGTGAAAAGCTTTACGAGGAGCTGTTCGACGAGCGCGAGGAGCGCCTGCCGTCGAAGCTTCCCGGGGTGTTCGAGGCGGCGCCGACGCCGGTTGCCATGCACACGCTGCGGCGGGGCATCAACGACCTCGCCGAAGCGGTTCGCAACCACAATGAGGACAAGGCCAGGGCGCTGCTTTTCCGGCTGCTCGATCCCGCCCGCGCCGACGCTCCCTGCGTCACCCACAAGCTGAGCATGAACGTCGCCGCGACGCGATCATGGCCTGGCGAGACCACCGACTCCCAGCAGGTGTAAGGATAGCAATGAGGACTTCTCCCATCATGCGCATGCCGCAAGATTTGCTCCACGCCACCGAAGAGGCACCCCGGATCGTGTCGCATTGGCCGGTTTACGCCGAAGACGAGATTGCCGCCGTCACCGAGGTCCTGCGCACCGGTCGGGTGAATTCGCTCCACCATGGTGAACGCTGCGCGCGGCTGGAGCAGCAGTTCGCTGCGATGTGCGGCCTTCCCCACGGTGTCGCCATCGCGAACGGGACCTTGGCGCTGGAGGTCGCGCTGCGCGCATTGGGGGTCGGTCCCGGCGACGAAGTCATCGTTCCCGCGCGCAGTTTCGTGGCTTCGGCGAGTTGCGTCGTGGCGTGCGGCGCCAAGCCGATATTCGCCGACATCGATCCCGTGACGCAGGGCCTCAACGCCAATCTCGTAGCCGCCCGGCTCACCCCGCGCACGCGGGCGATCATCGTCGTGCATCTGGGCGGATACCCTTCCGACGTTGCCGAGATCGCCGTGCTGGCCAATCATTATGGCATCAAGCTGATCGAGGATTGCGCGCAAGCGCATGGCGCAACCCTCCATGGCCGGCCGGTCGGCGGTTTTGGCGATGCAGCCGCATTTTCCTTCTGCACCGACAAGATCATGTCGACCGGCGGCGAAGGTGGCATGATGGTCTTCCGCGACGAGGCGGTGGCGCTGCGCGCCTGGTCGATCAAGGACCATGGCAAAGATCGGACCACCACCCACACCCCCAATGCCGCGCGGGGCTTCCGCTGGCTGCACACCGGCTTCGGCAGCAATTACCGCCTCACCGAGGTGCAGGCCGCGATCGGCTTGGTGCAGCTGACGAAGCTGGACGGGTGGATAGCGATCCGCCGGCGCAACGCGGCGGCACTGATCGAGGAACTCAGGGGCTGCCGCGGACTTCGCCTTGTAGAGCCGACCAGCGGGATCGGGCACGCCTATTACAAATTCTACGCGTTCGTCCGGCCGGAAGAGCTGCGTTCCGGCTGGCACCGCAATCGCATCGTCGAAGAAGCCTGGACGAGCGGCATACCCTGCCAGACGGGCATCTGCCCCGAAATCTACCGCGAGCGGGCGTTCACGGCGGCCGGCCTCGGCCCGTCGCAATCGCTGCCGGTGGCGCATGAACTCGGCAAGACCAGCATCATGCTCCCGGTCGACCCGACACTGAGCGAAGCCAGCTGCACCGCCATGGGGCGGGTGCTGCGCTCGGTCCTGGATGAGGCGAGTCTTTGAGCATGGCCGCAGACCGCCTCCCCTCCTTCCTCGTCATCGGGGCGGTCAAGGCCGCGACGACGTGGATTTCCCATCAGCTTCGGCATCATCCGCGCCTGTGGCTGCCCAATGCCGAGCCGCACTTCTTCAGCGCCGAATATGATCGGGGCCTCGACTGGTATCGCTCGCTGTTCGCTGAGGCGCCTGCCGATCGGATAGTTGGTGAGAAATCCGCCGACTATCTCGCCCATCCCGATGCCGCAGCGCGGATCGCAGCGGCCCTTCCCGGCGTACCGCTGATCATCCAGCTGCGCGACCCGGTGGAGCGGGCCTATTCGGACTATTGCATGTGGTATCGCCGCGGACTGGTCGGCGAGGATCCGCGCCATTACCTCGACAGCAGGCGCACGACCCAGGCGCGCTTCCTCGAAGGGGGGCTTTATGCGCGCCACATCCATAGGTTGTTGACACATATCCCGATCGAACGGGTCAAGATATTCCTCTACGACGATGTCGTGGCGACGCCCGACGCGGTGATCACCGAGACGTGCGAGCATATCGGCGTCGAGCCCCACATCTCGCCACCCGCCATGGAAGATCGCCGCAACGACAGTCACGCCCCGATGCTGCCCCTGTCGATCCGGCGCCTGCTGCGCCCGGCCCGGCCGCTGCTGGATCCGCTGCGGTCCAATCCCATGCTGTCGCGCATTCGGGCAGCGGTCGCCCGCCCGGTCCGCTATCCGGCGCTGACGAGCGAACTGCGATCGATGCTCGAGGACTATTATCGCGAGGATGTTCGCGAACTCGGCCGGTTATTGGGCCGGAATCTCGCAAACTGGCCCTGCGCGTCGCCGACCAGCGAGCAGGTCCACGGATGATGATGCACCCAACATGTCTTCGTGAGGGAGTTAGAAGATGACCCGACGCACGAAATTGATCGCCAGCCTGGCGACATCGCTCCTCCTTGCGAGCTGTTCGAGTTCCGACGGAGGGCTTCCGAGGCTGGAGCTCGCGGCGCCCGAGGCCTATCGGCTAGGTCCGGGCGACGAATTGCGGGTCAGCGTCTTCGGGCTCGACGCGATGGCGAACAGCTACGCGGTCGACGACACCGGCGCGATCGCGTTGCCGATCATCGGTGCCGTGCCGGTCGCCGGGAAAACCCTGCGCGAGGCTGAAGCGCTGATCGCGGACAAGGTCCTCGCACGCAATCTGGTGATCGATCCGCGGGTCACCGCCCAGGTCCAGACCTACAGGCCCTTCTTCATCGCCGGTGAAGTACAACGTCCGGGCCAATATCCTTATGTCCCCGGCATGTCGCTGATGACCGCGGTGTCGATCGCGGGCGGCTATACTTTCCGTGCGGATACCAAGCAGGCAACCGTTACCCGCACCGCGCGGCGGGGTGTCGCCACCCAGGACACGCCGATCCTCCCGGGGGATGCGATCATCGTCAAGGAAGGCTGGTTCTAATTGGCGGATCAGGCCACGCCTTGCCAGCGGCGCTCCACGCGCGCGATGCGGCACCTGCTGCTCGCGAGCGTGCTCGGTGTTGGCATACCTTCCGTCGCCGCCAGCGCGGACCGCGACCCGTCTGTCGCCAGCCTGCCACGCTCCGGCTATGAACCGAGAACGATCATCATCGGATCCGTCGTTGTCCGGCCGACCCTCGACCTGTACGCGACCTATGACGACAACATCTACGCGACGCGGAGGGCCAAGGTCGACGACAAGATCGTATCGATCAGCCCGCGGGTCGAGATCCAGCGACAGGGAGCCGCGCTTGATCTCACCGCCGATGCCCATGGCGACATCATCCGCTACATCGACAACAGCCGGGAAAATGTGAACCTGTTCGGCGGCAGCGTCGCCTCGAAGACGAACCTGACCCGGCGACAAACTCTGTCAGCCAGCCTCAGGTTCGACCGTGGCTTCGAACGCCGCAGCGATCCGGAGGCCACGACGGATCGCTCCCGGCCGCCGGCATTGACGAACATCACGTCCGGAGAGATCGGCTACCGCGTACAGGGCGGCAGGTTCGGTGCGGCCGTCGACCTGCAGGCGACCAAGATCGATTATCTGCCCCTGCGGGACGCCGATCGCGACCTGCTGACCTATCGGGTCGCAGCGCGTGGCCTTGTCAAGGTGACCCACCGCATTTCGGTATTTGCCGAGTCCTATGTGAATCACCGCGATGCGCGGCTTCGCGTCGACCGCAGCGGCGTCAACCGCGACGCCACCACTACCGGCATATTGACCGGCGTATCGTTCGACCTTGCCGACAAGTTGCAGGGCGATGCCGGCATCGGGGTCTTCAAGTCCAATCCAAAGTCGCCGGTGCTGCGTTCGTTTCATGGCGTCGGCGCCAATGCGCGCCTCGTCTGGCGTCCTCAGCGGCGAACGTCGGTGTCCATCGACGGCTTCCGCGGCGATGTCGCCACCATTCGCGCCGGTGCGGTCGGTCGGGTGGATACGCGCTTCACGCTGACGGTCGAGCAGGAGGTTCGCCACAATCTGCTGCTGCACGCCTCGGCAGGCCTGCGCGACGTCCACTATCGCGGTTCGATCGGCCAGGACCAACGCTATAAGAGCGGCGAGCTGGAACTACGCTACCTGCTGGACCGCCACTTCGCCTTGTCGCTGGGCACGACCCACTCGCGGCGATCGGCAGACGATCCAGACGAGCGATTTGCCCGCTGGCGTACTACACTCGGCCTGCACATGGTCTATTGAGAGAGCACCATTGAAATCCTTCATTTCCGTTGCTGTCGCGATGATGGGCGCTGTGCTGGTCGCGTGCGGTCCGGCGACGCCGGCGTCCCCTCCCTTCGCCGTCGTCACGACGCCCCTGAAGGATTCTTTTCCGGGAGCCGAAGGCTATGGCCGGATCAGCGTTGGCGGGCGAGGAGGCCGCGTCGTCGCGGTCACGACGCTCGACGATTCCGGGCCCGGTTCGCTGCGCGCCTGCATCGACATGACGGGGCCCAGGATCTGCGTTTTCAGGGTTGCCGGGGTGATTCGCTTCACCACCGAACGCCCCATCATCCACAACCCTTACATCACGATCGCCGGTCAGACCGCGCCAGGCGGCGGCATCATCCTCACCCATGGCGGCGGACGCGACGGATACACGCCGCTGGTGATAAAGAGCACGCACGATGTCATCGTGCAGCATATCCGGGTCCGGCCCGATCTTCGCGGCGAGAAGCGCGAAGCGAACAGCGCGATCATCATCGAGGGAAGCCGCCGCGTAATGATCGATCATGTCAGCACCTCCTGGTCGCTCGATGAGAATATCGGCGGCTATGCCGCGAATGACGAGGTGACGATATCCAACTCGATCTTCGCCGAGGGCATTCCTCGGCATGACAAATGCGCCTTGCTGGCCAGCGATCCGGTCGGTCCCCAGAAGCTCAGTTTCATTCGCAACCTTTGCGCGCATAATGGCGACCGCAATCCCGACATCAACTTCCCGCCCGGTTCGTGCGTGGAGGTCGTCAACAACGTCCTGTACAATGGCATGTTCGAGTTTGCGGAGATATGGGAAAGCTATGGCGGCACCCCGGTCACCATCGTCGGAAACTACTTCCGTGCCGGCCCGGACACAGTGGCGGGCCAGGCCCATGGCCTCGTCTCCCAGTCGGTCGGCTCGAAGGGTGCTGCGCAGCTCTACGAGGAGGGGAATCTCTTCGACGGGCTCGCCAAGGAAAATCAGCGGATCGCCTCGGTTCGTATATCGAACCCGCCCTGCCCGCTGACGGTCAAGCCCAGCAGCGCGCAACAAGCCTATGCCACAGTCCTCGCCGGGTCCGGTGCGATGCCCCGCGACAGCCTGGACCGCCGCATCATCGCCGATGTCGTCGCTCGCACCGGACATATTGTCAAAGCCGCCGGCCAGTTGCCCGAACTCGATCCGGGCGTACCTTATCCCGATGCGGATGGAGACGGCATGGCCGATGACTGGGAAAACGCCCACGGACTCAATCCGCATCGGTTCGATGCCTGGGGCGACAGGAACGGCGATGGCTGGACCAATCTCGACGAATTCCTCGATGCCCGCAGCACGGCGCTGATCGCGCAGCGCTGAGCCAGCAGGGACCGGGTCATACTCCGCCAGAATCCAGCAGGCTGATGGCGTTCACGCCACCCCGAGATCCGTCAACATCCGATCCCACTGGCCAATGATGGCACTCGGCTTGAACCGCGTACCGGTCGCCAATGCCGCCTTTCCCAGGCGGGCGCGAAGATCCGCATCGCTCAATAGTCGATCCAACGCCGCGGCCAGGCCGCCGACATCATCCGGAGGAACCAGCAGGCCGTCATGCTCGTGATGGATCATCTCCGACGGCCCATAGTCGCAATCGAACGACACCACCGGCAGGCCCGCCGCCATGGCTTCGCCCAAGGCGTTGCCGAAGCCTTCATATCGCGACGACATCACGAAGGCGTCCGATTGTCCCACCCAGTGCCCGGGCGATCGGCTGTTGCCGCGAAGCTGGACCCGCTCGGAGAGACCATAGTCGCTGATCTGCCGTTCGAGCGCATCTCGGGACTCGCCTTCCCCCCAGATCGCCAGCGTCCATTGTGGATGCCGATCGGCAATCGCCGCGAAGGCGTCGATCAGCATATCGAAGCCCTTCTGCCACGTCAGCCGGCCAGTCGCCGACAGGACGAAGGATGAGCGCACAGGGCCGATAACCGGGGCGATCTCGATGGGATTCGGAATCACGCGAGCCCGGCATCGGGCTTTGGTGCCGATGCACTCGCAGCTTTTACGAGTCTGCATGACGATCGCATCGGCGCGCCAATGGAGCCGTGCGAGAAGGATCGTCCATAATCGGCTGGCGTGCTGCAGACGAGGATTATTGCGCTCCGACACCACGACGCGGCGGTCGGTGCCCAGGCTAGCGAGCAAGGTCAGCACGTTGATCTTCGTCAGGAAGGATATGGTGGCATCCGGCTTCAGCGCGCCGAGCGTTTCCTTCAACGCCCGATACCGCCTGACCACCGCCCGCAGTCCCTTCAGCCGCTTGCATCCCCCTGCGGAAATGCCGAGCCGCACGACCCGCACGGCCGGATGAAGACGGTGAAATATCGGAGCATCAGGAGAATCGAAGGCGACGATCGTTATGATTCGACCTCTCGCGGCCCAGTCGCTGGTGAGCAGGCTGATCACCCGTTCGGCGCCGCCGGCGCCGAGGCCCGCGACCACCAGCGCGATGTGCGATGGCTTGCCGACCATCAGCGCGGGTTCGACGGCATGAACTACCGCAAGATCAGCTCTCGACACGGGTTCGCCCGAATTGCCCGACAGGCCGGGTGGACGCCCGCCGCCGTGCCCGCGCGGGGAACACCGTCAATTCCAGCGAGACGGCGACGGCAAGCAGGACCGGAACTGCCCATAGCCGCGCGTACATGTGCGGGCTCGCCATCGACGCGATGATGAAATTGCACGTCACCGACAGGGCCAGTGCCGTCGCGAGCCGGTCGCGCGGATAGGCGTTGACGGCCGCGGCGAGCAGCACCGCCAGCAGCACCATCCATCCGACCAGGGAGATCAGCCCGCCCTCGACCCAGAGCAGCAGGTACATGTTGTGTACCGGAGCGCCGAGCGCGCTGATGACCCGATATTGATCCGCGCCGACGCCTACCAGCATATGCTGCTCGACGAGGCCCCAGGCTTCGCGCATCAGCTGCATCCTGCCTTCATAGGTGCCGGCTTCGGATATGTCGCCCCTACCAATGGCCCTGCCCACGCGGGCGACGAAGGTTGCGGGAAGGCTGAGGCCGAGGTCGACAAACACTCCCAAGCCCAACAGGGCGCTCGCCCCGGCCACGGCGACCGATCGCGGACTTGGCCAGATGTTGCCGACCGCCATGAAAATCGCGAGAGCTGCAACGCAGCTGACGAAGGCGGTGAACGAGGCGCTGAGCATCACTCCCAGGAGGAGGACCGCGAGCCACAGCATTGTTGCAACATTCCCGACATAGCCCTTGGCGCGCAGGAAGATGACGAAAGGAACCGTCATCGCGAGCACCGCCCCGTTCCAGTTGGCATCGCCGGTGAACCCGCCCAGACGCCGGCCGCCGGACAGGAAATCCTGCCCGAACAGGTTCTGCGCGTCCTCGAAGGTTCCGGTGTAGGTGAAATAGACCAGCGCGCCGAACAGGTTGACGGCAAAGACGCCCCATATCATCGCCTTGATCATCGCGACATTCTGCTCGGGCGATCGCCGCAGAAGGATCATGGGCAGGACAACCCAGGCGAAGAGATATTGGCACGAGACGATCAGCCACCGCGACGGCGCCGGCCCATCGATCGAACCGATGAGCAGGCCGGAGACCAACATCACGAAGCCGCACATCCAGATGGTGGTCAGGAATCGGAACGGCTCGAGAGGGATGCCGTCGCGGTAGGCCAGCCGCACGAACCCCAACAGGAACAGCGCGTCGCTGAGGGTGAACATGATGTCATGGGAGGGACGCCATGTCAGATAGCTGGACAGGAAGATCGCAGCGATCACGGCATGTGGCATCGGCTCGTCGCCGACGGTGTCTGGCCAGGCCATGGGCATGTTCGAGGGCATTAGCGTGCCGCCGCCGCGGCGGATGAGGTCGATTTTTCCCGATAGACCGCCTGATGGAACACCCGCTGATAGGGCCAGCGCTCGAACAGCGCATGTGCGAAATGGGTCAGCAGGAAGGACGCCGCGAACACCGCGATCGCGAACAATGCCATCGAGAGCGCAATGTTGTCGGTGAACAGGCCGTAGCGCACGAACATCGCGCGAAGCACGAAATAGGCGAAGGGGTGCACCAGGTAGAGGCTGTAGCTCACGGTTCCGATATAGCGGAAGACCGGCCTGTCCAGCGCCCCGGCCGTAAGGCTGCCTTGCTGCAAGGCAAGGTAGAAATAGGTGCTGAGCGAAACGAGGATCGGCAGCACCACCGGGTCCTGAAACTGCGACCATGTCGTATAGTCGAAATGGGCGCGGCTGGCGAACCAGATGACCAGTGCGAGGCTTGCCGCCTCGGCGACCCGGGAGACCGCCGTCGCCTGTCGATGGGGCCTGAAGCTGAGCCGCAGGGCCAGCCCGATGATGAAATAGCAGGTGATCGGGAAGGCGATGAGGAACGCCAGGGCAGCGCCGACGGACAGGGCGCCGGCTACGGCAGTGCGGCGCTTGACTCCATATGCCACCACAAGCGCGGTAAGCGCGTAGAAGCATATCTCGAAGCTGAGGCTCCATGCATTGGGCGTCAGCTGCTCCGTGCCCGTGAAAAGGTTCACGAACAGCAGGCCGGCGATGACCGTGCGCAGGTCGTTCAGATTCGGATAGGCGTTCGTCACGGCGTTGAGCGCCACGAAGAAGAGCGAGAATATGAAGAACAGCGGATAGATGCGCACGAACCGGCGCAGCGCGAATTCGCCCAGGCTATATTTCATGACGCTCGGCAGGATCACGAACCCGCTGATCACGAAGAAAATCTCGACGCCGAATGTGCCGAGATACCAGGGATGCTCGACCAGCGAGACATAGTTCGCATTGCCGGCATAGATATGGCGGGCGGTGCCGCCGGCGATATGGGCCGCGAGGACCAGCACCGACGCTACGCCGCGCAGCCCGTGGGCAGCGACGTTGAACTCGGCCGAGCCGGTCCGCGCCTCCGGCCTCGCCGGGCCGTCGGTGACCATGGTCCTCGTCGATACGCTCTGCTCGGCATTCGTTGCCACGATGGAGATGCTCCCCCAACCCGTCCTTCCGGAGCGGTCGAGGGAGCACCATATCGCGCAGTTTTTCGGCAAAACATCACTCTTCCGAGATCATTCGGCCTCGGAGGAGGCATCGCGGCCGCTCGAAAGGCGTGCTTTGCGCCTTGCCCACGAGCTACGCTATGGTAGGTGTTACGCCGCCCGGCTCAGGCAAAGATGAAATCCGCAGCCGAGAAGCTTGCGGCATTCAGGGTGCCGGCGGGATCCTCGACGACGATGCTCATCTTGATGCCGGTCGATGTGACGACGTCGAGCCCTACTGCTCCGCTCGCCAGGTCGTGGGCGTAAACGGTGCCTGCACCGCCGCCGGCCCGGTAGCTCCCGACACCGAGCTTCTCGAGGACGATATGATCCAGGCCGTTCTCGAAGTCCTCGATATGGTCGCCGCCATCGAGAGCCCCGGCCCCCTTGAACACGAACCAATCGGCGTCGCTGCCGCCCCAGAGCCGGTCACTGCCGAGCTCCCCGAACAATTTGTCGAAGCCGCCATCGCCGTGAATCTGGTCGTCGCCGGCTCCCCCGAGCAACAGGTCGGTCCCGGCGCCGCCATATATGATGTCGTTGCCTGCTTCGCCGTTCGCCGAGTCGTTGCCGTCGCCAGCGTCGAGCCGGTCATCGCCGGCACCGGCCTGCAAATTATCGTTGCCGGTGCCGCCGGACAGGGTGTCCATGCCATATTCGGACGAGAGGGTGTCGTTGCCTTCTCCGCCCGTCATCAGGTTGTTGCCATCGCCGCCGTCCACCCGGTCTGCGCCGAGGCCACCATGAACATGGTCATCGCCAGCCTGTCCTTTCAGGCTATCGTTGCCCGCTTCGCCGAAGATCGTGTCATTGCCCGCACCGCCGCCGACCGCCTGGGTCGTGAGCTTCCCGGTCGCGGGATTGATCTCGTTGAAGAAGCCGTCGTCTCCGTCCCCCGCATAGATGAGGTCATTGCCATAGCCACCGTCGAGATAATCGCGGTCCCCGCCGCCGCTAAGCGTATCGTTACCGGCATCTCCCAGGATCTGATCGTAGCCGCTGCCGCCTTCCAGCAGATCGGCATCGTCACCCCCCGAAAGCACGTCGTTGCCCAGGCCGCCGACAAGGTGGTCCATTCCCAGCGCCCCGTCCAGGGAATCGTTGCCGTCGCCGCCATCGACCAAATCGGCTCCGACGCTGCCCTTTATGAAATCATTGCCCGCTTCGCCGAAGAGGCTGTCATTGCCTTCGCCGCCATTGATGTAATCATTGCCGCCACCGGCCCGCACCACATCATTGCCCGCCAGGCCGCTGATCGTGTCGACGCCGATGGTTCCGATGATGGAATCGTTGCTCGTAGTACCTGTGTACAGTGCCATGCCCTGCCCCTTCCCGTGATAGTGCCGCCTGCAGCCGGCGGCGGTCATCTCTGGGAAGGATTGGCTTAACCTACGCTAGGACTTTGAGCCGGCGCGACCGGTTTGCTGCGGCCGAACGGGCGATAGGACATCATAAGTTAAACATATGGATCAGCCCTTTGTGCTGCTCTGCGCATCGAAACAAGCGCAGCATAGCCTGGTCCGAGATCGCAGATGCTTCCGGTCGACCCCGGTACCGCAGAAGCACTACTCCTCCTCGGCTGCGCACCTGCGCCGATGGGCAGGCTGAATTCCGCCGTTTCTGCGCTACAGCATCAACCGGCCGATCCGCCTTGTGGTGCTGGAAGACATCGAACTCCCCGAGCATCGCAGCTGCGCACGGATCGAGCATTCGCACATATGGGGTATTCGATGGCGGTTTTAGTGACAGGTGCTGCGGGGTTCATCGGCATGCACTGCGCGATCCGTCTGGTGGAGCGCGGCGAGCGCGTCATCGGCCTCGATAATCTCAATGACTATTATTCCGTGGACCTCAAGCATGATCGGCTTTGCAACATAGAAGCTGCCGGCGGCGACTTCAGCTTTTCGGCCTGCGACTTTGCCGATCATACCGCGCTCGACGCAGCGTTGGCAGGCGATGACTTCGACCGGATCGTCCACCTGGGCGCGCAGGCGGGCGTCCGCTTCTCCCTCGAAAACCCTCGCGCCTATGCGCAGAGCAACCTGGTGGGACACCTCAACATCCTCGAACTGGCCCGCAGCCGCAAAACCCGCCAGCTCGTCTACGCCTCGTCGTCGTCGGTCTATGGCGGCAACGCGACCCTTCCCTTCCGTGTCCAGGACCAGGTCAACCAGCCGCTCTCGCTCTACGCAGCGACCAAGCGCGCCGACGAACTGATGAGTGAAACCTACGCGCACCTCTACAGGCTGCCGCAAACCGGGCTGCGCTTCTTCACCGTCTATGGACCCTGGGGCCGCCCCGACATGGCGCCCTGGCTGTTCACCGACGCCATCCTGCGCGGGAGACCCATCTCGGTTTTCAACAATGGCGACATGGGTCGCGACTTCACCTTCATCGACGATATCGTCAGCGGCGTGATCGCTGCGCTCGATCATCCGCCAGCGGATGACGGGCTCGAGAAGGCCGGCGGCAGCCGCACGCCGCACGCAATCTACAATATTGGCAACAGCAGACCGGAACGCCTGGGCCATTTCATCGACGTGCTGGAGCAATGTTGCGAACGCCCCGCCATTCGCGAAATGCGGCCGATGCAGGCCGGCGACATGAAGAACACTTTCTCCGACATCAGCGCGATCGAGCGCGACCTGGGGTTCAGGCCCGCCACTACGCTCGCTCAAGGCGCGCCGAAGTTCGTGTCGTGGTTCCGCGAATATCATCAAATCTGAACCACCTGATCAGCCAAGGGGTTATCTTATGCGCATCGCGATGATCGGAACTGGTTATGTCGGCCTCGTTTCTGGCGCCTGCCTGGCGGACTTCGGCCATATCGTCGTCTGCGTCGACAAGGCGATCGACAAGATCGAAGCCCTGAAAAACGGTGTCATGCCCATCTACGAACCCGGTCTCGCGACGCTCGTCGCCAGCAATGTCGAGGCGGGCAGGCTTTCCTTCTCGACGGACATCGCGCCGGCGGTAGCTCAGGCGGATGCAGTGTTCATCGCGGTCGGGACGCCATCCCGTCGGGGGGACGGCCATGCCGACCTGAGCTATGTCTTCGCCGCCGCCACCGAAATCGCGCGCGCTCTGGTCGGCCGGACGGTGGTCGTCACCAAGTCGACCGTGCCTGTGGGAACAGGCGATGACGTCGAACGCATCATTCGGCAAGAAGCGCCTTCGGCAGCGGCCTGGGTGGTATCCAATCCCGAGTTCCTGCGGGAAGGCGCCGCAATAGAGGACTTCAAGCGCCCGGACAGGATCGTCGTGGGAACCGACGACCCCGAAGCTCGCCAGGTCATGCAGGAACTCTATCGGCCACTGCACATCAATCAGTCGCCGCTGATGTTCACCGGCAGGAGAACTGCCGAACTGATCAAATATGCAGCAAATGCCTTCCTCGCCACCAAGATCACCTTCATCAACGAGATGGCGGATCTCAGCGAGGCCGTCGGTGCAGACGTACAGGACGTGGCGCGTGGCATCGGGCTGGACAACCGCATCGGCACCAAATTCCTGCACGCCGGCCCCGGCTATGGCGGATCCTGCTTTCCGAAGGATACGCTGGCGCTGCTGAAGACGTCGGAGGATTTCGGGTCCCCGCTCCGGATCGTGGAATCGGTGGTGAAGGTGAACGACGTCCGCAAGCGGGCGATGGGACGCAAGGTCATTCGCGCCATGGGCGGCGACGTGCGCGGCAAGCTGGTCGGGATCCTCGGCCTCACCTTCAAGCCCAATACCGACGATATGCGCGATGCTCCGTCGATCGCGCTCATTCAGGCGCTTCAGGATGCCGGGGCGATAGTGCAAGCCTATGATCCTGAGGGCGCGGAACAGGCACGGCCGCTCATGAAAGACGTGGCGTTCCTGTCCGATCCCTATGCCGCCGCCGAGGACGCGGACGCCATAGTCATCGTCACCGAATGGGACGAGTTCCGTGCACTCGACCTGCGACGCATCGCGTCCTTGATGAACGACCCTGTCCTCGTCGACCTGCGGAATATCTATCCGGATCATGAAGTCCGCCGCGCCGGCATGAGCTACACCGGCATCGGACGAGCTTCGGCGGAGGCATTCGATCGCAAGCCGGCGGTGCCCAGGCTGCGCGTGGCCGCCCTCGACTCCTAGAGCGGCTGCCAACCCGATTGCGCCGGGTCGGCCGCCCCATGTTGCTATTTTATCGGGAGTTCCCAGTTGCAAGATGATTTCACCTGACTGGAAATCGCTATAGCTCCGCCGCTCTTGGTCAGCTGAGAAGGCTGGTCGCCAAGCCGGCTATCGCGACGTTCCTGGTTGCCCAGATCGCCGCCTGCGTGCGGTTGAGGATGTTCAGCTTGCGCAGGATCGTCCGCACCTGAACGCGCACCGTCGCGACCCCGATGCTGAGACGGTTCGCAATCACCTTGTTGGAGGCACCGTCAGCCAGGCACCGCAAGATATCGAGTTGCTGCGTCGAAAGTCCGGCATGGCTGGCCACCATCGACTGACCACCGCGCGTTCCCAGCATCGCTGCCAGCGACCCTACCAGTGGCGAAGGTATGAATTTCTCACCGCCGGCGAGCAGCGGGATCATCAAGACCAGCGCGCCGGGCTTGACGCTCCACAGGATCACGGCGTCCACGCCGGCGGCGAAGGCGTTCTGCAGCTCGGCCGGCTCACAGTGGTCGCTCAACAGAGCTATCCTCGCGTCGGGTTCGCGCATACGAATGTCCGCGACGGAGGCGAGGCCGAACGCATCAGCAAGACTATCGATCAGGATGACATGTTCCGCCCTGCTGCTCCGCGCAACGCGTGGCGCTCCTTGCGTCAGCGCATCAGTCTCGACCGAGAAACCGTGGGCGCCGAGCATCTGAGCCAGGCTGGCCCTTCTCATTTCCGAATTGCTCAAGACAGATACGAAGATCTGCCCAGGAAGCGAATCCGGGAAGGTCGATGAACCCTCACGTCTGACCGGCACGTCCGAGCCTAGTCGCATCCCTGCTGCGGCTGTGTATCGACCCAAAAGGAATACCCCGATTTAGACAGCTAAGCTTACACTGAACCTCACCGCCATCTAGCACGCGCCATTCTATCCACCAATATCTTTACGCCTAATCTATGTTAGTTAACGATTCTGGGTTGATCGACTCACCATTCTGCACTCGATACAACCGATCCAACYCCAATCTTTCCAGTTTACTTGCTATCATCAATTACAAAATAACATTCATCTATTTGGCAGTTCTATCCACCTGGATTGCCGCACAGCCCCTCCATAAAGGTCATATTTTGCGGTCTGGCGGAAATCTCCAGGGGTAAGGTGCAGTTGCGCTTTGGGCGCGGCTTCGCATCTCATCCATTCACTTCTGCGATTTGGATGGGATGGGATCGGCTCAACGACGGTTGGCGATCCTACCGTCGCCCCTGCGAGAGCATGGCGCCGCTGCCCGACGGATGTGTGACAGGCCGCGCGGGTCAAAGGGGGGAACGCGCGGCCTGTCAGCACGATGCGGCCGGAGCTTTTCAGCCGCATGGCAGGGCAATGCCGTGACCTGGATACATCATCCGCTCCAGGGGCGGGCATCCGCATGGGGAGTAATACTTGTGCCGCAGCGTTCGAAGGCAGCCGGGCGACAGCCTCACTTCCGATCTATTGCGTAGCCGGCGCGGAATGCGCGCTTATCGAGTCCAGCAGGTGGCGCAATTCAGGACAACGCCGGCTCTGCGCTACAGCGAGCACTGCGGGCCGCGCGAAGAAGAAGCCCAGACGAGCGGCGCTGTCTTGCGTGAAGCGTTCCACGATCGCCCGGGCAGCGGCAGGGCCAGGCTTCCAGACTCCCCGATAACCGATCGTCAGGGGACCGACGGCGGCACCTTCCATCTCGAACAAGGTTCCCAACTCACGCGCGCGATCGCCGTTACGGATCAACAGGCGGCATGGGCCCAGCGTAGCGGCAACGGCCGGGCCAGGAGCAAAGCTCTCCATATCGATCGAGAAGCCCCTCGCTCGAAGGGTCGCCGCGATGTCACGGCTGAGATGGTACTCGTCGACATGGGTCGATCGCTGCTGGAGCCACAGCTTCGGAGCGACCGTGGCGATCAGCAACGCCATGATCGCCGCCGGGCTAATGATGGCGCGTGACAGCGACAACGCCTACTCCTGTCACTGCGATTGCCGCCGCGAAGCTCGCCAGGCCGAACAGAGCCCCGCCCTGCCCCACATGGAAATATTCGAAGTGGCTGGGAAAGCGCGCGATCGTCGCCAGTCTCAGGATGTTCACGATCGCCATGGCGGCTGCCGACGCGACACAGACCGAGAGGAGTGCCGGGCTAAGCCTCAGCTGCAGCATCTGAGTGACCACCACGAACAGCAATRTGGACAGCGACATATTGTGCAGCGACGAGCAGCCGAGAGCGACATATAAGCGACCGGCGCCGCCGAACAGGTCGACGACATTACCCTGTACGCTCGAGCCTGCGATGGCGGCAGCGAGATGGGCATCCCATCCGAGCAACATCGGCCCAAAAAAAGCCAGCAGCAGACGCCCCCAGATCAGCGGCCCCGTGAGCGCGACCATGACGACCGCGACGCGCCGGGTCGCCGATGCGCTCGCCGATGTGGCGAGGAGGTAGGCTCCGCCGAGAAGCACAGCGATGGCGCCGCCKAAATTGAACGGAATGGCGGCTAGGATCGCCATCGACGCGAGCACCGGTCGGTCCAGCGGCGCCAGCGCTTCGACCTTGTCGGTCTTGCCGGCAATCACAAGCATGACGATCAGGGCGAACCAGATGATCGCACTCACCCCGCCTAGCGAGAGCAGTGCGCTTGCCAGGCTTTGGCCGTGCAACGCGGTCGCCAGCTTGCCGGCCAGAGCATTTACAGCGGCGATGCCACCGATGATGGCGAATGCCTCCGCCCGGGCATTGAGGGAGGGCAGCCAGCGGATCGGCCGCTTCACGTCAAGCGCCGGCCGCAAGGCTCGGAACGGATCTTGCGCACCGGCCTACAGGGCCGATCAGGATGACGGGCTGCATTGTCTTCCGCATGGATCGAGCCTGACGCTGGTGTAGAGAGCCAGCAGTAGGCGCCATTCAGATTGTTTTCACATGTGCACTGTGTGTAACTCTAAGTTTCCAAGCGTGACCGTTGCCGAACTAAATCACAAGAACGCAGGCAGGCTAGCCCTGGGTCGTCGCAATTTCCCAAATCACCGTGACCACGATGAGGAGTGCGACAGTACCCGTCCATCTGGATGCGCCCGTATTCATGTACGGATCGACCGCACTTCGTATGACGCAAAATTGATAATGTCCCCATTGACGGATATGAAGAATACTCATCGTACACTTCCTTATATTATGTCACTATTCGCCCGTATTTATTTTAAAGATAGATAGCTTCGGGATCGCTATCCGGTCTATTCGAGACTAGATGGCCGTGCATGCGATCCTGATCTATATGAAATCGGAGGCCGTCACCGCGCCCGGCGCCAGGTTGGCGATCTGGATCGCCGAATCTGCCGTGCCGTTGCCCGTACTCGAATAGAAAAGGAAGGTATCGTTCCCGACCGCCAACGCGGCCACTTCGCCATCGCCAGCGTGCCCGTTGAAAAGTTGCTGTGCCGCGGCGGCCGCAGCGGTGAAAGAGGATTGCACCGATCCGGTCAGGATGGCCACCGGGTTATACCCGACGTGCAGTCGATCGGCACCATCCTGGAAGTCGCTGATGACATCGGCTGACGCGCTCTCGAATTTGGCAGAGTTCCCGCCGAAGATGAAATAGTCCACGCCGGCGCCCCCGGTGAGATTATCAACGCCGAGGTCGCCGCTGATCACATCGTTTCCCTCACCGCCGACGATCGAGTCGTTACCTCGACCGCCGCGCAGAGAATCGTTGCCGAGCCCTCCGTCGATAACATCATTGCCGAGATTGCCGTTGAC